>NZ_JBHSDI010000016.1:0-185018 GCF_042651045.1 Marinobacter lacisalsi
ATTACTTTACCCTTATACGTCGCCCGATAGCTTCGGTGCCGGCGGCTTAGTCCAACAGACATTTAAAGGTCATGCTGCGCACGACCATTAAATGCTTAGGTGTTAGGCACTATGAATATAACGGAGAAGCAACTCATAAGGGCGATCTACTCGACTTGGGACTTCCAGCAAGCCCTGTCTGCTTTGACATTCCTGCTCGAGGACTGTGATTTTGGGGCGAAACATAGTCACGTAGAATTGCGTCGATTCAGATGCTACGAATCCACCCTGATAATCTCAATGGCGCGACCCTTCGAGACAACCAGAGGCGGGACGACAATTGGTTTGCGTGCTCTCGGCATCAGCTTGAACCAAGAGCAAAAGACGCTAGTTGATAGAGTATTGGACCTGCGCCGCAAGATAGTGGCGCATTCCTCGGAGGAAGAGATGCATTTCAGGATTTCTACCATCCCCATAGACGACGGCCGTTTCAATCTTCCTCATTTTCAGTTTAATGAGCGGCTGCATCTCGAAGAGAAGGAGCTTCGCCAACTCGAATATTTTCTAAGATATCTGAAGCATCAGATGGTCGAGTTCTTTTATAAAGTGGCTCAAGAGCAGCCCGAGCTTCTTGATCGTTACAAGGAGCCGAGCTCCCGGGGAGCCTAACAATTTGTTGTAGTACGTTCCGGCCAGCGGCCTTCACCGGACGCCCCTGCCGGGGCACCGCTAAACAAGCGCGTTAAGCTCTATTGTTGCGTGATGCGCACCATGCTATCATTCCCTCATGATTAAATCTTTCCGTCACAAAGGACTGAAGCGGTTCTACTCGACCGGCAGCACGGCGGGCATACAGTCTGAGCATGCCAAGAAACTGCGTATGCAGTTAGCTGCTCTAGATACGGCCACTTCGGTGGAGGACATGGATATCCCTGGCTTTCGGCTTCACCCATTGAAGGGTAAAGACAAGGGGCGGTGGTCGATTCGGGTTAACGGAAATTGGCGAATGACGTTCGAATTTCAGGACGGCAACGCCTACATTCTTGATTATGAGGATTATCACTAATGACTATGCATAATCCGCCGCATCCTGGTGAATTCATTCGCGAGGTGTACCTGGAGCCTTTCGGTATCAGCTCCCGTCAGCTTGCTTCCAGTCTGGGCGTTTCACCTTCTACTTTGTCTCGGCTGCTCAAAGGGGATAGCGGCATTAGCCCTGAAATGTCTTTGCGGCTGTCCAAGGTACTCGGGCGTACACCTGAGAGTTGGCTGGCGATGCAGGATATGTACGATCTCTGGGTGGCCCGCAGCACGGTAAATCTGGATGGCATTCAGCCCCTGGACTTCGAAGCAGCTTAACCAGTGGCTGTTGTCGGATGCGCCTGCGCTAGTGCTCCGGCACGCCGCAAAGCCAAGCCTTAAGTGTCAAAGGATTGATCGATGCAAGGTGAATGTCTCTGCGGAAGCGTGAAATTCGAAATTGATGGCGAGGTACGGAATCTCTATCAGTGTCACTGCTCGCTATGCCGCAAAGCCACAGGGGCTGCAGCCAACGCTGCCACGTTTGTGCAGGGTTCTAGTTTTCGTTGGGTCTCAGGTCAAAGCGAGATCCGGTCGTATCAAAAGCCAAGTGGTTTCCGGAGCGATTTTTGTTCGAGTTGTGGGAGTCCGGTTCCAAATAGCCTGCGGGGCACCGAGATGGTATGGGTTCCAGCCGGTTTGCTCGATGAACTCGCCGTATCAAAGATTTCTGTTCACCTCCACACAGCATCCGCCGCGCCATGGGAGCAAGAATCTACTGAGTGCGTTCGATTGGAGGGCGGCCCTGAGAGTCTGGAATCACTTAACAAATTGTTGTAGTACGTTCCGGGCCTCCGGCCCTACACCGGACGCCCATTTCGCTGCGCTACATGTGCGCCGCTAAACAAAAGCGTTATGGGGAGAGCCGTCTCCGCCAGTAGCCTGGTTTTCTGGAGTGGTGAGCAAAAGCAACGACTATGATAGCTTGGTTTCTTTCGATGGTTACGAGGGAGAAGGGGAATCTATGAAGGATGAGTTGTTTTGCTCCGGATTCTGCGGCGTCAGGGTTGACTGGAACCAGTGGGGGATAGGGTTCCTCAAGCAGCTCAATTGCTTGTTCGAAAGCATTGATCAGGCGTTCTCCAAGCCCAACTTCTTCCTGCTCATACCAGACAGCGGCTTCTTCCAATTCTGTAGCAGCTTCCCTGCTGACTCTTGCTCTCAAAACGATCAGCCTCTAATTCGATCTCTGGCGCGGGACAGAACTTCCTTTGCATCGAGCAGCTCTGCTTCTCCTGAATCAATCTGGTGGATTCTTCGGCGAATCTCACGGTCCCATGCTTCTGCAACACCTTCATCTGCAGGGCCATCCAAGCTTGCCACCAGATCTTTGGCTAAAGCGGCGCGCTCCTGTTCGGAGAGCGTCATGGCAGCATTTCTGAGGGTTTCGAGTTCGAGCGCAGTCATTTGACACCCCGCGGAGATAGACATAGGTAAATGATGCAGGATGTTTCACCCCATAACAAGGCGCATCGATTCGCGGCCTGCGGCCGCCATTGTGCGCTGGCGTTGGGCCACACCATTCTGTTTACTGACATCAGGAGGATGATTACATGAGCTCGTCCGCCCGTGCCGTTCTTAAAATGGGCAAGGTGTTTGTGGTTCTTCTGCTGCTGAGCAGTTTCACCGTGTTCGCACAGACTTCTCAAGAGCGCGTCCACCAGATGTCGCACAACGTAATGCCCTTCGACATGTCGAAGACCGTACACATCTTCAAGATGACAGAGTCGGGAGGCGTACAGCGTGTTCTTGCGAGGGATCCAGGCAAAAGCAACCAAATTGCACTGATCCGGCAGCATCTCAAGCACGAAGCTGAAAGGTTTCAGCGCGGCGACTATTCAGACCCAGAGATGCTGCATGGCGCAGACATGCCAGGGCTTAGGGAGCTTCGAGCCGGAGCCTCGGGCATCGAGATCTCGTATGCGGAGCTTTCCGCAGGCGCTGAGATCACGTTTGAAACGACTGATCTACACTTGCTAACGGCTATACATCGCTGGTTCGGCGCTCAGCTTTCGGAGCACGGCGCCGACGCCAAGGCAGAGTGAGCCGCAGGGAGAAAAAGCCCATGGAAGAATTGGCCGATGGTTCCTTGAAGGCTGTTTTTCGCCTTCTGAGCCTAGTTGTGAGATCCCTTATCTGGCTTGTCTGGGAGCTGTATTTCGAAATTATTGCCTGGTACGTGGGCTGGCCCATTTGCCGTGCTCTCTCTTTCGGTCGTTACCCAAAGGAGGCCATTGGCGAGAGCGAGGACGCCAATATGTTCACCAGTATTCTGGTGTCATTGGTTGGACTGGCTTTTCTCGCTGCTCTGGCGGTCGGTCTCGCTCAGCTCACCGGTGGGGGATGAAAGGGAACGGCCCTCAGCGGATAGATAACATGGACAGACTAATTTTTCATTTTCAGAGCAGGCACGCCGCAGTTTGAGCGCCGATGATCAATCACGATAAGTTCCAGAGTTTGGTAAAACAGCTTTACGAGACGGTCCACGAGTTAGAAGCGATGTTTCCCGGTCGCCATTTCACCCCTGACGGCCATATGGTGGGTAGCCTGGGCGAGTGTCTGGTTGCCGATGCCTACAATCTTGATTTGAAGACTGCATCCAACAAAGGCTATGACGCTGTCACTGAAAGCGGGCTGGAAGTTGAGATCAAGGCTACACAGTCCAGCTCCGTCGGATTCCGGAGTCAGCCCCAGCATACGATCATCATCAAGATCCTGCCTGATGGTACGTTCGAGGAGATCTACAACGGACCCGGCGCCCTTGTTTGGAAGCAGTTCAACGGGAAGCGGCTACCGAGTAACGGCCAGTTTCAGATCTCTCTCAACAAGCTCCGGCAATTAAATCAAAGCGTGGCTCAAACAGACCGTGTGCCCAGAGTCATTCCCTCTGCTTCGCGCAGGTTTGGTTGAAAAACAGGGACACCCATTAACCACCATAAACAGGCATAGCCAACGTCGCCTGCGTTACCCGGCCGATCATCCCCTTATCGTCAAATAGCCGCGTCTCCACCAGGCCATTACCGTTATCGCCCATGCGTGCCCGCGCATCGAATCCTATCCATTCGCCGCAGGGCGGACGTGTCAGGTACAGGCTGATGTCGGCATTGATGCTGCCCACGTTGTCGGCCACGTGCAGTTGCCCGATACCGTTGCCGAAGTCCGCCAGGGTGGCCGCCTGCACGGTGGTTGAGCAGGGCTCGCCGGCCACCACCGGAATCGGCAAGCGCATCCAGACCCGCCCCTCACCACGGCCCTGCACGCCGTCGATCAGGTGGACCTCGGCGGTGGTGTGCAGCCCGGTGAGTGTCAGTTGTGGCTCGTCGCGGTCGCGTTCGGCAACCTGTATCAGGGTTTGGGCTGGGCCCTCGCGGGCCGGCAGGGTGTCATCGGGAAAGCGGGCGTGCCCGGGGACGTCCAGCGGCGCCTGCTCCAGATACAGCGCGGTGGCCCGGCTGACCACCACATCATCCGCCAGCAGGTCGGCCTGCAGCACGCGAAGCCGGCGACCGGAGCGTACCGTGTCGACCCTTACGCTCAGAGGCTTTGACGGCACCGGACGCAGCAGGTCGGTGGTCAGTCTCGCCAGACGCAGACCACTGCCGGCGGCAGTCTGTTCCAGCGCCCATGCCAGCAGCCCGGTGGGCGGACCACCGTGCAGGTAATCCGGGCTCCAGGGCCCGCTGGCATTTTCAGTGGGTACGTAGGCTTCACCATCGCGCAGGAATAACGCCTCGGCCATCGTTGTCTTCCTTATGATTGTTGTAATAAAGGGGCAAGCATAACGGGAAAGTCCTGCCTTGTGGATATCAGCGCATAGTCTGGCATTGTCCGTTGTACGCCACCACGCCCTCCCCGGGTTCTGGGTTACACTGCAGCCTGTTCCATTTCCCGAATACGACAAGGCGCCCATGACCCCCGACCACAATGACCTCTGGTTCCTGCCCCTCGGCGGCACTGGTGAAATCGGCATGAACCTCAACCTCTACGGCCACGACGGCCAGTGGCTGATGGTGGACTGTGGAGTAACCTTTCCCCGGACGGGTCGGGTGATCGCCGACGGCACCGTGCACGGGCGCGGCGAACCACCGGTGCAAATGGCTGATCCTGCGTTTATTGCTGACCGCCGTGAGCAACTTGCCGGGCTGGTCATTACCCACGCCCATGAGGACCACATCGGTGCCGTGCCCTACCTGTGGCCGCTGCTGCAATGCCCAATTTACACCAGCCGCTTTACCGCCGAGATCCTGCGCCGCAAGCTGGCGGAGTTCGACCTGCTGCACCGGGTGCCGATCCATGTGGTGGACGTGGACGAGCGCCGCACCATCGGCCCGTTCGAGGTGCAGTGGCTGGCACTGACCCACTCCATCCCCGACCCCAACGCCCTCATGATCCGCACCCCGGCGGGGCGGATCTTCCATAGCGGCGACTGGAAGTTGGACGAGAAGCCACTGGTGGGCCATGGCTACACACCGGGCACGTTCAAGGCCCTGGCGGAGGAAGGGGTGACGGCCATGGTGTGCGATTCCACCAACGCCACCGTGGCGGGGCACTCGGTATCCGAATCGGCACTCGAAAAGGGGTTGCTGGCCGCCGTCGATGATGCGCCGGGGCGGGTTATCGTGGCCTGCTTCGGCAGTAACATCGCCCGGTTGCATACCCTGGCCAACGTGGCCCGGGCCACCGGCCGCTACATGGGCCTGTTGGGGCGCTCGCTGATCAACATGGCAGGAGCCGCCAAGGCCGCCGGCGTCTGGAACACGGACGACCATCTTATCCCTCCTGCCCACCTGGGCTACCTTCCTCGCGAGGAGGTGCTGGCTGTCGCCACCGGTAGCCAGGGCGAACCGCGCACCGCCCTGCGCCGCATGGCCATGGGCTCGCATCCCGAGGTGGAGCTGGAGCCTGGCGACCGGGTGATCTTCAGCGCCCGCGCCATCCCCGGCAACGAAGACGCCATTGAGGCGCTGATTGCCAGCCTCAGGGAACAGGGGGTGGAAGTAATCACCGCCGAAGCCGCCGACCTGCCCATCCATGCCTCCGGCCACCCGGCCCGGGACGAACTGCGGGCGATGTATCAATGGGTGCAGCCTGGTGTGGCCATCCCCGTACACGGCGAGGCTGAACACATGGATGCCCACGCCGGCCTTGCTCGCGAATGCGGCGTTCCCAAGACCCTGCTCGGTCGCAATGGCGACCTGTTCATGATCCGCCCGGTGCCGGGGATGCGTCGGCAGGTAGTGGAGACCGGTCGGCTTGGTTGGGACAAGGGGGAGCTGGTTCAAATCATTTCAGCGCCTCTCAGCTGACGGAGATCATGGCATACTGTTAGGTGTCTCGGAGGTTACTATGAATTTTGGAGTTCTTGTATTCAATCAGGTCGAGGAACTCGACTTTGTTGGGCCGTGGGAAATGCTCACGATGTGGCGGAAAAATGCCAACGGCCCTGAAAACTGCATCATTGTGGGCCAATCGATGGAGCCAATCACTTGTGCAAAAGGGTTGTCTATTAACCCACATGCTTCGTTTGCTACATGCCCCCCACTTGACTATTTACTAATTCCGGGAGGGCAAGGCACGCGTATTGAAGTTAACAATCCTGTGTTGGTTGATTTCGTTGCCAATCAAGCAAAGAACTGCAAGGCAGTCCTATCGGTTTGCACTGGTTCATTTGTGCTGCATGCCGCAGGGCTTTTATCGGGAAGGAAGGCAACAACTCACTGGGGCTCTTTAGAGCGTTTGCGTGCACTCGGTGACGTAACGGTTGTTGAGCAACGGTACGTACAAGACGACAACATATGGTCATCTGCTGGTGTCTCTGCTGGCACTGATCTCATGCTTGCATTTATTGCCAGCGTTGACGGTGAAGCTGCCGCTGGGGAAGTTCAATTTGCTTCAGAGTATTATCCCTCTTCAATCAAATACGGTGGTTTTGAAGACCACGCGCAAGCACCTACATATATCAAAGACACCTAACCATGCGTTGCACCGGATGAGCCGGTGAACGCGGCGATACATGGCTAGAAACGCGAAAGCAGTGGAGGGATCCAATTGATGACCGGTCGTTACGAAGTCAACAGCTCTGAAGGTGAGTACGAACCCGGCTCTGACGGTCTGGTTCTGGCAAACCGACTTGGCATCACTTCACCAGAGGATATGGACGAATTGGAGCTGCAGCTTCTGGAGGCGCTTTATCAGGCCGTGTTGATAGACCACTTTCCAGACCGCACCCTTACCGTTGAAGACCTGAAATCCTGGCATCGTCGCTGGATGGGTAATGTTTACGGATGGGCCGGGGAGGAACGCTCCGTCAACATGAGCAAGGGAGATTTCCCATTTGCTGCAGCGGCCCAGATTCCGAAGTTACTTTCAGGCTTTGAAACCAGCGTCCTTGCAAGAAATACACCCTGTCACGACGTTTCTGAAGATCAGCTTGCGGAGGCTATTGCCGAAACCCATGTAGAGTTTATCCTCATTCATCCCTTCCGAGAGGGGAATGGCCGACTGTCTCGCTTGTTGGCTGATGTGATGGCAGTTCAGGCAGGTTATGGCACGCTGGATTACAGCTATTGGGATCAGAGCAAGCTCGAGTACTTTCAGGCAATCCAGGTAGGAATGGGATGCGACTACACACCAATGACCAGGTTTGTTCGCTTGGCGTTGGCCAGTGGTGATAGCTCTATTTAGCTGGCCAGCTTTATGTGCGCGTATTTTCCAGACTTACGGCGTAGCTTACCTTCAAGTTCCTGGACACTCTCACCAGTCTCAATAGCCGTGGAGCTTGCCACCGAACGGCGAATGGATGCACTGGTGACGAGTCGTGATTTTTTCGAGGTTGGCGATTTGGCGCTCATCGACGGGCTTGCTCCAAAAATCCTGCATACTGAACCTAAATTATAGCAGAACGAAGGTAGCCCCGTTAGCCCGTAAAAGGAAAACGATTCATGACGACCGTCAACAATAACGGCGTAACCATCTACTACGAGGTGCTCGGCGCGGGCCAACCGGTTGTTCTTCTGCATGGCTTTACCGCCAGCAGAGCCCAGTGGCACTACTCCGGCCTGGCTGCCGAACTGGCAAAAGAACACCAGGTCATCCTTGTGGACCTGCGCGGGCATGGCAGAAGCAGCAAGCCCCACGATCAGGCTCTCTACTCCCTCGATGAGCGCCTGTCTGATATCAACGCTGTTCTTGACGACCTGGGCGTGGATCAGGCTCATTTGCTCGGCTACTCCATGGGTGGCTGGCTGGCCTTCGGCATGGCAGCCAGGTATCCGGAACGGGTGGCGTCGCTGATGATTGGCGGGGCCCATCCTTTCGCCGAATCAGCAGAGCCTTTCTATCAGGTATCCGGCGAGGATCCACAAGCCTTCCTTGAGGCGCTGGAGACGTTCATTGGTGAGACCATCGCGGATGCCGCCAGACCACTGGTGCTGCAGAATGACCTGGTGGCACTGGTCGCCGCGGCTGTCGATCGCCAGGACCTGTCGGAAGCGCTGGGCGAGGCCTCCATCCCCATGCTTCTGTTTGTGGGCGAGCAGGACAAGCGACTGAATGCCATGAAGACCACGGCGGAACGTTTCGACGCCGAACTGATTATGCTACCCGGGGTCGGTCATGCCATGACATTGTTCAGCGGCGCTTCGCTGGCCGGCGCGCTCAAGGCGTTTTTGAGGAAGGTAGCCTGAGACCGGGCGGTCACAAGCAACATTTTTTAGCGGAAAGGACGGGAAACCAAATTATGATGGACTATCTTCGCAACAATCCGGGTCAGGGTTTTCGAACCTCACCTTTCCGGGCCCCGCTCAGGGCGTGGGCGCTGGTGCCGGTGTTTGCCCTTATTGCGGGGGCTATCGGATTCAGCACCGGTCTGTTGGATGTGGCACCCATGGCTTCAAAGACAGCGCTCCTGCTCCCCCTGACCCTGTTTGTCTTCCCGTCGTTGCTGGAAGAGGCGTTTTTCAGGGGCGTGCTCATTCCACGGAACATACTGGACTCCGGCACCGCCAGCGCTGCCAAAGCGGTGGCCATCAGCACGTTCATATTCGTGGCCTGGCATCCGCTCAACGCACTGGCGTTCAACCATTCCGCCATTTCGCTTTTCCTGGACCCCTGGTTTCTGCTGATCGTGTGCGCACTCGGGATTACCTGCGGGTATGGCTATGTGGTTTCCCGGTCTGTCTGGGTTCCCACCATCATTCACTGGGCAACGGTGACCGTGTGGGTGCTTTTGCTCGGTGGCAGGAACCTTGTATTGGAGGTGTAACCACCCCAAGACGGATCAGGCACCAAAGACGATGCCCGAAATGACAGGAAAGCACCTAGTGTCCTGGCCCTGTCTCCCAACCTCCCCCCAAGGTATACTTGCAGGGATCATTCACTAAAGCCCGCCGTTTATGCGCGAACTGTATTTTTCCCCCATGTTGCTGGGCCTGTGCCTGTTGTTGGCACTGGCGGTCGCCTCCACGGCGCTCTGGCGGGTGTCGCGCCCCTACTCCGGGCCCGGTTTCTGGATGGCCGGTATCTGGTCGCTGATTGGCGGCATTGTGCTGTTCATCGGCTTCATGGCCACCGGCAGCCCGACACTCAACGTGTTGGGCAATGCAGGGCAACTGGCCGGTGAGGCGCTTTTCCTGCTGGGCATCTTCCGCTTCATGGGGCGCCCCCTGCCCTGGTGGATTGTGCCTGTCAGTGTCGCTGTTATGGCGGTCTTCAATATTCATTACTGGGTCTACGCCGGCAGTTCGGACTTCCTCATGGGGGTTTATTCCTCCATCGCCGGGCTTCTGCCCTGGCAGGCCATCTGGCTGCTGATACGGGCCCGTGACGACAACGCCACGCGACCGGCCCGCCTGCTGGTGGCCATCAGCCTGTTGATCTATTCGGTGGTCACCCTGGTTCGCGGTGGTTTCGGGTATGTGAATTGGTGGATCGACCATCCCTACGAGATGCCCTACGAGTCTTTCAGTTACCTGCTGCCCTACAACTTTGCGATACCAGCACTGGTGATGGGTTTTGTGGGTGTCACCCTGATGACCATGCAGCGCATTCTGGCCCTGAGCGAGTACCACGCGGACCAGGCCCGCAGCAGTGCCCAGCGTTTTGAACGATTGATGCGGGCCTCTACGTCCGGCGTCGCCGTGTTGCGGGAGGGACTGATCATGGATGCCAACCCCGGGCTGGAAAAACTCACCGGGCTGCCCCGCGACCAGTTGCTGCAGAAGCCTGTCACGGCGCTGTTCGCACCAGAGAGCCATTCGGCACTGCAACATTGTCTTGATCGGGGTGATGTCCATGAGCAGGAGCTGGTGGCCCGGCATCTCAGCGAGGGCGCCTATGCGGCAGAGATCTCCCTGTCGCCCCTGGAACAACAGACCAGTGACTGCATTCTGGAGATGCGGGACATCAGCCGCCATAAGGCCCTGGAAAAGCAGCTCAGCAGGCTCGCCACCCACGATCCCCTGACCGGCACCCTGAATCGGCGAGCATTCGACCAGGCCACTCATACTGAGCTGGACCGGGCCCACCGCTACGGCCATGGTTTCTGTGTGGCACTGCTGGACCTGGACCACTTCAAAAGGATCAACGACGAGTACGGTCACGCCGCCGGCGATCAGGTACTGAAAAGTTTTGCCTCCTGCTGTGGCCAGCAGTTAAGGGCCACCGACTACCTGGCACGATTTGGTGGTGAGGAGTTCATCATCCTGCTGGTGGATACTCAACTGGAGGACGCCAGGCAGTTACTGGAGCGCATGCGGGAGGCGGTGCAGGGACTGATTGTCGAGGAACTGCCGCAGGGGCAACGAATACGCTTCAGCGCGGGCCTCGCCCAATGGCAGGCGGGCGACACCCTTGACGCACTGGTGCGGCGCGCTGACAAGGCTCTGTATCAGGCAAAACGCAGCGGGCGCGACCGTATTGCCACCTTGCCCCCGGCGACGGAACCCGATGACGTTCTGTTTCGCGATATCTGACGGTACAGGGCCGACAGTCTACCTATGGCAGGTCCTCGCATTCCTTCGGGGTGGCATGCTTCGCCACCCCCGGTTGATCAGGCTGTCGTTGCACTGCCCTGCCGAAGCTCCGCCAGGAAGTCCAGGATGGCGTCATTGAAGACGTCGTTCTGGTCACCGGAGACCATATGGCCTGCACCGCTGACATCAATGGCCCGGGAGCCGGGGATCAGTTCGAGGAAATCCTTCACGCCCTCTTCGCTGACCACATCGCTCATCTTGCCGCGCACCAGCAGGGTGGGTACCTGTATCTGTTTGGCGGCGTCCCGCAAGCGGTCCACATTGCGCACCGAGTTGGGGGTTCGCTCGCCTACCATCAGGGCCGGGTCCCAGTGCCAGTACAGGCGACCGTCGTCCCCTTCCCGCAGGTTCTTGCGCAGGCCGGCGGAACCGCCACTGCCACTGCGCTTGCGGTGGGGCATGTAGGCGGCAACTGCTTCAATCACCTCCTCCATGGAATCGAAGCCGTCCAGGTGAGACAACATGAAATCACGGATGCGCTGGATACCTTCAACTTCCATCTTGGGCACGATATCCACCAGTACCAGGCCACGGATATGATCCGCCTCTCGGGCGGCGGCCGCGATCATGGAGCTGATGCCGCCAAGGGAGGCGCCCACCAGCACTGGTGGCTTGTCGAGGGTTTCCAGGATGGCATGCACATCCTCCACGAAACGGTCCAGGGTGTAGTCACTGTCCGGACACCACTCGCTTTCACCATGGCCGCGCATGTCCACGTTCAGGGCGTAGTAACCGTTGTCGCCCAGCACCTGGGTCAGCACGCCCCATGAATGCCGGGTCTGGCCACCACCGTGAAACATCACCACCGGCTGACCATCAGGATCACCCGCTACGTCTACTGCCAGCCGGATGCCATTGGTACCTGTGAGAGTCTGCCGTTCCATACTGTCTCCTGAAATGCTTTTGTTCTGTTTTGGCGTCCGGCTTGGGGGGTTTCCGAACGCTTGTTTTATTTCAGGATGATGCCTTAAAACGGGTGGGGAATACCAGTTAGTTCTGCAACTAATCGTAAGCGGTTGCCGGGGAGCGACGACTGCCCCGGGGGGCTCCTTTTCCTTAACGGCGCCTCAGCTTCCTGCCGGGTCAACCCGGCCAGATTTCCCCGCCGATCATCCCCCATTGTTCCTCAAATTCCGCCGAGGGCAAGCGGCTGAAACCCGACCGGATATAGCGCTGAATCCGCCCCTCCACAAACGTCATCACCCAGTCCGCCGCCCGGGGAGCGCTTGGATGGGGGCGCAACCCCTGACGGATGTCGCCTTCTTTCAGGATCTGGCGGATCTGGGTTTCCAGGCGGTCGAAGAACTGGCTGGCGCGTTTGCGCAGGGCTTCGTTTTCGCCGCTCAACGCCTCGCCGGTGAGGACGCGGCACAGGCCCGGGTTGCGTTCGGCGAACACCAGTACCAGCTGGGTGAGCTGCTGCAGGCGTATTCTGGCGTCGTCCTGCTCCTGCAGGATGCGCTGGCAGCGGGTGAAGACGGTGTCTTCGGCGAACTCGATCAGCGCCTCGAACATTTTGCGCTTGCTGGGAAAGTGACGGTAGAGGGCCGCCTCGGTGACGCCCACGGCGCGGGCCAGGCCGGCGGTGGTGATGCGGGTGCCGGGGTCGGTCTCCAGGATTTCCACCAGGGACTGGAGGATGGCGTCGCGGCGGCTGGGTTTCTGGTTGGTCATGACAGGACGACAGCGCTCTGTTATTTGATTATTGATTGGTAATGTTCGGGTGACGGGGTGATTCTACAGGGATTGGAGGAGTTTGTGGTCGAGTGCAGGGAGCCTGACTGCGGAAATACCCCCTCTCCCTTGAGGGGAGAGGGTTGGGGTGAGGGTGGAGCAACAAGCTTCGGAGTAGGATCGCCTCCCCCCTCTCCCTGGCCCTCTCCCGCCAGGGGAGAGAGGATGCAGGACGACACCCGGGCGATGTGGCCAGACGCAGAGAACGACCGCCTACCCTCAGAAAAACGTGCCATCAATCGGCGAAGAGGCACTGGCGTAGGCCTTCTTGGGCATACGCCCGGACAGGTAGGCTTCGCGACCGGATTCGATGGCCAGCTTCATGGCGCGGGCCATGCGGATGGGATCGCGGGCGGCGGCGATGGCCGTATTCATGAGGACACCGTCGCAGCCCAGCTCCATGGCAATGGTGGCATCCGAAGCGGTACCGACACCGGCGTCCACCAGCACGGGCACATTGGCATTCTCGACAATCAGCCGGATGTTATAGCGGTTCTGGATACCCAGGCCGGAGCCGATGGGGGCGCCCAGGGGCATGATGGCGATGCAGCCCATCTCCTCCAGACGCTTGGCCAGCAGGGGATCATCGGAGCAATAGACCATCACCTGGAAACCGTCGTTGATCAGCTGTTCGGCAGCCACCAGGGTTTCGGTCATGTTCGGGTAGAGGGTCTTTTCCTCACCGAGCACTTCCAGCTTTACCAGGTTGTGGCCATCCAGCAGTTCGCGGGCCAGTTTGCAGGTACGTACCGCGTCTTTCGCGGTGAAGCAGCCGGCGGTGTTGGGAAGAATGGTGTATTTTTCCGGCGATATGACATCCAGCAGGTTGGGCTCATCGGGGTTCTGACCCAGGTTGGTACGGCGTACCGCCACGGTGACAATCTCGGCGCCGCTGGCTTCGATGGCCTGGCCGGTTTCCGTCATGTCCCGGTACTTGCCGGTACCCACCAGCAGACGGGACTGGTATACCCGGCCGGCGATCTCGAGTGGCTTGTCTTCCGGCAGTGGTGTCTGGTTCTGGTCAGTCATGGGATTCCTTCAGGGAATTGGTCAGTAAACAGCGGGTATCAGCCTGCACGCAGGCACTGCAAGGGAAACAGCGGATCAGCCGCCACCGATGGCGTGGACCACCTCGACACGGTCGCCCTCGGACAGGCGAAAGTCGCCGTGCTGGCTGCGGGGCACGATGTCCTCATTAACCTCGATCGCCAGCCGCTTGCCGGCAAGCCCCAGATCGTTAACCAGCCACTGCAGGGTAGCCTGATCCGGCAGTTCCCGGTGATCGCCATTAAGCACTACATTCATAACGACCTCACATTCAAACGGAACGGCGCAGCGCCGCCCCCACCATGGCAGCCCAGCCCACCATGAAACAGACACCACCGAGCGGCGTAATAGGCCCCACCCAGCGGATGTCGGTCAGTACCAGCAGGTACAGGCTGCCACTGAAAAGGAGGATTCCGGCGAGGAAGAAACCACCGGCCACCCCCAGCAATCGGCGAGAGAGACCGGTGCCCGACAGCAAGGCCACCAGCACCAACGCGATTGCGTGATACATCTGATAGGTGACGGCCGTCTGGAAAACTTCAAGCCCCCTGGCACTGACCATGCCCCGCAGGCCATGGGCGCCAAAGGCGCCGGTCATCACCGCCAACAGGGCGATCAGGGCACCGGCGGCAAGCCAGGTGCGATGCACAGTGAAGGTTACGCGCTCAGCAGTCACAGTGGATCTTCTCGTCGGTATCCAGGTTCATAACGGTCAGCTTGCCGCCCCAGACACAGCCGGTGTCCAGGCCGATGTAGCGGTCACTGCCGGTGTCCCCTTCCAGGGCCGCCCAGTGTCCGAAGATAACCCGCACGTCGTCAGGCCTTTCGAACTGGAACCAGGGCGCGTAACCCTGAGGTGCCTTGTCGGCCGCTTCCTTGGCCGCCAGTTCCAGGGTGCCGTCTTCGGCAATGAAGCGCATGCGTGTGAAATAGTTGGTGATCATGCGCCAGCGGTCCATGCCCTGGAGGTCATCCCGCCAGCAGTCGGGATAGTTGCCGTACATCTCGCGGAAGTAGTCCTCCACGCCAGGACCATGAAGGACCGCCTCCAGCTCCCGGGCCAGGGCGGCGCCCTTTTCCGCCGTCCAGATATGGGGCAGGCCGGCGTGGGACATGACCAGGTTGCGCCGGGTGTCGTGGATACAGATGTGCTGCTGCAGCAGCCATTGCAACAGTTCCTCGTGGTCCGGGGCGTCAAGGATGTCCTGCAGGGTGTCCTTTCGCTTGACGGCATGACCGCCCAGCGACACCGCCAGCAGGTGCAGGTCATGGTTGCCCAGCACCACCACCGCAGAGCTGCCCAGATTCTTTATATAACGCAGACTCTCCAGGGAGGAAGGGCCCCGGTTGATGATGTCACCCGCCACCCAGAGACGGTCCCGGGAGGGAGAAAAATCCACCTTGTCCAGCACATCCAGCAACCGCTCATAACAGCCCTGGATGTCGCCAATGGCATAGTCAGTCATGGTCAGCCTCGTTTGCGGTCGTCGCCTGGGGCCGGTTTTCGGTCAGGTAGTCGGCAATGGCCACGTAGTCCGCCAGGGTCAGGTTTTCCGGCCTCAGACCATCATTAATGCCCAGGGTCTGCAGCTCCTCTGCCGTGATCAGACTACCCAACGCCTTGCGCAGGGTCTTGCGGCGGGCGTTGAAGGCCGTGCGCACTACCTGTTGCAGCATCGTCAGGTCCCGGGCCGGATGGGGCAGCGTCTCGTGGGGAATCAGGCGCACAATGGCCGAATCCACCCTTGGCGACGGCTTGAACGCCCCGGGCCCAACCTCGAACAGCGGCTGCACCCGGCAGAAGTACTGGGCCATGATCCCCAGCCTGCCATAGTTATTGTCACCGGTGCCTGCGGCCAGACGCTGCACCACTTCCTTCTGCAGCATGAAATGCATGTCTTTCACCACGCCGGACTGCTCCAGCAGATGGAAGATCAGGGGCGTGGAAATATTGTAGGGCAAATTCCCCACGATCCGCAGCGGGCCGTCTGTCGCCAGTTCGCTGAAATCGAACCTGAGTGCGTCGGCCTCGTGAATCTGCAGTTCCGGGTAGTTGAAGAACTTGGTGCGCAATACCGGGATCAGGTCCCGGTCCAGCTCCACCACGTGCAGCCGGGGGTTAACCGCCAGCAGTTCCTCAGTCAGCGCGCCGAGACCCGGACCAATCTCCACCATGGTGTCATCGGGTTTCGCACCGATAGACCGCACGATGCGTTCGATGACACCCGGATCGTGGAGAAAATTCTGACCGAACCGTTTGCGGGCCTGATGGCCAGCTTTTTTACTCAAGTGCTTTCTCCCGCCTGCGGCGTATGTTGCCGGCGATACCGTGCCATCTGTTCGCCCACGCGGATGGCCGTGTGCAGGCTGCCCGCATCCGCCTGCCCGGTGCCAGCAAGATCCAGCGCCGTGCCGTGATCCACGGACGTGCGTACGATGGGCAGGCCCAGGGTGATATTGACGGCGCGACCGAAGCCCTGGAACTTGAGCACCGGCAGCCCCTGATCGTGGTACATGGCCAGCACCGCATCGGCGTTGTCCAGCCAGTGAGGGGTAAACAGGGTGTCCGCCGGCAGTGGGCCTGTGAGCTGGATACCCTCCTGGCGGAGGTGCTCAAGGGTTGGCTCAATTACCTCGATTTCTTCCCGGCCCAGGTGGCCGCCCTCCCCGGCGTGGGGGTTCAGGCCCGCCACAAGGATGCGTGGGTGGCGAATGCCGAAGTAGGTTTTCAGGTCCTGGTCCAGGATGCGGGTCACCTGGGTGATCCGCTCCGGGGTGATGGCGGCGGGCACGTCCTTCAGGGGCAGGTGCGTGGTCACCAGAGCCACCCTCAGCTCTTCGGTGGCCAGCATCATCACCACCCGCTCGACACCGCACAGTTCCTGCAGGAATTCGGTGTGGCCACTGAAGGCAATACCGGCCTCGTTGATCACGCCCTTGTGAACCGGGGCGGTGACCATGCCGTCGAAGGTGCCATCCAGGCATCCACGGGCCGCAGTGGTCAGGGTATCCAGCACATACTGGCTGTTGCCGGGGCTGGTGACGCCTGCGGCTGTGTCAGAGATGCCGGCCACATCCAGTACAGAGAGCTGACCGGCCGCTGTGACCGCCTGATCACCCGGCTGCCAGGGCTGCAGCTCAACGGACAGCCCCAGGAGCGCCTGGCGCGCCTGCAGCAGCTCGCGACTGGCGATCACCACAAGGCGCTGTGCCCGCTCCTCTGTGGCCAGTTGCAGGCACAGCTCGGGACCAATACCCGCAGGTTCGCCTGCGGTCAGCGCCAGGGTGACCGGTGCGGTCATGAGTTCTTGATCTCCACGTATGCCTCGTCGCGGATTTCCTGCAACCAGTTCTGCAGCTCGGTCTCGTACTTGCGGCGGTAAAGGGCCTGACGCGCCTCGGAACCGCGCACCTGTTCGCTGATGTCCTGGTTGCGGCGCTCCTGCACCTCCAGGATATGCCAGCCAAAGCGGGAGCGGAACGGACGGGTAAATTCACCCACCGGCGCGTTCATCATCGCCTCTTCGAATGCGGGCACCATCTGGCCCGGGCTGACCCAGCCCAGATCGCCACCGGCCGAACCGGAACCCGGGTCGTCGGAATACTCCTTCGCCAGCTCGCCAAAGTCGGCCCCATTCTGCAACTGCAGGTAGACGTTGTTGATGCGCTGTTCGGCCTTTTCGTCCGAGACCACATCGGTGGTGCGGACCAGGATATGCCTTACCCGGGCCTGCTCCACGACGTTACGGGTTTCACCGCCACGGCGGTCCAGAACCTGCACGATATGGAACCCGCTGCCACTCTGTAGCACTTCAGACGGCTGATTGAGGGGTAACTTCGGCACGATATCTGTCACCAGGGATGGCAGGTCAGCGCGACTACGCCAGCCCATCACACCGCCTTCCAGGGCATTGCTGGCATCAGACTCCGCCACGGCCACCGACTGAAAATCACGACCCTCGGCGATTTCCTCCCGCAGGCGGCGGGCCTTCTCCCGGGCCTCTGAAACAGCCTCCTGATCAGAGAAGTTATCCACGGCCACCAGAATGTGGGCCAGCAGGTACTCGGTAGTGGTCTCGGTCTGGCCCGCGGTCTGCTCCAGGTAGTTTTTCACTTCCCGGTCGGTGACCCGCACCCGGCTGTCAACGCGGCGCTGCTGGACACGGCTGACCAGCATCTCGCGGCGGATCTGCTCGCGGGCTTCCTGATAGGACACCCCTTCCACCGCCAGCTGTTCCTCAAACTGCTCGACCGTCAGGTTGTTGCTGCGGGCAATACGGTTGATGGTTTCGTTCAGCTCGTTGTCACTGACCCGCATGCCCATCTTCTCGGCCATCTGCAGCTGGATGTTTTCAGTGATCAGCTGGTCCAGCACCCGCTCCTCCAGCACCTGTCTCGGTGGCAGGCCGGTACCCTGGGCCTGCAGCCGCGAGCGGATGGTGTTGACCCTGGCGTCCAGTTCCGACTGCAGGATGACGCCATCGTCAACAATGGCGATCACCCGGTCCAGCGGCTGACGCTCCGCCTGGGCAACCGTTGTCACGACCATCAGCAATACCACAAGTACTGTCTTCAACCCCGTCAGGCTATGGTTTGCCTGCATACGTACCTCGTTCATGATTTAAAATTCGTGTCAGGGGCGCACGCCAAAAAGCTGGCGCTCGCGTTGTTCGTAACCGTAGAAGGCATCGGACAGGGTACTCTCGGTGCCGCCCGACCCACCAAGGCCCTTGAACCGGACCTGAAACACCACCCGGTGCTCAACGTCTTCGCCATCGGTCTGGTAGCGTTGCTGGACCAGCTGGAAGCTCCAGCAACAGTTGTTGTATTCCAGCCCCGCCAGTGTACCGACGGTGTTATCCAGCTGTGAATCGAAGACCCACCGGCCGATCAGGCTGATATTGTCTGTGACCGGGACAATGCCCCCGATATCCATCTGCTCAAAACGATTGTCGGGGGTGGTACCACGACTGTAGGTATGCCCCAGGCTCACCAGGTAACGGTAGTCCGGCGAGTGGTAGGCCAGCACGCTGCGGCCTTCCTCGGTGACATGTTCACGGTGGTCCCACAGGCCGGACACCCGGATATCCAGGGTATCCAGCGGCCGGAGCACCGCCTCACCGGCGTAGGACGACTCGCTCTGGGTACCGCCACCACGGCCGTTCAGGGTGACATCACGGTCCTCGTAATAGAATACCTGACCCAGGCTGAAGCGCGCCGTTTCCGCGCCGTTAGCCAGACTGTTGAAGCGGCTGGTGAGCGCCACCGTGACCTGATTGGTGTCACCGACACGGTCGCCGCCCACAAAGCGGTTGGGCTGAAACAGGTTATCAAAGCGGAAGGAGCGCAGGCCCGCGTCAAAGTTGGGAATATAATCCTGATCCTCTTCCGCATCCGAGTAGACGTAGTACAGGCGCGGCTCCAGCGACTGATTGTAGTCGCTGCCGAACAGCGTGGTCGTGCGGTCGAGGTAAATGCCGCTGTCCCATTCCACCACCGGCACGGTCCGCTCGAAATCCGGATCACCCAGCTCGTAGTCTTCCAGGTTGTACCAGGTCTGGTCCAGGCTGACGGACGGGCGGGTATAACCCCAGATGGTCCGCAGCGGCAGCGCCAGCTCAGGAATAACCCGCGTGCGCTGGCCGACCGCCCGGTTCAGGCCGGTCAGATCTTCATTGTCGCGGTCGAACCGGGTGTACTGGCTCTCGAGCCCCAGTTCGAAAATACCAGCCGGCACGGTGGCCCCATAGACCACCTCCGGCAGCTGGGAATAGGGGTCAATGTTTCTGTCGGTAAGCACCTGATACCCGGCGACATAGGCCTCGAACATCTGCCAGTCATCCTGGTAGCGAACACCACCACGACGCAGCAGCTGGGTAGCGTTGCTGATATCCAGTGTCTGGCTCAGGTCGCTCAGGTAATCATTGTCCGACACCGCCGAGTAGTCCGCATAGCCAGTCCAGCCACCACCGAAATTGGCCTGGCTCTGAAAGTCGAGGCCCCAGCGTTCGCCGTCTTCACCAGGAAATTCTTTCCGGTACTCCTCATCATCGTCGATATAACCCACCTGCAGCACCGATTCGCCGAACGGGCTCAGATAGCGCCCTTCCACCTCGCTGAACAGACCTCGACCATGCATGTACTGAGGCGTCAGGGTAGCGTCGTAATGGGGCGCCAGGTTCAGGTAGTAAGGGGTCGACAGATACATGCCCCGGCCGGTATTGGACGTTCCGAACGTGGGGTACAGGAAACCGGTCTTACGACGGTCGTCGATGGGAAAGCTGGCCCAGGGCCAGTAGAACACCGGCACATCCTTCACCTGCAGCCGCACGTGTTTTGCGGTGCCATAGCCCTCGGCGCGGTTCAGACGGATATCCGAGGCCACCAGCGACCAGTCGTTTCGATCCGGGGCGCAGGTGGTCAGATAGCCCCCTTCCACATGGATAATCTGGTCTTCAGGGCGGCTGATGAAGGAGGCCTGGCCGCGCATCTCGGACTGGTGGAACAGGAAGGTCGCATCCTCGATACTGAAGTAGCCGGAATTGGCATCGTAGAGGGCCTGATCACCAGTGAGCAGCATGCCGGGGCTGCGGCTGGTCATGGGCCCGGCAATATCCACCTGACCACTGGCCTGATCGTAGACGGCGCTGTCGCCGGTCAGGGTCGTGCCCGCCTGGGTCAGGCGCACGTCACCCTCCAGCAGCAGCCGGGTGTCCATTTCATAGCGGGCCGACAAGGCGCTGGCGTTAACCGGTCCACCCTCGCCGGTTATGGTCGCCTCGCCCCCGACCTCGGGCGATACATAGCCACCACGACAGAACAGGGGCAAACGGGCCTGTTGCTCCGGCGGCAGCTCCGCCCTGGGGCGCCAGTCGATGCTGGCTGCGTCCGGTGGCTGCCCGGCAGCCGGGAAAACGAACGACAGCAGGCAGGCGCCGGCCAGCAGGGCGGCAACCCGGGAACGTTGCGCGTCAACAACGACAGACTGTTGGCGGCCTGATGGCCGGACGTAATATTCTGGTGGCACCGGATCCGGATCCTGTTGGTGATCGGTGTGCGGGCGCAGCGAACCACCCGTCAGACGCGGGGTAGTTTACACGGCTGGGAGAGGCTTGTTAACGCGCGTTTCCGATGGTTCCATACCAGGGTGCAGCGTTATCCTCCCCGGGAGACGTTTCCGCCCCGTGGGCGTTATACTCTGACTCCATAGAACCCGGACGAGCCGACATGAACTTCGTGGCGACTCGGTCTGTTCAACCCAAGGAGCCGCTGCATAAGCCCTGATGTCCTGCTGTGTTCAGGACTTGTGCAGCGACTCCCTGACCGGAAGGCACCAAAACATGGACACCCGCCTGGAAAAACTCAGTTACTGGGTCCACCAGCACACCGGTTTCGACCGCGCCCACCTGACCCCGGTGAGCGGAGACGCCAGCTTTCGCCGGTATTTCCGGGCTACTGGCAAGGACAACACCGGCAAGGCTATAACCGCTATTGCCATGGACGCTCCACCGGAGCGGGAAGACTGCCACCCATTCGTGGCCCTGGCGCGGCACTGGCACCAGCATGGTATCTCCGTACCACGCATTCTTGCCGAGGACCTGGAGCAGGGCTTCCTGCTGCTGGAGGATTTTGGTGACCGGCTGATGCTCGGACGCCTGAACGGGGTGACGGCAGACGACCTTTACGACGAGGCCATGGCGGAGCTGATCCGCATCCAGCAGGTGCCCGACAGCAGCGATTACCCGCTACCGGACTACAACGAGGAACTGCTGGACCGGGAGATGAACCTGTTCCCGGACTGGTTGCTGGATGGTCTGCTGCAGATGAACCTGACCGACGGCGAACGCTGCATGCTGGAAACCACCTTTGCCTTCCTGCGGGAAAGCGCACTGGCCCAGCCCAGGGTGACGGTTCACCGGGACTATCACTCCCGCAACCTGCTGGTGCGGCCGGATACCCCGGTACCCGGTGTCATCGATTTCCAGGATGCGGTCCACGGCCCCATCACCTACGACATTGCATCATTGCTCAAGGACTGCTACATCGACTGGCCTGCGCCCCGTCGCAATGCCTGGCTGGAAGATTTCCGGCTGATGAGCCGGGAGGCCGGCCTGCACCAGGCGGACAGTGACACGTTCCTGCAATGGTTTGAACTCATGGGCATGCAGCGCCACCTCAAGGCCGCAGGCATCTTCGCCCGCCTGTACCTGCGGGACGGCAAGAGCGGGTACCTCGCCGACATCCCGCGAACGGTCAACTACCTGATCGAGGCCAGCCAGCCCCTGCCGGCACTGCGCCACTTCCACCAGTTTCTGCGGGAGAACGTGGTGCCCGCCATTCACCACCATCTGGGCACGCCCCCGGATGACCTGAACGAGGCCTCACGCCCTTGAAAGCCATGATCCTGGCCGCCGGCAAGGGCGAACGTATGCGCCCCCTGACCCTGACCACGCCCAAACCCCTGCTGCCGGCCGGCGGTGCACCGCTGATCGTGCACCACATACGCAAGCTGCGTAAGGCGGGCTTCACCGAGCTGGTCATCAACCATGCCTGGCTGGGCGAACAGATCGAGCAGGCACTGGGAGACGGCAGCGAATATGGCGTGACCATCAATTACTCACCCGAGGGGGAGCCACTGGAAACCGCTGGTGGCATCCTGCAGGCACTGCCATTGCTGGATGGGAAAGCGGGCTGGTTCGCAGTCATCAATGGTGACATCTGGCATGATTTTGACCTGACCGGGTTGACGCCCCCTGACCACGGCAAGGCGCTGCTGGTACTGACGGACAACCCGGTGCATCATCCGGAAGGCGATTTCGCATTGGCTGAAGACGGCCGGGTCAGCAGTGATGGCGCCCGGAAACTGACCTTCACCGGTATCAGCCTGCTGCACCGGTCACTGTTCGAAGGACTGCCCCGGGGCAGTCGCAAGCTGGCCCCGATCCTTCGGGAGGCCATGACCCATGGCGATGTCACCGGCCTGTACCATCGCGGCCAATGGATGGACATTGGCACGCCGGAGCGCCTGGCCACACTGGACCGGCTACTGACCCAATCCTCGCACTCCTGATACCACCATGAGCGACAGCCACCAGCACACCCTGCCAGCCCGCACCCACGCCCAACTGGAAGAGCTCCTGTCCGACTTTGTTGCCAACGGACACCAGCCCACCCGAATGATTGCCCGTCACACCCTGGGGCGAGGCGCCAGACAGGCGCTGTTCTACTGCCTCGGCTACATTGCCAAGGCAGAGGGCCGGGTAACCGAGAGCGACATCCGCTACGCAGAAAACCTGATGACCGGCCTGCGGCTGTCATCCCGGGCCCGCCGCAAGGCCATTCGCCGATTCCATCAGGGCCGTGACAGCGCCGAACTATCACCGCTCAAGCTGGCGTGGTTACGGCTGACGGCTCCCTGGCGACTGGCCAACAACCTGCTGATTGGCCTGTGCCTGTGCCATGGCACCCAGCTTCAGGGCTCCCCGGAACGGGCGCGGCGTTACCGGTGTGAGGATGCCTTCTGCCGCCTGGGCCTGCCGCTGGTTGCCATGGACCGGATCTACCGTGTCTACCGGGAGGAGGTGTGGGTGGCCGAGCCACCGCCAAAACCGGAATCCCTGCAGGACGCCTACCAGATTCTCGGGGTCAGCACGTCGGTCAGCTTTACCGAGGTCAAGCGCGCCTACCGTCGCGAGGTTTCCCGCTATCACCCTGACAAACTGGGCGATAACCTGACCCCGGCTGAACAGGCCCGTGCACGGGATCAACTGCTGCGGCTACAACAGGCCTGGGAAGTGGTCAAGCGCCGCGAGCGGGTGACCCGGTAGTGTTCGCCGCAGGGAGGTGTCAGTCCGACCCCAGCCAGCCCAGCAGCCGGTTGGCAATCACACCCGCGTGCCGCCCCGCCGGTCTCGGTGACACCGGCACGGCCTGGGCCTCGTAGGACGCCAGCCCCGCACGACGAAAAGCCGCCGCGCGATCGGGGGCGGATGCTCCCCGCGATGAATACAGATCAAGAACCGGTAATGCCTGCCCGCCCCCGGGCAACTGACTGATATCTTCCGGAGACTGACCACCAAAATCCGCCGCCACCCAGACCACCTGCCTCACCACCGACGGCGCTTCCGACAGGAAGGCCCTGGCGTCATCGGCACCACGCCCAACGCCAACCAGCACCACCCGCTGGTACTCACGCTCTGCGAACCATGCCACCGCCGCAGCCAGGCGGCCGTTCATTACCTCACGATGGGATTCCAGCAAGTCTTTTGCCACCTGATCGTTGACATCAATCACCGCCCCCGCATCCTCTCCGCCATCGTCGGCGGAGGAAGGGGCACTGGCCAGACGCTCCCGAGCCAACCGGAGGGACGGAGACGGTTGCTCCAGGCCCAGGGTCATGGTGGCCCACCCGGCCTTGCTCAGTCGTGAGCGCAAACCTTCCAGCAAACCATCGTTAGCGGACTGGCCTTCGCCAGCCAGGATAACCACGGCTCCGGAGGGGGTGCCAGTGGCCTCCCGTTCCACCAGGCCCAGCACCCTGGGGGCATCCTCCGGCTCCAGCCACACCGCCAGGTGCGGATATTGCTGGGCCAGTGCGCCCGAGTCTGATGACGAGCGTACAAACTTCCTCTGTACCGGCTCGTCGGTAGGGACTTCCGCCTCCCCCGCTGCATCGGCGCCATTACCCCCTCCCTGATCCTGGGCCGCCAGGGGAGTCACGGTTGCCAGAAACAGGGCGGCGAGGATGGCACGGTATTGCTGAGAGCCACTCACGATCTTTTCAGCTGTCGCCACGGACAATCCCCACTCAGAACTGGTAGAATCACGCGGTTCCGGAATGGGCTTCCCGAACCCGTGTCAGGAATCTTAACACAGGGAACCCGCGCCTCTTTCACGCTGAACACAGCCGTTTGACGAGACCACCATGAAACAGCCTGAACTGATCGCTCCCTCGATTCTCTCTGCCGATTTCGCCCGCCTGGGCGAGGAAGTCGACAACGTCCTGGCCGCTGGCGCCGACATCGTCCACTTCGATGTCATGGACAATCATTACGTGCCCAACCTGACCATCGGCCCCATGGTCTGCGAGGCCCTGCGCAAGCACGGCGTTACGGCGCCCATTGATGTGCACCTGATGGTCTCGCCGGTGGACGATCTGATTGGCATGTTCAGTGATGCCGGCGCCAGTTACATCACCTTCCACCCGGAAGCATCCAACCATATCGACCGCTCGCTGCAACTGATCCGCGACGGCGGCTGCAAGGCCGGGCTGGTGTTCAACCCCGCCACCCCGCTGAGCTACCTGGATTACGTCATGGACAAGGTGGACATGATCCTGCTGATGTCGGTGAACCCGGGCTTCGGCGGCCAGAAATTCATCCCCGGCACCCTCGACAAACTGCGGGAAGCCCGCAAGCGCATCGACGACAGTGGCCGGGATATCCGCCTGGAAATCGATGGCGGCGTGAAGACCGACAACATCCGCGAAATCGCTGCGGCCGGTGCCGACACTTTCGTGGCGGGCTCTGCCATCTTCAACACCGATGACTACAAGGCCACCATCGACGCCATGCGCGCCGAGATCGCCAAAGCGGGATAACCGGACAACCATCGTGGACGAACCCAATCGCAGCTTCACCTCCCTCTGGCCAGGCGTGGCCCTGTTCGACCTGGACGGTACCCTCGTGGACAGCGCGCCAGACCTTGCTGCTGCCATCAACGACATGCTGACCGCTCTTGGCAGGCCCGCCGCTGGCCAGGAAAAGGTTCGCCAATGGGTGGGCAACGGTGCACAGGTACTGGTTCGGCGTGCCTTGACCGGCCGGACAGACTGGGAAAACGCCGAGCCCATCGACGAGTCCCTGTTCCGGGATGCCTCAGAGCAGTTCTACCAGTCCTACGAAGCGCTTAACGGCAGCTGCTCGACCGTGTTTGACGGGGTCGAGCCCTGCCTTGAGTGGCTTCACGAACACGGCTGCCGCATGGCGGTGGTGACCAACAAACCGGAGCGGTTCGTCCGCCCGCTGCTGGAATGCATGGGGCTGGAGCACTGGTTTGAAATGATCATCGGCGGCGACACCCTGCCTGTAAAGAAACCGGATGCCGAGCCGTTGCTGCTGGCCATGCGGACGCTGGAGGGGAATCCGGGCACCACGGTGATGATTGGCGACTCCGCAGCGGACGCAACAGCCGCCCGCAATGCCGGCCTGCCCGCTGTTCTGGTGCGTTACGGATACAACTACGGCCCGTCAGTGGATGAACTGGGGGCGGAGATGGTTGTTGATTCGCTGACGGAGCTTTTGTAACCTCACAGGGACGATTTCAACGTGAACCCTTCACATCGGGAGATTCCTGCAATGCAGGGACTGAATCTGACTGCATCACGCGGGGTGCTGACCACCCGCGCAACACGATGGTGGCGATGGCGTACCGGCTGAGAAAGGCCCGGCAGAGCGGCCATGTCCGCGCGAAAAACTACGCCGCCACTGATTGAAACATCGGCGGCAATCGCAGATCAGATTTCAGGAAGATGTCATGACACCCGAGCAATTCGACCGGCTGGCCGAGTCCGGCTATAACCGCATTCCCGTGTACCGTGAGGTTCTGGCGGATCTCGATACGCCCCTGAGCACCTACCTCAAGCTTGCCAGCGGCCCATACTCCTACCTGTTTGAATCCGTTCAGGGCGGCGAGAAGTGGGGCCGTTATTCCATCATCGGTCTGCCCAGCCGCGAAGTGCTGAAGGTGTATGGCGAGAAGATCTCCATCACCCGGGACGGCCAGGTGATCGAGGAATCCGAACGGGACGATCCCCTCACCTTCGTCGAGGAATATCAGGCACGCTTCAACGCCCCGGACCTGGACGAACTGCCCCGATTCAATGGTGGCCTGGTGGGCTATTTCGGTTACGACACCGTGCGTTATATCGAGAAGCGCCTGCGCGACACCTGCCCGCCGGACCAGATCGGCACCCCGGACATCCTGCTGATGGTGTCGGACGAAATCGTGGTGTTCGACAACCTGCGGGGCAAGCTGCACCTGATCGTGCATGTGGACCCGGCGATGAAGGGCGCCTACGAACAGGCCATGGCCCGCATCAGCGAGCTGGAAGCCCGCCTGCACCGGCAGACCGCCGACGCCCTGCGAACCCCGGAACACCTGCGAGGCAAGACCGTGGACGAGAGCGACTTCGTCTCCGGCTTCAGCCAGGACCGTTACGAGGAAGCCGTGGACCGTATCAAGGGCTACGTGCTGGACGGCGACGTTATGCAGACGGTGATCTCCCAGCGCATGTCGATTCCTTTCGAAGCGCCGCCGCTGAACCTCTACCGTTCGCTGCGGGTGCTCAACCCGTCGCCCTACATGTACTTCCTGGATCTGGACGATTTCCACATCGTGGGCTCGTCCCCGGAAATCCTCGCCCGGGTGGAAGATGACGAGGTCACTGTCCGCCCCATCGCCGGCACCCGCAAGCGGGGCGCCACCGATGCCGAGGACAAGGCACTGGAAAAGGAACTACTGGCGGACCCGAAGGAAATCGCCGAGCACCTGATGCTCATCGATCTGGGCCGCAACGACGCCGGCCGGGTATCGGAAACCGGCACCGTGAAGCTGACAGACAAGATGATCGTGGAGCGCTATTCACACGTGATGCACATCGTCTCCAACGTGACCGGACGCCTGAAAGAAGGCACCTCCTGCCTGGATGTGCTGAGGGCCACCCTGCCTGCCGGGACCCTCAGCGGCGCGCCAAAGATTCGCGCCATGGAGATCATCGATGAACTGGAGCCGGTAAAGCGCGGCGTCTACGGTGGCGCGGTGGGCTACCTGTCGTTCAACGGCAATATGGATACCGCTATTGCGATCCGCACGGCGGTGATCAAGGATCAGACCCTGCACATACAGGCCGGGGCCGGCATCGTCGCGGATTCGGTGCCACGCCTTGAGTGGAAGGAAACCATGAACAAGGGCCGGGCGATATTCCGGGCCGTTGCCATGACCTACAACGATTTCGACCACTGAGGCGGGGGAGAACCAACATGCTGTTAATGATCGATAACTACGACTCCTTCACCTACAACGTGGTGCAGTATCTGGCAGAGTTGGGGGCGGACGTTCACGTTCACCGCAACGATGAGATTACGATTGAAGAGATTGCAGCCCTGAAGCCGGAGCGCCTGGTCATCTCTCCGGGCCCCTGTACGCCCAACGAGGCGGGTATTTCCATGGAGGCGATCCGGCATTTTGCCGGCAAGCTGCCGATCCTGGGAATCTGCCTGGGGCACCAGGCTATCGGGCAGGTATACGGCGGTAACGTGATCCGCGCCGGACGGGTGATGCATGGCAAGGTGTCACCGGTGTATCACTCGGACTCGGGGGTATTCCGGGGGCTGTCCAACCCTGTACAGGCAACCCGTTACCACAGTCTGGTCATTGAGAAGGAAAGCCTGCCGGACTGTCTGGAGGTGACTGCCTGGACCCGTAATGACGACGGTTCCATGGAGGAAATCATGGGGGTCCGCCACAAGACATTGCCTATTGAGGGGGTTCAGTTCCACCCTGAGTCTATTATGACTGAGGAAGGGCATGAGCTTTTGCGGAACTTCCTTCGTTACTGAGAAATTCAGCTTTCAGAATTGGTACCTGTGTCTGGCTCCGGCCAGGGGAGCGGTATCATTCTTCCAGACACGCCCCGCAAGTACGTCCATGTAGGGCTCGACGGCAGCCGTCCCTGGCTGCCGACGGTCTGGAAGAATAATCCCCCACCCCAGGCCTCAGAGGTGCCCGCAAGCGGCTACGCCACCTCGCTAGTTAAATCAATGCGGCGTGTCTTTGCCCTTTTTTGAATTAAATGGGGTCCACGGTTACCTGAACAGCCCGTCGGCCGGTGGGTGGAGGGGGTATTTTCATAGCAGCGCCATGGATGGCGCGGAGCAAGGCGGGCGCCAGGGATGGCCCCTGAATTGCGGCGGAGAAAATACCCCCTCCACCCACCGGCCAGGCACCCAAACCAGAACACAATTGCACACAGAGTTAACCAAGAGAGGCCCACCAAAAATGGACATGAAAGAAGCCCTGAACCGAATCGCCTCCAACCTGGACCTGAACCGGGAAGAAATGAAAGAGGTCATGCGCATCGTCATGGGCGGTGAGGCCACCGATGCCCAGATCGGCGCCTTCCTGATGGGCCTGCGAATCAAGAGCGAAACCATTGAAGAGATTACCGGTGCCACCGAAGTCATGCGGGAACTGGCCACCAGCGTGACCATCAGTGCCGAGCCGCTGGTGGATATTGTCGGCACCGGCGGCGACGGCGCCAACCTGTTTAACGTATCGTCGGCTTCCGCCTTCGTGGTGGCGGCCGCCGGCGGCTTCGTCGCCAAGCATGGCAACCGGGCAGTCTCGTCCAAGAGCGGTTCAGCGGACCTGCTGGAGAAAGCAGGCGTCAACCTCGACCTGACCCCGGAACACGTCGCCCGCTGCGTCGAGCAGATCGGCGTCGGCTTCATGTTCGCGCCCGCCCATCACGGTGCCATGAAACACGCCATCGGCCCCCGCAAGGAACTGGGCTGCCGCACCATTTTCAACATCCTCGGCCCCATGACCAATCCCGCCGGCGTCAAGCGTCAGCTACTGGGCGTGTTCACTCCGGCCCTGTGCCGCCCCATGGCGGAAGTGCTGCAAAAGCTGGGCAGCGAGCACATCATGGTCGTGTGTTCCAAGGATGGCCTTGATGAAATCAGCCTGGCCAGCGCCACCTACGTGGCCGAGCTGAAAGATGGCAAGATTACCGAATACGAGATTACCCCGGAAGATCTGGGTATCAAGAGCCAGTCGCTGATGGGGCTGAGCGTGGACACCTCCGAGGAATCCCTCAACCTGATTCGCGCCGCCTTTGGCCGTGGCCATGATGAAATGGCCGAGAAAGCCCGCGACATTATCGCCCTCAACGCCGGCGCCGCGATCTATGTGGCCGGGCTTGCCACCAACCCGAAAATGGGTGTGGATATGGCCCTGGATGCCATGGGCAGCGGCCTGGCAGCCGGCAAGATGTCCGAACTCGCCGATTTCTCCCACTGTTTCGACTGAGCAAGCATAACGATGACCGACCGACACAATGATCGCACTCCCACGATTCTCCGCAAGATCGTGGATCGCAAGTGGGAAGAGATCGACGAGCGCAAGCGTAGCGCCTCCCAGGCCGACCTCAAGGCCATGGCCGGCGACCAGCCCCGGGCCCGGGGTTTTGCCCGGGTGATGGCCGATCGCATTGGCGCGCAAAAGCCGGCGGTGATTGCCGAGATCAAGAAGGCCTCCCCCAGCAAGGGCATCCTGCGGGATCCTTTCAATCCGCCGGCCATCGCGGAAAGCTACGAGAAAGGCGGCGCCACCTGCCTGTCGATTCTCACCGACCGGGACTTCTTCCAGGGCCACGAGGATTACCTGAAAGAAGGCCGGGCGGCCTGCAGCCTGCCCGTTATCCGCAAGGATTTCATGGTGGCGCCCTACCAGGTCTACGAGAGCCGGGCCATCGGCGCCGACTGCATACTGCTGATCGCCGCCTGTCTGACTCGCGGCCAGATGCAGGAACTGGAAGGCATTGCCCACGAAATCGGCCTGGACGTACTGGTGGAAGTGCACAACGGCGAGGAAATGGACGACGCCCTGACCCTGACCACGCCGCTGGTCGGCATCAACAACCGCAACCTGCACACCTTTGAGGTGTCCCTGGACACCACCTTCGACCTGCACCAGCGGATTCCCGAGGACCGTCTGACCATCACCGAAAGCGGTATCGTTACGCGGGACGACGTGGTCGCCATGACCGACCAGGGCATTTACGGCTTCCTGGTGGGCGAGTCCTTCATGCGGGCACCAGAGCCGGGGGAGAAGCTACAGGAACTGTTCGGGTAAGAAACGGAGAGCAGCCACCGCTGGCTGCCCTCCGTCAGGTAACAACCTTTACTGCGGCTCCGCCAGCGCCTCCTGCAACAGGGACTGCAGATGGGCCGGCATGGTGCCCGCCAGTTGCAACGCGGCCTCATGGCCCCTGGGGGACATCTTGCCCCAGGTACGGCGGACAATGCGCAGCCACTTGTCCTTGTCGTAGTCTGTCCTCTCGTAGAAATCCGCGAAGTAGCGCTCCAGGAAGACCATGCAGGCCACGTCTTCCAGCAACTGGGTGTCCGGATCATCCCGCAGTTCACGTTTGGTGAGGATGGTAGCCACCTTCTGACATTCTTCGTCCGGGTAGCCGCAGCTGGCCATAATCCCGGCGGCGCGCTCGCCATGAAACTTGCCGCAGTCCTGGCGCCACTGGTAATAACCCTTGCGGCCCTCGGGGTAGTCCACCCGTGGCCGGGTCCAGCGTTCAATATGCTGGGCGCGGCAGGCGATCTGCATACGGTCCGAGGGTGCCACCTCCAGGGCGTACAGCCAGCGGGTCATATGCAGGCTGTAGGCGTATTCCCGGGGCAGCGACTGGCCATCCACCTGCTCCACGTTGGGGTCCTGGCGGTTGGCCTCGTCAATGGCATCCAGTGCACATCCAAGTTGTTGCTCGTCGCTCATGGTCCTTCTGTCCTTTTTTCTTTGGCCGGCAGGTGCTTATGCCTTGGCTGAGGGGCGCTCTTTCATGCGATCGCACCAGGCCTGCAGGTTCTTCTGTTCAGGGGTGATACGGATGTTGACCACCTTGGCAAAGTCTACTGTACAAAAGGCGGTAAGATCAGCGGCGCTGACATCATTGCCATAGATAAATTCCCGCCCTTCCAGGTGCTTGTCGAGGAAGTTGAAAAACGACTCGGTCTGGCGACCGGCTTCTTCACCCCACTCCTTGATCGGATTCATGCGATCCTTGAAATAACCACTGGTGTGCTGGAAGCACATGCCCGTGGGCATGAAAAAATAGTAGTCCAGCCAACGCTGCCACTGCTCCAGCTGCGCCTTTTCCAGGGGTGTCGTACCCATCAGCGGCTTCTCCGGGTACAGCTCCTCGAAGTAGCGGCAGATTGCCATGGTTTCCGCCACGCAGTTGCCGTCATCCAGCTGCATCACCGGCACCTTTTTCATCGGGTTCATGGCCTGGAATTCGGGGGTCAGGTTCTCGCCCTTGGGCAGGTCCACCTGAACGAATTCCACCTTGTCCAGCAGGCCCTTTTCGGCCAGGAACATACGGACACGGCGTGGATTGGGGGCGGTTTTTGTTTCATAGATTTTTATCACTGGCTCAACCTCGATTTTTTATGAACATCCATACCTGATACAGCGGAGCAGGCCCGACTTTCAGCCAGCCACAGAGTGGCCTGTTCATGAAAGAGCGTCAAGGCAAGTCCGGGCTGGGCCCGACGTTCATACCCGAAAGCAGCCGGGCTCGGTTATTGGGCGGATAAAGCCGACTCCTGAGCATAGCCGGTTACGCGATTCCTCCCGCTGTCCTTGGCCTGATAGAGCGCCTGATCCGCGTTACTCATCAGGCGGGTGCCGGAGCGTTTGCTGATCCCCCGGGTAGAGGCAACACCGACGCTCACCGTGACCACGTTGAGAACAGGCGAACTGGTGTGCTCAAGCCCAAGGTCCTCGATTGACTGACGGAGCGTCTCTGCGTGTTCCATCGCCACCTCAAGCGGAGTACCCGGCAACAGGATGTTGAACTCCTCGCCTCCGGTTCTTGCCACCAGCAAACCCTGCTGTCCCATAGTTGCCTGCATGGCCTCTGCCACCCTGACCAGGCACTCATCCCCTGCCGGGTGGCCATAGTGATCGTTGTAGAGCTTGAAGTGGTCGATATCAATCATCATCACCGACACAGCCGGCTCCCCGGGGGCCATCAAGGCCTGCTCAAGGCTGGCATCAAATAGCCTGCGGTTGGCCAGCCCGGTCAATGAATCATGCTGGGAAAGCTTGAGCAACATCCGGCCCTGGGCATGCTGCTGGTCCAACAGACTCTGAAAATGGTGGGCAAGCGTACCGAACTCATCTCGCCGTTTCAGCAATGAGGGTGGCACTGTCCCTCCAGAGTCGGTACCCAGTAACGAGTTGATACCATGCTGACTGCGGGTAAACCGGGTGAACTGCCCCAATGGCCGGATGACCAGTAGCAACAGCAGCGACAATACCATCAGCATCACGAGCAATAACAGCGCCGCTGTCCAGGCCAGGGCAAAACGAAACAGGCGGGCCGCTGTCTGAAAGCGTTCACGAGGCATCCGTGTGGTGAGCTCCAGAGCCGGATCGGTCGTTTGGGCCGCCAGGCGCCGGCTGACCTCGAGCTGGCCGGAATCCCGGATGACCACCGTATGTTCTGGAGACGAGGCCATAGACTTACGCGCATTAATGGCTACAGGTAACCCGGTCTGCTCTTCGAGCAACGAGGTGACGCGGGAATCAATCAACCGCACCTTGACCAGCCACCCCGCCGCCGCGCCACTGCGGTCCGTGCGCAAGATTGGAGCCACGGCCGCCATGGCAGGCCAGGGCCGGCTGACATTGACGGCAAACCCTGATTGGGCTGTATCCGCCAGTAAGGGGCGCAGTACCTCCAGAAGGGAGCGGGTCCAGAGGCAGTCATTGGTTGCCCGGCTGCACACGGTATACTTACCCGTCGCTGGATCTATACCAGCCACCCAGTAGAGATCCTTCTCAGCGGTATAGAAGACCATGACCTGATAGTTCATGTCCTCGAACATTTCGCGACTGAAATTGGCAGAGGCATAGGTGTCGTGCCGCCCCTGCACAAACTCATAGGTATCATCCCAGTGGGCCCAATCCCGGACTTGAGCCAGTAGCGAACTTCGGTTGTGTTCCAATGCCTGGCCAATGCGGGCAAGTTCCTGGGCGGCACGCCGGTTCTCCTCTTCAAGAAGCACCGGCATAACAACCAGACGTTCAATCAGGAACAGGGCGGAAATTGCCAGCAGGAGCAAGCCTGCAAGACCTATAAGGAAGCGGTGAGCCAGCGACCGGAAGAAATGCTTCATGGGGTCGAAAATCCTGGACAAGAGACCGAACTATCCCGGGTAGCCCCTTGGAATTCGATTGCAGCCATCCTTCCTTACGGCGGCCACGGCGGGCCTCTGAACTGTCACGGCAGAGTGTTACCGATTGACCCGGGCACAGTATTGCGCGAATCCGGGACAAGTTCTTTATCGACCTGTACCAGTATGTGACCATGAGTAACCCACTGGCATCAAATCCGGTAAAACCACGACAGACCATTAACCGCCCCCAGCGGCGAAGCTCGCACTGTCCAGTTGCTGCATGACCCAGTCCGGCGCGTCCAGGGGCAGGTCGTGGCCGGCATCGGGATGAATCCGTAACGGCCACTGCCAGCGGTTTGCCAGGGCACGGCTGCAATGCCAGTGCACGATCCGGTCACCAAGACTGGCTAGCAGCAATCCGTTGGCCGCAGGCGCGTCCGGTTGAGGCTGGTAAGCCGCGGCCGCCCGTATCTGGGCCAGGGCGGTCCGTCGGGTGACCGGTCGCCGGCGCTGCACAAGCAGCCAGCTTGCCTCCAGGGCCTGGCCGATCGGGCGGTTGGAGGTGAGCTGGAGTATGCCCCGTTCACGCCCCTCCACGTCCTGGCGCAGCGCCATACCCAGGGCCTGGCCGAAGGCCATGGGACGCATGCGGCGCCAGGGCGCGCTGAACCCGCTGCTGGTGTTGATCAGCACCAGGCTGCCAATCCGGCCAGGGTCTGCCTGAGCCCAGTCCAGCGCCACCATGCCCCCCATGGAGAGGCCCAGTAGGCCAACCGGCCCGGGAATATGTGCGGCATAGTCCTGCACCCGCTGGCGTATACCGGCGATGGTCGATGGTGAGGAATCCCGGAAGCGGGTGCCGGTGCCAGGCAGGTCAATGCAATGGAAGCGGTGGCTGGGAAACCGCAGGCCCAGTTGCTGGCGGAAGTCGCCCCAATGGCCCTGCTCCCGCGTGAGCCCGCGCAGCAGTATCCAGTTCACTGTGCCGCCCGCCGCCGGGGCCATCAGGCTTCCCGATACCAGTGCATGATGGCGGCTTCCCGCAGCATGCGGGCCTGGTCGCCTTCCGGCAGCCAGTTCTCATGGCTGACAGCGGCATTGATCAGGAAATCGATCAACAGCAAATGTGTGCGCAGTACCCGCTGGTGGCGATGAGGAGCCAGGGGATTGAAGAAGCCATCGAGGCGGAACAGCTGCCGGGGTCGCTTCCTGAGCCAGCGCCAGGAGCCCATTTCCAGGGTCAGGGGCAGGAAGGTTCCCGTACCACGCTTGTTTACCTGCTTGTAGAAGTAGTCCCACAGGTCGCCATGGGTCAGGTAGTGGGCGGACTGGGGCTCGAACACATAGTTATGGTTGGGATAGGCCTGCTCCCAGAGCAGTTTGAGGGCCATCACCGAATCAATCCGGCGCATGGGCCGCCGGCGATAGGCGTAGGGAAACCAGATCTGGTCCTGCCAGCCGAAGCCGGAGTGGCAATCCAGGGCAATGCTGAAACGGCTGTTGGGCAACAATTCGTCAATCACCGACTTCAGTGCCTCGTTTTCCGGCTCCATGCCCTGCTCCGGCTCCCCGGTATACCAGGGCAGGCGCGGCGACATCCGCTGACCACCGAGCAGGAAGGTGCTGTCCCCCTGGGCGATGATCGGCGCGTTGCGCATCAGGTCGACACCGGCGGGATTGGCCCGCTGATTCAGGAACATGCCGCCGGGATTCATGATCGGCAGCGCCACAATACGGACTTTTTCCAGCAACGCGTTAAGGTGATCATCCCAGCGCAAACGGGAGATCAGGCTGGCCAGCCAGGCGATCACCACCTGGGCGCCGATGCGCTCCAACCCATGAACGCCACCCACCAGCAACACCACGGGCGCCTCGCTGTCCGTTGCGCCAATATCGGCCCGGTAGATAGGCACCGACATATCCTTGACGGAAATCCGTGTCAGAACGCGGCTCTGCACGGATTCGGGCGCCTCCGCCAGCAGCCGTTCAAGCTGGACCAGTTCGGGAATGAAGGTACGCAACCGGCGGCGCTGGCCGCTGTCACGGTCGGCCTGCTCCGCCGCTACGGAAAGGTGGGGAGTGATGCTCTTGAGTTCGGCCATGCTGAAGTCCGTTGCTGTCGCGGAGCTCCAGCGTGACCGATGTTTACGACAGTTTTATGAAGGCGGGGCTTTCTGCCGGGCAGACTCCTAGCCTGCAATCGGGCCAATACCTACCTTGCGGCGCACGTCGCCCATCAGCGGCGTGGCATAGTCACGGGCCTTCTCAGCGCCCCGCTGCAGGATACGGTCGAGCTGGGCCGGGTCGTCCATCAGGGTGTTGTACTCCTCCCGCATCGGCGCCAGCTCCTCGTTCAGGAACTCGAACAGGCGCTTCTTCATCTCGCCCCAGGCGATGCCGTTGGCGTATTCCCGGCGCATATCCTCGACCTGCGCGGGCGTGGCGAAGGCCGAATAGATGTCGAACAGGGCGGAGTCGTCCGGATCCTTGGGCTCGCCCGGCTCCAGCAGGTTGGTCTTGATCTTGTTGATCAGCTTGCGGAACTTCTTTTCGCCTTCGAACAGCGGGATAGTGTTGTTATAGCTCTTGGACATCTTGCGACCATCCAGCCCCGGCAGCACCATGCCGGATTCCTCGATGACCGCTTCCGGCAGGGTAAAGGTGTCGCCGAACAGGTAATTGAAGCGCTGGGCAATGTCCCGGGCCATTTCGATATGCTGGGTCTGGTCCCGACCCACGGGGATCTTCTCACCATTGAACATGAGGATATCCGCCGCCATCAGGATGGGATAGCAGAACAGCCCCATGGTGATGCCCCGGTCCGGGTCAGCGCCTTCCGCCTCTTCGTTTTCCTGTACCGCCGCCTTGTAGGCGTGGGCCCGGTTCATCAGGCCCTTGGCGGTGACCGTGGTCAGCACCCAGCTGAGCTCGGTGATCTCCGGCACGTCGGTCTGCCGGTAAAAAGTGACCCGTTCAGGATCCAGGCCACAGGCAAGCCAGGTGGCGGCAATGGCCCGCACGGACTCCTGGACCCGCGCCGGCTCCTGGCATTTGATCAGGGCGTGGTAATCCGCCAGGAACAGGAAGGACTCGGTATCGGCATTCTGGCTGGCCTGAATGGCCGGACGGATGGCGCCGGCGTAGTTGCCCAGGTGTGGAATGCCCGTGGTGGTGATGCCCGTCAGTACTCGTGTCTTGCTCATGGTGATTACATCGTTCCGGGAAGAGGTCAGAGAGAAAGCAGAACCATACCCAAACCGGCGCCACCCGGCAAACGGAACCATAGGCGACGTTGACACGGGCCGTGTATCATGCCGGCTACCTTTGTGATTCTGAAGCGCCCATGTCCGACGAAACCCTGCCACTGATATACCAGGACCAGCACCTGGTGGTGGTCGATAAGCCCGCCAACCTGCTGGTGCACCCCAGCGAGATCGACCGCCGGGAAACCCGCTCCGCCATGATGATACTGCGGGATCAGTTGGGGCAGTGGGTGTATCCGGTGCACCGCCTCGACCGCCCCACCTCGGGCCTGCTGGTGTTCGCGCTGGACCGGGATGTCGCCCGCAGCCTGGCCACGGCCTTTGAGGAGCGGCAGGTCAGCAAGGATTACCTGGCCGTCGTCCGGGGGCACCCTCCCCTGGGCGGCATTGTGCGACATGCGCTGACACTGAAGGATGACCGCCAGTCGCGGCGCACAGTGACCGGCGAAGCCCAGGACGCGCTGACCCTGTATCACAGGCTGGCCACGGTGACCGTGGACTGGCCGGTGGACAAACGCTACCCCACCAGCCGCTATGCACTGGTCCGCTGCCGACCGGCAACCGGCCGCCGGCACCAGCTACGCCGGCACCTGAAGCACCTCAGTCACCCGATCATCGGCGACAGCAGCTACGGCAAGGGGCCCCACAACCGCGCTTTCGCGGAGCGCTTCGGAGACAGCCGGCTCTACCTCCATGCCAGCCGGCTGAGTGTGATCCACCCGGTCAGTGACCAGCGTCTGCAACTACACGCCCCGCTGCCGGCAGCCTTTCGACAGGTTTGCATGGCCTTCGGCTGGCCGCTGTCACCCTTGCGCTGAACAATGGCAACCTGTCATAGGCTTTGCCACACTCCTCTGTAGTGATAACAACGCCGGACCGACTATCCACGATGACCAGATTGCTGATTGCAGCCCTTGCCACCATTCTCCTGGCCTTCCCGGCCGGAGCGACTACCGTCACCGTGGCAGTCAACCACTCTCCGCCCTACCGGATCGTATCCGATAGCAAGTTCAGCGGTTTCTACATCGAGGTCTTCGATGCCATCGCGGAAGAGCTGGGGTGGACGGTGAAGTATCGGGAAATGCCGTTCCGCCGGATCCTCTGGATGATGGAAAATGGGGACGCCGATATCATGCTGGGAGCACTGCCGACATCAGAACGCCTCGAGTACATGGATTTTTCAGTTCCGGCATTCCCGCCGGAGCCGAAACGGTTCTTCCATCTTGCCGGAAATCCCACGGTGACCGAATACAGCGACTTGCAGGGCAAGATGATCGGCGTACTCCGGGGCAGCACCTACTCCGAGCGGTTTGACAATGACCCTGAGCTCATCCTGGAAGCCGGCGTCAGCTATCGAATCCTTATGGGAATGCTCGCCGCCGACCGCCTCGACTTGGTGGTGGCACCTGAAATGGTGGGCCGGCACACTGCAGCCAAGGTATCGGATGATATCCTGATCGCGCCCTACACCATCATGGGTGCCCACTCCTATATCGCGATCTCCCGGCACTCGGATATCATGGGCAGCCGACAGGATCTGCGAAGCGCCCTGAAACGAATCAGGAAAAACGGTACGTTCCAACGCATTTTTCAACGTTACACCAATAGGGAGTAAGTCCGTCATGCCCTTACAGCTCTACCAGTTCGCCATCTCCCACTTCTCGGAAAAGGCGCGCTGGGCACTGGATTACAAGGGCATCGCCTACAAACCGGAGTTCCTGCTTCCGGGCATGCACACCAAAACCGTGCGCGGTCTTACCGGGCAAAAGATTACCTCTGTGCCGGTGCTGGTGGACAACGGCCAGGCCGTGCAGGGATCAGCCGCAATCCTGGACCACCTGGACGCGGCTTTCCCCGACAAACCGCTGCTACCCGACGAGCCCAATGCCCAGGCGTCGGCCCTGGCCTGGGAAAAACGACTGGACCAAGAAGCCGGTCCGGCGGTGCGCACCTTCGCCTACCATCACCTGTTGCAGCGCCCGAAAATTGTAGCGCCACTACTGGCCGCCAGGACGCCCTTCTGGAACCAGTATCTGCTGCGGCTGGGGTTCAGCCGGGTGGAGGAGATCATGCGGGAGACCATGGCCATCAACCAGAAGACGGCGGCCTGCGCGCAAACCACGATTGAAGGCATGCTTGAAGAAATAGCTGGTATTTACAAGGAAGGCCGGTTCCTGGCGGGTGACCGGTTCAGCCGGGCGGATCTGACAGCCGGCGCCCTGTTCGCGCCCCTGTTCATGCCTCCCCAGTACCCGGTGCCCTGGCCTAAACCGGACCGACTGCCCCCGGATCTGAAGGCGTGGAACCGGGAAAACAAAGAGTTGCTGGCGCCAGTCGCGCAGGTCTACCAACAATACCGTTAAGGACGAAGCCGGCGCCTGGCGTTCTCACTGCACGGGATGCTGCTGGAGGAAATCGTGCCAAAGGTTGGCGGAGCGTTCAGGCACTTCCAGCATGGGTACATGCCCGACACCGTCCAGCAGCACCACCCGGGAGGTCTGGATGCCTTCGGCGAACACTTCCGCGTTTTCCGGCGCCAGCACGCGGTCCTGTCGGCCCCAGACAATCAGTGCGGGAGCCTCCACGGAAGATAGCACCGACTCCAGGGACATAATTTCCCCGGATGACCGGATCGCTTCGAAGATTGCTTCATTCACCTCTTCCCGCGCCATGGCCTTTTCCTCCATCACGGAGGCCAGGGGCCAGGGCATGAAGGGACGCTTTTCCAGGACGAAGTCCATCAGGTCGTCCATATCACCGGGTTCTTCCACCACCAGCGGGTTCTCGCCCCTCGCCAGGGCTTCATCCAGTTCCGAGGGATAGCGTGTGGATCCTGCAGGGTCATAGAGTGCGATGGTACGGACCCGGTCCGGGTATCGGCTGGCGAAGTAGACGGTGATACCGCCCCCCATCGAGTTACCGGCCATGTCCACCCGCTGCACCCCGAGTTTATCGAGAAAGGCAGCCAGCGTTGCCGCCTGGGCCTCGACGGTATAGTCGTCAGAGGAACCGACGCTGCTATCGCCATGACCGGCCAAATCCGGAATCAACAGCCGGTAGTCCTCCGGCAGGTAGGGTGCCATCCGCACCCAGTTGTCCTTATTGCCCCCGAAACCATGAACCATCAACAGGACACGCTCGGGCTCTTCGACGGAATTGCTGAGGTAGGCCACGGACAGGTCACCAACCCGGAGTTCAGAAGACTCGAGCCCCGCCTGACCGCGCTCGTAATCGATAATCCAGTGATACACATCGTGGCGGGAGCATGCCGCCAGCAGCACAATGATCAACAGTACCACTGGCCACCCCAGGTGGACCTTGTTCATAGCTTCCTCTGATTTCAACCAGCCTGGCATCCTGGCAATACAGGTCCAGAGGCGCCCGCGGCACGCCACAATCGACGAACTGACGCGGGCTTGCTTGTCCTACCCGCCGGGACTGGTATCCCGTGCGATTAATTCGCTGGCCTCCTGCGTGACACCCCTTCGGGAGCCACTGAGAGCCTTGATAGCCGCGTCGCAACCACCAAACCTTCGCCACCGCGCCTTGCTCTCAAGGCTCTAAGTGGCTCAGCAGGTCAACGAATTAACCGCACGGGACACTAGCAGTCTAACGGGTGCCGTAGACCACCATGGTTTTACCTTTTACCTGCACCAGGCCCTGTTCTTCCAGGGTCTTGAGGACACGGCCAACCATTTCCCGGGAACACCCGACGATACGCCCGATCTCCTGACGGGTGATCTTGATTTGCATGCCGTCGGGATGCGTCATGGCATCCGGCTCCTTGCAGAGATCCAGCAGGGTGCGGGCCACACGACCGGTGACATCCAGGAACGCCAGGTCGCCCACCTTGCGGGTGGTCTGGCGCAGGCGCGTTGCCATCTGCTCACCGATAAAGTAGAGCACCCGTGGGTCCTGCTGGGCGATTTCACGGAACTTGGTGTAGCTGATTTCAGCCACTTCACATTCCGTTTTTGCCTTAACCCAGGCACTGCGGGAGTCCATGTTATCAAACAGCCCCATCTCGCCGAAGAAATCCCCGGCATTCAGGTAGGCCATGATCATTTCGCGACCGTCTTCATCCTCGATGATAACGGTAACGGAACCTTTCACAATAAAGAACAGGGAGTCGCTTTTGTCACCGGCATAGATAATGGTGCTCTTGGCCGGATAGCGACGGCGGTGGCATTGGGACAGGAAATAGTCCAGATGCTTGGTTTTCTGCTCAACAGGCCGGACGATAGTAGCCATGGTAAGTGTCGTGCCTCCTCAACGGTCGCCATCCGTGGACATTGTTTTGATGAGTGGCCTGCTTTCCTGCAGGCCTTTCTTTTTTTGGCGGCGCCTTTTGGGGGCTTCCCGCCTGCATACCGGGTCAGGTATGTCGCCTTTATAGACGAAATGGTATTACGACTCACGATCTTAAGCGGTACCTGCAAAATCGTCCATAACGCAAGTCTCATTAGAGACCCATGTCACAGCATTTAACCGCTTTATGATAGGATCCTGCACCTTAATCTACACAATGGGACATTAGCATGAAAGCAACCATAGACTGGACTGGAAAGGCCAGCTTCAGGGCCACCAGTGGCAGCGGCCACCAGGTACAGATGGACGGACCGCCCGATCACGGCGGTGAGGATCGCGGACCGCGCCCCATGGAAATGCTGCTGATGGGGCTTGGCGGCTGCTCTTCCTTTGATGTCATGAGCATTCTGCAGAAGAGCCGACAGGATGTGACCGCCTGTCACGCCGAGCTGGAAGCGGAACGGGCCGACGCTGTACCCGCGGTGTTTACGAAAATTCACCTGCACTTCGTGGTCAGCGGCCACAACCTGAAGGAAAACCTGGTGAAAAGGGCCGTCAGCCTGTCGGCCGAGAAATACTGCTCCGCCTCCATCATGCTGGAACAGGCCGGCGTCGAGATTACCCACAGCCACGAGATCCGTCAGGGTTGACCCGGGCAGCCCCTCGCACCCGGACTGTGCAAGGCCCAAAAACCGCCCTGACAGAGCGTACAGCGGTGCTAAAATGTGCTGCAAAACCTCTATTAAATCGATGGTGCGATGTGCATAATACGCACCCTTCTCCGCCGGTCTGCGCAAAAGGTGAACAACCAGTGTCTACTGTCCCGCGGACGTGACTGCAAATACTCATCTCCATCATCCGGAGGGGCTGAACATGGAATCGAAACTCCAGCTGCACGGCTTCAACAACCTGACCAAATCGCTGAGCTTCAACATCTACGATATCTGTTACGCGCAGACCGAAGAGCAGCGAAAAGCCTATATCGATTACATCGACGAGATGTACAACGCCGAGCGGCTGACCCAGATTCTGACGGATGTGGTCAAGATCATTGGCGCCAATGTCCTCAATATCGCCCGCCAGGACTATGAGCCCCATGGCGCCTCCGTCACCATGCTGATCGCCGAGCATGAGCTGAGCGACGGTGAAACTGACAACGAGGAGTCCCCGGGCCCCCTGCCGGACACCATCGTGGCGCACCTGGACAAGAGCCACGTTACCGTACACACCTATCCGGAAAGCCACCCCTATGAGGGCATCAGCACCTTCCGGGCCGATATTGACGTGTCTACCTGTGGCCTGATTTCGCCCCTCAAGGTTCTGAACTACCTGATTCACAGTTTCGATTCGGATGTGGTGACCGTGGACTACCGGGTACGGGGCTTTACCCGTGACGTGGACGGCACCAAGCACTACATCGACCACGACATCAACTCGATCCAGAACTACCTCACCGAGGACACCCGTAACGCGTACCAGATGATTGACGTCAACGTGTATCAGGAGAACCTGTTCCACACCAAGATGATGCTCAAGAATTTCGATCTGGACAACTACGTGTTTGGCGTTAATGCCCGGGATCTGGGTGAAGAGGAAGCCACCTCCATCGAGGAACGCCTCAAGCGGGAGATGCTGGAAATTTTCTACTCCCGCAACGTGGAATAACCTTCTGCCGGCCCAGGGAAGGGTCGCTGGACAAGCTCCCGGCTTGTTCAGTTTTCCTGAACGGAGCAGCCGGATTTTTCCGGTTTCTTCCTGTCTCGCGCCGTCCTTTAATAGAGCCTCACCCACTCTACGGCGGAGGCCATCATGACTGACCGTGCCATCAAACGTGCTATCCCCTCCATGGAGACTTCAGACGGCGCCGGCGTGCGCATCCGCCGGTCACTGGGCCAGACCCAGCTTGTTCGCCTGGACCCTTTCCTGATGCTTGACGAATTCGGCTCCGATCAGCCACAGGATTACCTGGCGGGTTTTCCGTCCCACCCGCACCGGGGCTTCGAGACGGTCACCTACATGATCGAGGGCCATATGCTGCATGAGGATCACCTGGGTAACCGCGGCAACCTCCTTAGTGGCGGCGTGCAATGGATGACCGCTGGGCGCGGCATTATCCATTCGGAAATGCCCCAGCAGGAAGAAGGCATGATGCGCGGCTTCCAGCTCTGGCTTAACCTGCCGGCGGCGGAAAAGATGAAGGATGCAGGTTACCGCGATATCCAGCCGGACGAGATTCCGCAGATCACCACTGCAGGCGCGGACATCAAGCTGATCGCAGGCACCCTGGCAGTGGAAGGTAAAGAGTACCGGGGTTCCGTGACTGGTGGCTCCACCGAGCCCCTGTATGCTGACCTGCACCTGGCGCCGGATGGCCAGGTCACCCTGCCCGTGGCCGGCCACCTGAACGCCTTTATCTACCTCTATGAAGGTGCTGTTCGTATTGCGGGGAAGGACGTGCCAACAGCCTCAGCCACCATCCTCGATCAGGGCGATCAGGTGACGCTTATGGCCGGTCCGACAGGGGCACGGGCTCTGCTGATTGCCGGCCGGCCACTGAACGAACCGGTGGTTCAGTACGGGCCCTTCGTGATGAACAGTCGCGAGGAAATCGAGCAGGCGTTGCAGGATGTCCGGAACGGACGGCTGACCGCCTGAGTACAACCGATCACGGCCTGCCCAGGCTCTCCAGCAGCCTGGGCTTTTCGATCACATAGCCCTGACCGTAGTCCACCCCAAGCTTGCGCAGCATGTCCAGAACTTCCCGGCTCTCGATATGCGTGGCGATAACCTCGCGGTTCAGGTAGTGGGCCATCTCCACCATGGAGCGCACCATGGCCTGGTCGGTACTGCTGGTGCTGATCTGCCCGACAAACGCTCCGTCGAGTTTGATCATATCCACCGGCAAGCTACGCATATACTGGTAGGAAGTGGGCCCGGCACCAAAGTTGCCGAGGCAGAAACGACAGCCCAGCTCCTGCATCTCGCCGATAAATTCCGCCACCGAGTCAACGTCCCTTATGGCAGCCGCTTCCGTGATCTCGAACCACAACCGTTCGATGGGAGCGTCCTTTTCGCTCAGCTTGCTGTAGATAAACTCGAGCAGCCCCTCATCGTTCAGCGAATACCCGGAAAGGTTGATGCAGTAACCCGGCTGGCTCTCGCTCGCCGACGAGCCGGGCCGCTCACTGTTCTCCCGAAGCCAGTCCAGCATGTAGCCGACCACCCAGCGGTCCACTGACTGCATGCGATTGTAACGCTCCGCCATGCGCACGAAATCCGCCGCCGTGATCAGGTTGCCCTGGTCATCGTACATGCTGATCAACACCTCGAACTGCGTATTCAACCGGGTGTGCTTGTGCAGGGGTATGATCTTCTGGCAACGCAGCAGCATGCGCTCCTCGTCCAGGTCGCCGAGGGTAGCCACCTTGGCGGCAATCTGTTCCTGCTGGTCGTAATGTTCCGGCTCCAGGTGATAGACCACATACTTGCCGGGCCCGCGGGTCTTGGCGACCTTGCAGGCATCCTCCGTGGCCCGCAACCAGCGCTCGGCGGTGGTCAGTGCCGGCAGCTGCGGAGCCAGGCCAGCGCTGGCGGACAGGCTGTACCGGCGCCCCTTCCAGTTCAGGTCCAGGCCTTCCACGGCGCGGATGATGCCCAGCACCGTACTGCCAGCTTCCTCCGATGGCAGCAGGAAGCTGAACTCATCGCCATCCAGGCGGGCCAGGGGCATACCATCACCCACCTGACTGGACAGAATACCCGCCACCCGTCGCAGTACTTCATCCCCTGCGGCACGACCAGCCGTATCGTTAAGCAGCCGGAACTGACTCAGATCCAGCCTGACCAGCGTACGCTCGTCTTCGTGACGACTCAGCTGCTGCTCCAGTACCCGCTCGAACTCCCGCCGTTCCAGCAGCCCGGTCAGTTCATCATGGGTCGAAGCCCACGACAGCTGGTCGTAGACCTTGCGCACCATACGGTCGATGCTCTCGTCCACCAACGGCCGTTCATACTGGGAGTCCAGCACGATGATGCCCTTCTGCATACGGTCCGCCAGCTCCGTGAGATTCAGCTCCACCACCCGCATACCCTGGTGGTTGACGAATACGAAACGGTTGAATCCGCGGGCTATCCACACCAGCCTCACATACTGGGGCTGGTCGGGGTTGGTCTGGTCTTTCAGCCAGTCACCGGTGCGCAGCTTCTGGGCCCTGGCAACCCAGCGCTGGAGACGCTTCTGAAGACGTTCCTGCTGCTTGCGGGCGACGTCCTCCTCCGGTTCCGCGCGGGGCATGGGCACCCGCTCAACCGGCCCCTCATGCTGGCTGACCAGAAAATGCTTGAGTTCTTCCCGTACCTGGGAAGCCGGCAGATGGTTGCTGGAAATGGATCCCAGTCCATCCTGGATCAGCCGCAGCAGTTCCGACAGGTTGATCTCTGTATCGGGGTCGTCCGCAAACGTCATCAGGGTATCGACCACAGACAGGTAGTCCTGCCATAGCTGACTGTCCGGCCCCTGGCGGATCCAGGTCAACGACAGCAGATCACGCCAGCCGGCATTGAGCAGGCTGATGATTGCCCGGGGCACATCACGGCCGCCCAGACGCTCGTCCAGGGCGCGGGTAACCGCCGACTTGGACTCGGCTACTTTCTGGGCACCCTCGGCAGCAGCCGTCACCCGCTCAACGTTGCGACGGTAGATCAGGTTCTGGCGATCGATGAGCGTGTCCAGCTCCTCCATGGCCCCATCAAACACCCGGGTATCCTGCTCGAACTCGTTGGCAATCCGCCCGACCAGGTCATCCACACGTCGCTGAACCGCTGGGTTGCTGCGACTGCCACGGGCGCCCAGCTGCGCCAGGCGGTTCATCACCCCGCGAACCGGACTTTCGATATCGTCAAAAAAGGCCGGATCCCGCAGTACCACTTTCAATACCGGCACTTCCAGTCGGCGCATCTGGCTGCGGGTACGGTCAGAAATTTTCGGGCTTTCCACCACGCTGCGGAAGAAACGGTCGACCACATCCAGGGTGGCCTGCTGCTCCTCGTCCAGGCCATGCTCCCCGGACGTTTTTACCTGTTCGATCACCCGGTCGCGCAGGGGTACCGGTGTTTCTTCCGCCACCGGCGCCTTCTGCAGAGTCTGCAGCTCCTTATGGAACTCGCCCTGGGACAGGGGACGAGCCCCCTCGGCAAAGGGCGCAGGTTGCTCTGAAGCAATACCGGCGGTCTTCAGGGTACCAATCAGGTTGCGCACCGTCGCGAAAGCCGAACGTGCCAGTGACATGTGCTCTGAAAAAACCTGACCCTGGACACCGGAAGGTCCGGACGGTACCGCCCGGCCATGCCCGGCTTGCGTGGTCGGTGAAGCTCCCTCGGCCTGGGCCGGCTGCACCGGTTTGTCTGTAGAGCTGACCAGCTTTGGCGTGGGCGGTGAGGTCTTTGCCGGACCCGTGGATTCGGTGCGGGGTTTGCGCTCACTCAGGTAGCGGCTGAGATCCAGGTCAGGCAGGATGCCGTGGCGGATAAGGATCTGGTTGAGTTCCTCATAGAGCGGGCCAATCTTCTGCAACACCTGGGTTTCAAAGGTCTTCAGGCAGACTTTTTCCACCGCACGACTGGTCCGCAGGCTCTCCAGGCCAACGTGAAACGCTTCGCACACCAGAGACGGCCCCAGCGGGTTCTGGTGGCCAGTCGCATTGGTGACACCCAGTCGGTCCAGGCGCATGCGCAATTGAAGCAGCTCCGCCCGGTACAGGGTATCAGCCTTGGTCACCATCACCTTGATGGCCAGCCAGTCTTCGAACTCACCCTTGTCCACCAGTGAGAGGCTGGCGGTATTCTGGTTGTCCCGGGCCGGTTTCAGGGGGGACTCCAGGGAACGGGACATCAGTAGCCAGATGGATCGACGCCGGCTTTCCACCTGGGCGGCTGCGTCCATGTATTCGTTGGCCTGCTGGTCGTTGGGCGCCTTGAGGGCCGCCTGACGGAGATTTTCGGCCATGGCCTCAAAGCAGTCGGCCATCAGCGGCTCGATTCGCTGCGATACCGCCCTGGCACACTGACGCAGGATAAACTGCACCCGCTCGCTGGGCGGCTTGAGAGCCGAGCGCTCCTGGGCGCCCTCGTCGGGGCTGCACAGGGTGAGCATGGCATCCACGGCCTGGGGGCTGGAGTGGGTAAACTCGACGCCCATGGCACCGTCAATCAGCCGTACCGGGCGCGCTTTAAGCTGATGACGATCGCGACCGTCCTCGGTGCGAAAGAAGATCCCCAGGTCCTGTCCCGGGTACGCCTGCAGGTAATTTCGGATTTTTTCAGACGTGTCGCCGGAATAGCGAACAAAAAGACCTTCCGCGCAGAAGTCTGCGATCTGACAGGGCCATACCCCTGACTCTCCCAGATCCACCTGGGCGGCCAGTTTGATGGGTCGGCGGGGACTGGAGCGTCGTTCCTTCGGATCCATTGACTACCTGATCGATGGTATAGCCCGACGTCCGGTCGGGACGACGGGGCGATTCCCTTTCAAGCGGGCATCCCGGAGGCACCCACCAGAATTATCAGGCGGGCCGGCAGGACACTGCTAAACGTCATACACCCAGCAGTATAGCCGTGATGGGCCGAAAACAATGTCAAGAAACGTGAAACACCCAAAGCAGGGGATGCCCTGAGGTCCGAGACGTTTAACTAATATGACTACTATCACGACATTTCGTCAAGCTGTTTTTCGAGCAATCGCTCGTAATCTTCCGCCCATAGCTCTGCTGCAACCGGTGCTGGCATGGCAACGGACCGCATCAAAGGCGTTTGACGAATACCTTGGAGTTGCGCCGGGTATTATAGGAAGCCAGTTTTGGCCCCGGCAACGACTGCACCGAGGAAGGCTCGAAGCCCCGCTCCCGGAACCAGTGCTCGGTCTGGGTGGTCAGCACGAACAGCCTCGCCAGGCCCTGGGCCCGGGCTCTGTGCTCCACCATCGAGAGGATATCGTCTCCGCGCCCCCCCCGCCGGTAAACAGGATTCACGGCAAAGCAGGACAGCTCACCCGCCTGCTCCTCAGGGTAGACGTAAAGGGCGGCGCAGCCAATGATCATGCCATCCCTTTCCGCCACCACGAACTGGTCTATTTCCGTTTCCAGCATCTCCCGGGAGCGGCGCACCAGGATACCCTGCTCCTCCAGGGGCTGAATCAGTTCCAGCACGCCGCCAATATCCTCCACCCGGGCACGGCGGATCTGCTCATAGTTGTCGTCGCTGACCAGGGTGCCGGAACCATCGCGGGTGAACAGCTCCTCGAGAATGGCTCCATCGCGCAGATAGCTGATGACATGAGCCCGACGGACCCCCTTGGTGCACGCATCGCAGGCCGCCCGCAGCAGGTCTGCGTCATGGCCGGACACCACCTGGTCAGACACTTTCTGCAGGGCCTGGCGTACGGTGAGCTCACGAATCAGGGAGCCATCCTCGTCCAGCACACCCTGATCATCGGTGAACACGATCAGCTTGTCTGCCTTGAGGGCAGAAGCCACCTGACTGCCCACGTCCTCGTAGGAAAGATTGAAGATATCGCCGGTGGGAGAATAGCCCTGGGGTGGCATCAGCACGATGTGCCCCAACTCCAGCAGGCGTTCGATGCCCACCGTGTCTACCCGGCGTACCCGCCCGGTGTAACCGAAATCCACACCGTCCAGCACACCGACCGGCCGGGCCGCCACAAAGTTGCCACTGCTGACCCGGATCTTCGCCCCATGCATGGGTGAATTCACCAAGCCCATGGACAGACGACTCTCCAGCCAGCTGCGGAGGCCGCCGACGGATTCCATGATCAGCGGCAGGTCCTGTTCCCGGGTGATGCGCAGCCCGCCTTCAAATTCGGAACGGTGTCCGGCCTGTTCCAGCCTCTGCTGGATCTGGGGGCGGGCACCGAACGTTACCACCAGCCGGATGCCCAGGCTGCTGAGCAGGGTGATGTCATGGATGATGTTCAGCAGATTGTCGCTGGCCAGCGCCTCACCACCGAGCACCAGCACCACGGTGCTGCCGCGGTGGGTATTGATATAGGGGGACGAGTGGCGGAAGCTGTGCAGCCAGTCGGAGACGCTCATAGACAGAAATGCCTGATCAGTTGTTTCAGCAGGGTAATCGTGGGGTCAATCTGGGACAGGTCCAGGTACTCATCCGGCTGGTGGGCCTGATCGATAGAGCCCGGGCCCATCACCAGGGTCTCCAGGCCCAGTTTCTGCAACCAGGGGGCCTCGGTGGCAAAGGCCACGGCGTCGGCCTGGTGGCCGGTGAGCTTCTCACACACTCTCACCAGTTCAGCGTCGGCAGGCGTCTCGAATGGGGGCACCCCATCGAACAGCGGCGTAAATTCCAGTGACAGGTCGCGGCGGCTGGCCACCGGCTGCAGGTGTGTGAGTATGCTCTGTCTCAACTCGGCCATATCCATACCGGGCAACGGGCGCAGATCAAAGTGCAACTCACAGCGGGCGCAGATGCGGTTGGGGCTATCGCCGCCGTGGATACAGCCCAGGTTCATGGTCGGGTACTGCACGGCAAAATGGGGATTGTTGTGCTTTTCCTGCCACTGGGCCCGCAGGGCCAGTAATTCATTCATGGCCTCGTTCATGCCCTCCAGGGCGTTGCGACCCAGGGCAGGATCCGAGGAATGCCCCGACTGCCCCTCAAACACCAGCCGCTCCATCATGATGCCCTTGTGCATGCGAATGGGCCTGAGGGTGGTAGGCTCTCCAATCACGGCATACCGTGCTTTCGGATAACCGGCTTCGGCCAGGGCCTGGGCGCCGCTCATGGAGCTTTCCTCGTCGGCGGTGGCCAGGATAATCAGGGGCTGTTTCAGTGGCTGTTGCGCCGCTTCCCGGGCCGCTTCGATGGCGAGGGCGAAAAAGCCTTTCATATCGCAGGTGCCCAGCCCGTACAGACGGTTGTCTTTTTCGGTCAGGGTGAAAGGATCGCTTTGCCAGCGCTTGTCGTCATAGGGAACGGTATCGGTGTGACCGGACAGTACCAGCCCGCCGGGGCCGGACCCGAGGGTTGCCACCAGATTGTATTTCCCGGGCATGCCCGGCACGGGCAGTATCTCGTTGCGAAAACCCAGCGGCTCCAGCCATTCCGCCAGCAGCCGGACCACGGCCTCGTTGCTGTGGTCCCAGTCCGGGGAGGCACTGCTGATGGATGGTATGGCTACCAGCTGCGACATCATGGCGCGAACGTCTGGCGGCCTCCTGCCGGTGCCGGCAGCGCTACTCTGTTTATCTGTCATGGTGACGAGCTCCTGCTGGAAATACCTGGAATCCTCCGGTCACTCCGGTGACCGGGTGCCCCTGCGCCACACTTCCAGCCGGTCTACAGCGCGGCTGGCCATGGGGTAGGCCACCTCACCACCATCGACAGGGCGTGCCACTTCCACCTGTTTCTCGTCGACTCTGGTCAGACGGCCCTCCACGGTGCGGCCATTGCTCAGGGTAACCCGCACCGTGTGATCAAGCCAGCCTTCCGCCCGCTCCAGCGCCACCGGCTGCCAGCCAGCAACAACCTGGGCCTGCTCCGGGCTGGTCAACGGTTCCAGCGCCGCTGGCGCTACCTCCGGCGTTACCGGTTTCATCCGGCTCAGGTACACATCCGGCACGGTCGAGCCATTATAGGTTACCGGCAGGGCCTGGCCCGTCGGGGCATCGCCGTCGTCGGTCTCCCCGTCATTGGCAACGTCGTCGCCTTCCCTCACCGGCAGCGCTGGCCAGCCTGTCCCCGGGAGGGTGAGCGCCAGCTCACCGCCTTCCGTCAGCCACTGGCGATACAACGCCAGCAACTGCGGTGAAGCTTCAAGCCCGCGGCTTGCCAGCCCTTCGCTGAAGGAAGCCATCACCAGATCGGCCCATGCCGACTCCGATAGGCTGGTCTCCCGGGCGCAGTAGGCAGTCACCCGTCGCATCAGGCCACCGTCGCGAACCACCACCTTTACGCTGTCGGCGGCGGGCGTCAGGCTGATGCTGTCGCCGTCATAACGCAGGCGGGCATTGTCCCACTCCATCTCAAGGCTGCCGGATTCACGGGTGAACAGCTCAAGGCGAACGCCGCCAGAGGTCTGCCGGAGCTGGGCGTCGCCGGCCAGGTCGGTGACACCCATGCGGATCAGGTCACCACTGCCCAGTTGCTGACGGGCATCGGGGCCACATACCGGGGCAAACAAAGGCCGCGGTGCCTGTTCGTCGGTGTCGGTGACCCAGTTACGTAACATGGCCGAATCCAATGGCAGCCGCCAGCCGGCCACATCCAGCCGCCAGGTCCGTGGCAGGTCATGCCCGCCATAGAGGCTGGTCAGCAGGGCCAGGGGAGATCCGGCCCGGTAGGTGATACGCCGGATCTCCAGGGGCTGGGTCAGCTGGAACGACTGGTAGCGGGTGCCGTCCAGCACCAGCTCGCCGCCAACCGTGGAGGCGATATCGCCCCGCTCCAGTGCCCCGTGATCGGAGACGGAACGGCGTACTTCGGCAAGGGTCCTGTCAGCAAACCACCACACAGCCCCCTTGTAACTTCCCCAGGCCACCAGGGCCAGAATGACGATAAGCGACAACAGTTTTTTCAAGGTTCCATCTCCCTGCCTATCTCCGCGCTGGTAGCCTGGTGCTCCGGGCCGCTTCAGTCGCGGGAAATCAATGTACCCACGCCCTCGTCGGTAAATATTTCCAGTAGGGTGGCGTGAGCAACCCTGCCATCAATGATGTGGGCGGTTCCGACACCGTTTTCCACCGCGCTCAGGGCGCAGCGGATCTTCGGCAACATGCCACCATGGATGGTGCCGTCTTCGATCAGGTCGTTGACCTGGGCGGCCGTCAGGCCGGTCAGCACCTTGTCATCCTTGCTCTTCAGGCCGGAGACATTGGTCAACAGGATCAGCTTTTCGGCATTGACCGCTTCGGCCACCTTGCCGGCCACCAGATCCGCATTGATGTTGTAGGAAGCGCCATCCGGCCCCACGCCAATGGGCGCAATCACCGGAATCACGTCGCTGTGGGTGAGCATGTCGATGACCTTGGTATTGACCTTTTCCACCTCACCCACATGGCCGATATCAATAATTTCAGGCCGGTTCAGTTCATCATTCCGGCCCATCACTTCAAGCTTGCGGGCGCGGATCAGGTTGCCGTCCTTGCCTGTCAGACCCATGGCGGTGCCGCCGTGGGAATTGATCAGCGAGACGATTTCCTTGTTCACCTGGCCGCCGAGCACCATTTCCACCACGTCCATGGTTTCCGAGTCGGTGACCCGCATGCCGTTGACGAAGTGTGACTTGATATTCAGGCGATCAAGCAACTCGCCGATCTGGGGGCCACCACCGTGGACCACAATGGGATTGATGCCCACCAGTTTCATCAGCACCATGTCACGGGCGAAGCTGCTCTTGAGCTCCTCGTTCTCCATGGCGTTGCCGCCGTACTTGATGACCACGGTCTTGCCGGTAAACCGCTGGATATAGGGCAGACCCTTGCTCAGTACATCCGCCACCTGCATTGCTGTATTACGATCCAGTGCCATTCAACCTGCCTTTACTGTTTTTGCCCGGACATACCCGGGCCCTGGTCAGAAAGTGATATTCACGTCCGGGGCCAGGGCCTTTAGCTGGCCCCGGAATATCTGTTTGATGCGCTCGAGGGCGCCTTCGTTCTCTGCCTCAAACCGCAACACCAGCATCGGTGTGGTGTTGGAAGCCCGGCAAAGACCCCAGCCGTCCGGGTAATCCACCCGCACGCCGTCGATGGTGGTGATGTTGGCCTCACCGAAATCCGCCAGCTCCGCCAGCCGCTGGATAATGCGGAACTTGCCTTCGTCTGTCACCTCGAGAGTCAGCTCCGGCGTGCTGATATCTTCAGGGAATTCGGCAAATACCTCGCTGGTCTGGCGGTCTTCGATACCCAGGATTTCCAGCAACCGGGCAGCGGAATACAGGCCGTCGTCAAAGCCGTACCAGCGCTCGCCGAAGAAGATGTGGCCGCTCATCTCCCCCGCCAGCAGGGCACCGGTTTCCTTCATTTTCGCCTTCATCAGCGAATGGCCGGTCTTCCACATAACCGGGCGGCCACCGGCGGAGGAGATAATCCCACTGAGGCGACGGCTGCACTTTACGTCGAACAGCACGTCCGCCCCGGGGTTGCGGGACACCACGTCACGGGCAAACAGCATCATCAACCGGTCGGGCCAGATAATTTTGCCCTCGTTGGTGACCACGCCCAGGCGGTCACCATCACCATCGAAGGCGATGCCCACATCAGCTCCTTCCTGCTGCACCCGCTCGATCAGGTCCTGCAGGTTCTCCGGCTTGCCCGGGTCCGGATGGTGATTGGGAAAATTACCGTCCACCTCGCAATACAGGGGGATCACTTCGCAGCCGAGCTCTTCCAGCAACAGCGGGGCCAGTTCGCCGGCAATGCCGTTGCCGGCGTCCACCACTACTTTGAGGGGGGCGGCTACGGCGATATCGCCCACGATCCGGTCCAGGTAATCCCGGCGCACGTCTTCGCTGGAGGCACTGCCCTGCCCCTGGTGCAGATCGCCGGTCTGGATACGCTGGTACAGCTTCTGGATGCCATCTTCCGACAGGGTTTCACCGCCCAGCATGATTTTCAGGCCGTTATAGTTGGACGGGTTATGGCTGCCGGTCACCATCACGCCTGAACCGGTGCCCATGTGGTGGGTGGCAAAATACAACACCGGCGTCGGCACCGCCCCGATAGTGACCACATTACAGCCCGCAGCCATAATGCCGGCAGCCAGCGCTTCTGACAGCTCAGGGCTGGAATGACGACCATCGTAGCCAATGCAGAGGGTGTCCTGGCTGCGATCCAGGGCTTCCGACCCGATGGCCTGGCCAATCACCCGGACGATATCCGGGGTCAGCGTTTCGCCGACAATACCGCGAATATCGTAGGCACGGAAAATGGTGGGCGAGATGGGAGCCGCCGGCGCCCGGGTTTCTCCCACTTCCGGTGTTGCCCCTGCAGGGCTCTCACCAAAACCGAGCACGTCTTCATCACCGTCCAGCATGTCGATTTCCGGCATGTCCCGGTCCTGGAACATGGGCTCTTCCGCTTTTGGCTCCGGAGCCGGGCGACTGGCCCCCGCTGCCGGAGCCTTGCGGGCACTGCCCTCAACCCGCTTGTCCACGGCCTTGCTGATGCGATGCAGGACTTCGGCGATAACAGCGGGTATCTCCCACCGGAACTGGGGTGGTGCCGAGCGATCACCGGCAAACGCCTTGTGGGACCACTGCACCAGGCGGGTGGTTTCCTTGCGCAAGGCGCTCTGGGCTGATGAGAGCATCACCCAGACAATGAGAGCCGCCGCCAGGAAGCCGGCCACCACCAGCCCCAGGACAATAACCGTGCTAAGGCTGGGTGCGGGCACCTGTGGACGGTAGGTCAGGCTCCAGTCGGGGATGGAAAGAGAGCGGGACACTTCGGGGCCATTGCCCTGACCGCCACTGACCACATCCCGCGCCTGACCGCCTACCGTCTGCACCAGGGTGGCACGGCCATTGGTGCCGCCCAGCACCTGGGCCAGCACACTGGCATCGAACTGGATCACCAGCGTACCCTCGACCACCTGACTGGAGGGGTTGCGGATGCGCGCCGCTGTCTGCACCAGCCACTTGCCGTCCCTGGGGAAGGCATCAGGGTGGACATCGCGACCGGACTCCGCCCGCCGCGCCAGATCCAGGGTGGCAAACCCCAGGTCTGCGTCGTCATCAGCCCGACGCGGTATGCTGCGGTACGGGAACAGGAATACCTTGTGGATACCCGGCATCAGGGTCTGCAGCTCCTCCGCCAGCTGGCGCTCACCACCAAACTCTTCAAGGGCGCTCCGCACGCTGGTCTGGGTTCCCAGGCCTGTTGTCAGCGTCTGCAGGAGCTCCATGCGGCTTTCCAGCCTGGCGACCGCTGACTCGACGCCGACATCCGCCACCTGCTGACGGCGCTCGCTTTCCGCCGACTGAAAGACCCCCAGCTGCAAAGCCACGGCAACCAGCGCCCCGGTCAGAAGTACCACCATCGCCTGGGTTATGGCCACGGAGGACAGTTTGCGCACCTTGCTTCCGGCGTCCTTCGAGGGTTGCCCCTTGTCGGATTTACCCGCGGCTTTCTTGTTCTTGGGGGACTCCTCCACCGGGGTATCTTCAGCCCCGGCGCTCCCCTTTTTCTTGCCAAATTTCATAGTCGGCTCCGTCTTGACGGCTGCTTCATTGTTCTTAGCGCTGACAGTCGTTGGGTTAACGTGCTGTCAGTATAGATGTTTACATGAATTGGTTAATGACACATTCGGCGAATTGGTAACTTTCCCGCAGTCTGCACCGGAAACTGTCAGTGCCGCCCTGTTGACCCGAAGCCGCCATCACCCCGGCCAGTGGCCTGGAACTCATCCACTACCTCAAAGCGGGCCTGCACCACCGGTACCAGCACCAGCTGCGCAATGCGCTCGCCCACATTGACGGTGAAGCTGCTGGTGCCCCGGTTCCAGCAGGAAACCATCAGTTCCCCCTGGTAGTCCGAATCGATCAGTCCCACCAGATTTCCCAGCACGATGCCGTGCTTGTGACCCAACCCACTGCGGGGCAGGATCATGCCCGCCAGAGAGGCATCCTCGATATAGATGGACAGACCAGTGGGAATCAGGGACGACTCCCCCGGCGCCAGGGTCAGCGGCGACTTAATGCAGGCCCGCAGGTCGAGACCGGCGGAACCGTCAGTGGCATAGACGGGCATGGGGATCTCATCCCCGATTCGTGCATCCAGCACTCTCAGCTGCACTGGCTGTTGACTCATAATGCGTCCTATCTCATTGGAATGTCGGAGGTTAGCGGACCCTGAACGCCGGACGCCAGGGATCCATTGAACGGGTTTGTCAGGCCATACGCTCGGCGATCAGCCCTATCAGCGAGGTGGCGATCTCCCGTTTGGAGGCGGGGCCGATGGCTTGCCGGCCACCGGGCCAGAATACCGTCACGGCATTGTCGTCGCTGTTGAAGCCAATACCGGGGGCAGAGACATCGTTCGCAACGATCATGCCCAGCTTTTTCCGTTTCATCTTGTCCGTGGCGTAATGCTCGACGTCCGTGGTTTCCGCCGCAAAACCAACGGTAAACGGGGCATCCTCTCGAGCAGCAATGGTAGCCAGGGTATCGGGATTGCGCACCAGTTCCAGCGACAAAGATTCGTGGGATTTCTTCATCTTCTGCCCGGCACGGGAGGCCGGGCGATAGTCCGCCACGGCAGCGGTGGCGACAAACAGATCGGCGCCCTTGTCCACCTCTTCCGAGGTAGCCAGCAGCATTTCTTCGGCTGTCTCGACCGGCACCACCTGGACCCCTGCCGGGGCGGCCAGGCTGACCGGGCCACTGATCAGGGTCACCGTCGCCCCGGCTGCGCGGGCCGCCTCGGCAAGGGCGTAACCCATCTTGCCGGAGCTGTGATTGGTAATATAACGAACGGGATCGATAGGCTCGCGGGTAGGGCCAGCGGTAATCACCACACGGCGCCCCGCCAACCGACCACCACCGGTGACCACGGCTGCGGAGGCCTGCTCGATCAGGGCGAACAGGGTTTCCGGCTCCAGCATGCGCCCGGGGCCCACGTCGCCACAGGCCTGACTACCCTGGTCCGGCCCCCACAGGGTGATCTGGGGATCGTCCTGCAACAGGCGGACGTTGCGCTGAGTCCGGTAATTTCCCCACATCGCCTGGTTCATGGCCGGCGCCAGGGCAATCGGTGCCTCGGTGGCGCTGCAGACCGTGGCCAGAAGGTCATCGGCCAGACCATGGGCCAGCCGCGCCATGAAATCCGCCGACGCCGGTGCTACCACTATCTGATCAGCCCATTTGGCCAGCTCGATATGCCCCATGCCGGCCTCCGCCTCCGGATCCAGCAGTGAGGTACGCACCGGCTCGCCACTGAGGGCCTGGAACGTCATGGGGGTTACAAAGGCTTCAGCGCCCCTGGTCATCACCACCCGGACCTCGTAGTCGGCCTTCTTCAGCAGCCGGACCAGTTCCGCGCTCTTATAGGCGGCAATGCCACCGGTGATACCAAGCAGGATCTTTCGGCTGGCCATAGCGTCTCCATCGATTACCACGTCCAGGGCCCCTTTATATGGCCCCGGTCAAAGGGCTATAAGATAGCATTGCCGGCATCTCCCCGACAGTGCAGCTCTCATGTTAGGATAGCCAAGTGTCTCGTTTGGTTAATTTGCTGATCTACTGAGCCACTGAGAGCTTTGAGAGCTAGGCGCGGTGGCGAAGGTCTGGTGGTTCCAAATCGAGTCAGCGCAACGCGGCTATCAAAGCTCTCAGTGGCTCCCGAAGGGCGTCACGCAGTAGGTCAGCGAATTGACCAAACGGGACACTAATGCAGGACGCATTAACACCGCACAAGGAACGTCATGACAACAACGGAATGGCCCCGGGACGAACGCCCCCGGGAACGACTGCTCGCCCACGGCCCGGAAACCCTGTCCGATACTGAATTGCTGGCTATTTTCCTGCGTACCGGAACCGCCGGCATGCCGGTGATGGCTCTGGCACGCCACCTGCTGGACGAATTCGGCAGTCTGCGTGGTCTGATGACCACGTCCCACAGCAGCTTCTGCCGGGTAAAGGGTCTGGGCACGGCCAAGTACGCCCAGGTCCAGGCGGCCATGGAAATGGCCCGCAGGGTGATGGACGAACCGGTACGCCAGGGTGATCCACTGACATCGCCGCAAGACACCCGGCGCTATCTGAGCAGCCGGCTGGGCACCCAGCCCCACGAGGTGTTCGCCGGCCTGTTCCTGGACAACCGCCATCGGGTTATCCGTTACCAGGAGCTGTTTCGCGGCACCATCGACGGGGCGGCGGTCTACCCCCGGGAAGTGGTGCGCCACGCCCTGGACTTCAATGCGGCGGCGGTCATCTTCGCCCACAATCATCCGTCAGGGATTGCCGAACCCAGCCAGGCGGACATCTCGCTTACCCGGCGCCTGAAGGAGGCCCTGGGGCTGGTGGACATTCGTGTGCTGGATCATATGGTTGTGGGCCACGGCGATGTCATCTCCCTGGCTGAGCGGGGGCTGATGTGAATAGCCGGCAGGCTGAACAATTTCCCAACAATTTTTTGCGTTAGGGGGGGCATTCTGGTATAAAAGCGTCCCTTTCTGGCGGCGTCTGGCGAGCACCGTGCGATCTGCAGACACGTAGAGCAACCAGAGACCCGATACAAGGAGCCCCCGAAAAGGGGATCTGCCCTTTCCAGAGGCTCCTTTACCAAAAACGATTTCGTATTCAGGACCAACGTTCAGGTCGGAGGCAAACATGTCCAGAGTCTGTCAGGTAACCGGTAAGCGACCGGTCACCGGTAACAACGTTTCTCACGCGATGAACCACAACAAGCGTCGTTTTCTGCCCAATCTGCAGAATCATCGCTTCTGGGTTGAGTCCGAGAAGCGCTTCGTGAAGCTGCGCGTATCCACCAAGGGCATGCGTATCATCGACAAGAAAGGCATCGACGCTGTGCTGGCCGATATTCGTGCCCGCGGCGAGAAAGCTTAAGGAGCCGCATCATGCGCGAGAAAATCAAACTGGTTTCATCAGCAGGTACTGGTCACTTCTACACGACCAAGAAGAACAAGCGTAACACTCCGGAAAAGATCGAGATCAAGAAGTACGATCCGGTTGTCCGCAAGCACGTTGCGTACAAGGAAGCCAAGATCAAGTAAGGTCTTTGCCTCCAGAGAAAACCCGGCCCCGGCCGGGTTTTTTTATGCCTGAACCCAAAGCCCCGGGCGGAACCGTCAGAACGTCTTGAGATACCCTCTCGGCAGGGCGATATCCATGGCAATGGGAAGGTGATCAGACAGGGGGTAACTCACCACCTCGGAGTTGCGGATCTCCAGGCTGGGGCTGACCAGGATATGATCCAGTGCCCGCTCGGGCCGCCAGCTGGGAAAGCTGTGGGCGGTGTCCGGCAACGGAATCAGGTTGGCATGCTTCAGGGGCGTATTGGTGAGCAGTTCTTCCGCGTGGTTGTTGAGATCTCCCATCAGCACCACATGCTGATAGTCCGCAATCAACTCGTGCACATAGGCCAGCTGACGACTTTGCCCCGCCTTGCTCAGCGACAGGTGCATGATCACCAGCACCAGGGGGTCCTCAATATCCCCGAAACGGGCAATGATCGCACCCCGCCCCGGCAATATGCCCGGCAACCGGTGCTCCGTCACGTCCAGCGGTCGGAACCGGCTGAGCAGGCCATTGCTGTGCTGGGCCACCGGCCCCAGATTACGATTCAGTTGCTGATGCCAGTAGGGAATGCCACTGGCCTCGGCCAGATACTGGACCTGGTTGATATAACCACTGCGAATGCTGCCGCCGTCACACTCCTGCAGGGCGACCACATCATAGTTGCGTACCAGGCTGGCAATACGGTCCAGGTTTTCAATGCGGCCCCGGTGTGGCAGCACATGCTGCCAGCTTCGGGTCACGTAATGATGATAGGACGCGGTATTGATCCCCACCTGGATGTTGAAGGTCAACAGGCGGATATGGCGGTGGGGCTCGAAATCCGGCACATGGTCCATACCGGAGCAGGAACCCCGCGAGGGCGAGGCCCGGCCGGAGATATTACTGAACCCCTGCTTCAACCTTCGATACATCAGTGAGGCTCCGGAAACATGGTGGTGCCGGGGAAGAGCCTGCATGGATACCACGCAGGCTTCCGGATCTTACTCGGCGCGTTCGTTGCGCTCCTTCTCAACAAGATAGTCCACAACTTCCAGGGCTTCCTCGTAGCCACCGGCCATTACCGGCCCGGTCTTGTACTTGCCCGCCACCAGCATGGTGGGGGTACCACCGACCTGGGCGCCGCGAAGCAGTGACACGGAACGCTGCATCTGGGCTTTCACTCCGAAACTGTTGAATGCCTTGATAAACGCTTCACGGTCAACCCCCTGGGCTTCAACGAAATCCCCCAGAGTAGAGGCATTGCTCAGGTCCTGACGCTCTTCAGCCAGGGCTTTATAGAAGGCATCATGGGTCTTGTCGGTGGCGCCAATCGCCTTGGTGGCGTAATAGGCGCGGGCGTGCTCGACAGCGGCCTTGTTCATGGGGGCAGGCACCAGGACAACATTGACGTCATCAGCAGCCTCTTTTTTCCAGGCCTGCATCAACGGCTCAAACTGGTTACAGGCACCGCAGCCGTACCAGAACACCTCGACCACCTCGATGCCCTCATCGGAAGACGCAGAAACTTCCGTTGCCAGGCGCTGGTAATGCTGCCCTTCCACCCACTGGTCCTGTGCGGAAGCGGAAAACGCGACAGTCGCGGCGACAACGCCGGCGGCAAGAGTTCGGAAAATACCCATCAGACACCTCTGGATTGGTTATGATTGTTTCATGGACCCGGCTGAGACAGGTCCACCGGTAAAAGGTTCATCTGCCATGGATTATGCCATGGCATGGCGCCATATCCAGTCGACCACCGTTACAGCCAGGTCAGAATGCCAGAAACGCAAAAGCCCGCACATGGCGGGCTTTTGTGATTGCCAGACTGACCGGGAATCAGTTCAGACCGGAAATATAGTTCGCAACGGCTTCAATTTCAGCGTCAGTCAGCCGGGATGCAATGTCCACCATGATCTGCGCCTGGGGCGCACCATTACGCTCACCGGACTTGTAATCGTTCAGGGACTTGATCACGTATTCGGCGTTCTGGCCACCAATATGAGGATAGCCGGCCGGACCATTACCCTTGCCTTCCGGGTTGTGGCAGGCTGCACAGGCGGCCACACCGGAAGCCAGGTTGCCTCCCTTGTAGAGGCTGCGCCCCTGCTCCAGGCCTTCGGGGCTGGCCTGACCGACGGGCATGTCTGTCTGCTCAAAGTAAGCGGCCAGATCCTGCAGATCCTGATCGCTCTTACCGTCGAGCAGACCGGTCATTTCCGGAATCGGACGATCACCATCGCGAATGGCCTGCAGCTGCTGGAACAGGTATTTTTCTCCCAGACCCGCAATCTTGGGATAGGCTCCCATTACCGGGGCAGCACCATTCTGCCCATGACAGCCAGCACAAACACCGGCATTCGCCTCACCTGCTTCAGGATCTCCCGCCCCGTGGGCCGCCATCGAAAGGCCCAGGCCGAGAACCACACCTGCGATCAGTTTTTTCATGCTCGCTCCGCTTGTCTCTCATCAGAAATGTTATTCTTTGTGCCGCCGGCAGAACTGGGAAAAGCCCCCGACTGGCGGGCCATTTGGCAGTAGTACCCTGCGCACTGTCCGGAAATTGGTGTAGCATTATACATTAAGGAGCCCATGAATAAATGCCATGGGTCAGTTTGCAGCCACCCGACCGTTCGCCCATGTCATCCAGGATCTCTTTGTGACCACTGAACCACCCAAGCCAATCTCCTATAATAGTGCCCGCTTTCTGCTCAGCGCCGCGCAACTGTCGGACTGCCCGCCGGACAGCGGTCGCGAGGTCGCCTTTGCCGGCCGCTCCAACGCCGGCAAATCCAGCGCGATCAACTGCATCACCACCAACGGCAAGCTGGCACGTACCAGCAAGACGCCAGGGCGCACCCGGTTGATCAACTTCTTTTCCCTGAACCGGGAGAATTGCCGCCTGGTGGATCTGCCCGGGTACGGTTACGCCAAGGTTTCCCGTGACATGAAGGACGACTGGCAACAGCACCTCAGCCACTACCTCACTGAGCGCCGCAGCCTGGCAGGACTGGTGCTGGTGATGGACATTCGCCACCCGCTCACCGACTTCGACCAGATGATGGTGGAATGGTGCGAACATAACAACCTGCCACTGATGATCCTCGCCACCAAGGCAGACAAGCTCAAGTTCGGACAGGCAAAAACGGCGCTGCTGGGTATAAAGAGTGCACTGAAGGATGTGCAATGCCTGCAGCACCTGATCATGTTCTCCGCGACCGCCAAGACCGGGCTGGAGGATTGCCGCAATGGCCTGACCCAGTGGCTCGAAGGTTGAAGCAAAAAAAAACCCGACCGGGAACGCCGGTCGGGAATCGTCAGGGTTAGCGACGTACTGAGACCTGAGTCTCGCCGGCGAGTCCTTCTGCACCGGCATTGACTATGATCAAACTTTCACCGAAAAGTTCCCGTCCCTGCGTTTTAATACTGAACCCGGGTCGGCGAGACTCCCGTTCCTGAAATCGGCATTTATTCCCGCACGTCTTAACGTATAAACTCTAATCAACAGTGAAGCCTGTCAGGTGCGGTTTTTGCAAACCCACCGTGTCGGGGGCAAACCCCATGTTTCCGGGTCGGCCCACCCGGCGCCACAGGCTCCACATCATCTGGCCGAGGATTCCATCATGACTGCCACGGTTGTTCCACTGAATGAAAGCAAGAAACAGATCCAGCTCACCGCCAGGGTACTGGCCGAGCAGAAGCAGGCCTTCAGCCGCAACCCGCTGCCGTCGCTGACCGAGCGCAAGGATAACCTGTCACGCCTCAAGAAGACGCTGATCGCTCACCAGGAACAATTCTGTGAAGCCATCGACAAGGACTTCAACGGCCGCTCCCGGGACGAAACCCTGATCGCGGAAATCATTCCCTCAATCCAGGGTATCAATTACGCCCTCAGCCACCTCAAGGACTGGATGCAGCCGGAACGCCGGCACGTATCCATGCTGTTCCAGCCCGCCAGCAACAAGGTCTTCTATCAACCAAAGGGCGTTGTCGGCATTATCGTGCCCTGGAACTACCCGCTGTATCTGGCGATCGGGCCACTGGTGGCCGCGCTGGCCGCTGGCAACCGCGCCATGATCAAGATGTCCGAATTCACCCCCCACACCTCCGCCCTGCTGGCCAACCTGGTGGAAACCACCTTCCCCCGGGACCTGGTAGCGGTGATCAACGGCGAGGCGGATGTGGCCGCCGACTTCTCGAGTCGGCCCTTCGACCACCTGTTGTTTACCGGCTCCACCACCGTGGGGCGCCTGGTGATGAAGGCGGCGGCGGAAAACCTGACGCCGGTTACCCTGGAACTGGGCGGCAAATCTCCGGCGGTCATCTCCAGCGACGTGCCTATGGAGGATGCGGCCGAACGCATTGGCTTTGGCAAGGCCCTGAATGCCGGCCAGACCTGCGTGGCGCCAGACTATGTACTGTGCCCGTCTGATCGCATCAATGCCTTCGTCGACGCCATCCAGGACGCCCTCTCGCGCATGTATCCCACGCTGAGGGACAACCCGGATTTCACTGGCATCATCAACGACCGCCAGTACCAGCGTCTGCAGGAACTGCTGGCCGATGCCCGCAGCAAGGGGGCTCAGCTGGTGGAGATCAACCCGGCCCAGGAACACTTCGAGGAGGGCTGCCGCAAAATGCCGATCACCCTGGTGCTCAACCCCACCGAAGACATGAGGGTGATGCAGGAGGAGATTTTCGGCCCCCTGCTGCCGGTGGTGCCCAGCAAGGGTCTGGATGACGCCATCACCTACATAAACAGCCGGCCACGGCCGCTGGCACTGTACTATTTCGGCTATGAACGGGAAGACCAGAAGCGACTGCTGGCGGGCACCCACTCCGGGGGCGTGTGTATCAACGACTCACTGATGCACGTGGCCCAGGATGATCTGCCTTTCGGTGGTGTCGGCGACTCTGGCATGGGGCATTACCATGGCCGGGAAGGCTTTCTCACCTTCTCCCATACCCGGGCGGTGTTCGCCAAGCAGAAGCTCAACAGTGGCAAGCTGGTGTATCCGCCCCATGGCGGCCCACTGCACAAACTGGTCTATCGCTTCTTTATTCGCTAGTATTTCCGGCCACCGAGACCTTAAGGAGCACACCAATGACAACGGTTATCTACCCCGGAACCTTTGACCCCATCACCAACGGTCATGTCGACCTGGTGGAGCGGGCCAGACGGCTGTTTGACGAGGTGGTGATTGCCGTTGCCCACAGCTCCAAGAAAAACCCGCTGTTTACCCTCGAGGAACGGGTAAAGCTGTGCGAGGCGTCCACCAGCCATCTGGACAATATCCGTGTAGTCGGCTTCAACAACCTGTTGGCGGATTTTGTGCGCCAGCAGGAGGGCAACGTTCTGCTGCGTGGGCTGCGGGCAGTGTCGGATTTCGAGTATGAATTCCAGCTGGCGAACATGAACCGCCACCTGGCCCCGGAAGTGGAGAGCGTGTTCCTGACGCCTTCCAATCACCTGTCGTACATTTCCTCCTCCCTGATCCGGGAAATCGCCTCACTGGGCGGGGACGTGTCGGAGTTCGTCACACCAATCGTGCACGACGCCCTCAAGGCGAAGTTTTCAGGGTAGGCCCACGGAACACACTTTCTGATACGGCATAAAAAACGGAGCCCGCAGGCTCCGTTTTCTTATCGTCGGCCATGCATCACTGGAGCATGGGCGAACCACCCCCCATACCGGGCATCGGAATGGGCATCTCCTGCCCGTTCAGATTCACCGTCATGTTCTTCAGGGAAGCATCCATAACATAGAAGTCCCCTTCCTCAACGAGGGCGCCCTGAACAACCATGGGCATGATCTGCGAGCCCAGCTCCGGGTATTCCTCACCCAGGGCCACCGGAATTTTCAGGTTCATCTCGCCTTCGATAGTCTGGGCGATCAGCATCAGGGGTACCCGGTCGGTGTCAGGCTGCTCCGGATGGAAAACCCGCAGGTGACCGGTCACAGGGCCTTCCGGGGAAGCAATGTCCAGGTTGGTGATGAGGGTCATGCCACGGGCCATCAGCTTCTCCAGGCTGCCAGTCACGGCCATGGTCGCCTGCATCTGCTGCTCGAAGGCCTTTTGCGGATCATTGCCTGCCGAGATAGCGAGTTCCTGTGCCGTTTCGACAGCTTCCAGCAGTTCGTTCCAGGCCGCGACATCCATCTCCTTCAGCTGAACCTCCAGGCTGTGGGGACCATAGCTCTCATCCCCATAGACAACCTGGTCCAGGCTTGTCGTGACGGTGGCTGAAAACGCCTTGTCATCATTGAGCGCCTCGGAACTGGAGGCCACCTCCAGCCCCTCCAGGATCACCTCGGGTTCATCCCGGGCTGCGATCGACAGTTTGTCCAGGGTCACGGAACCCTCGCCGGTCCATAGCTTGCCGGTCAGCAGGGTGGACTGCTGCTCCAGGTTCAGGTTTTCCAGGGAAACCCGGGCGTCGGCAGTACGCAGCACCATGCCGGGCCACTGGCTGTCGACATCCAGTGTCTCACCGTCGCTGCTCACCTCCAGGGTGGCATAGCCCCGGGACATATTGAGAGTCTCGCCGGATGCTTCGTCGGTGTAATCGATAGCGGGCACATCCAGTTCCACCAGGGATGAGCCCCAGGCACTGGTGGTCACTTTCACGGTTGGCTGCTCGTCCGGGAAGATCCTGTCAAACTCTTCGTCTTCCGGCAGATCGAAATTGAACAGGATGGTGCTGCTGGTAAGACCGTGAGTGACATCACCGGTCCAGCCCATGGCATGTCGCTCACCGGTATCCGGATCCACCACGTAGAGCTGACCACTCGCCGTGGAACTGAGGTACCCCCTGTCGAACTGCCCGGTTTCCATCACGAAGAAGGGTTGCGACTCGTTGAACTGCGCAGTCGCAGACTGCCAGTGCTGTTCCGTCAGCATTCCCACGGCCCATGGGGCGGCTACCGCTGCCACCACGACCACGCCGCCGGCCATTATCCATATTTTTTTCATGTCCTTTGCTCCATTTCAGGGAGTCCGTCAGGAAGCGACAGTACCAGTCTGCCCCCCAATCTCCCTGTCTACTGATCCCGCCCGTTCATTCTTGAACGGGCTGCGAGACCGGACCCCGGTTACTTGGCGCTCAACCGGTCCAGCAGGACCAGCTGGCACGCAAAGCGTTCCTCATCCGGTGAAGGCTGATTTTGCAGGTAACGTCCATCAGGCTGCAAGACCCAGCTCTGACAGTTGTCACGTAAACAGGCATCCAGGTCTTCTTTCAGGCGGGTGGCCAGGCTGGGCTCCTCCACCGGAAAGGCCGTCTCGACCCGGTTGACCAGATTGCGGACCATGGCATCGGCGCTGGAGCAGTACACCTCGGGCTTGCCATCGTTGCCGAACCAGTAGACCCGGGTGTGCTCCAGAAAGCGCCCGATGATGGACCTTACCTCGATGTTCTCCGACAGCCCCGGCACACCCGGCCGCAGGCAACAGATGCCGCGTATGATCAGGTCGATCTTTACCCCGGCCTGGGAAGCACGGTACAGCGCCAGCATGACTTCCGGATCGGTCAGGGCATTGAACTTGAAGATGATGTGCCCTTTGTCGCCAAAGCCCGCTTCGCGGTCGATCAGCTCGATCAGACGTTTATGCAGGGTAAAGGGCGCGTGGAACAGCTTCTTGATCTTGAGGGCCTTGCCCATCCCCGTGAGCTGCTGGAACAGCTTGTTGACGTCGTCGCCCAGGGCGTCGTCCGCAGACAGGAAACTGTAGTCGGTGTAAAGGCGGGCATTTCCGGCATGGTAGTTACCGGTACCCAGGTGAACGTAGCGCTTGAGGCGGCCTTCCTCCCGGCGCACGATCAGGATCATCTTGGCGTGGGTCTTGTACCCCACCACGCCGTAGACCACGACCACCCCGGATTCCTGCAGGCGACTGGCCAGTTCCAGGTTTTCCGCTTCGTCAAAACGGGCCCGCAATTCAATGACCGCGGTCACCTCCTTGCCGCGACGGGCGGCGTCCATCAATGCCTCGACAATTTCCGAATCGGCGCCGGTGCGGTAGAGCGTCTGGCGGATGGCCAGCACCTGGGGATCCTTGGCGGCCTGACGCAGGAAGTCCACCACCGGGGTAAAGCTCTCGTAGGGGTGCAGTAGCAGGACAGGCTGCTTGCGAATGGCGTCGAAAATCACTTCGTTGTTGCGAATGGGCTTGGGCACCGCCGGCGAAAAGCCCGGATAGGTCAGGTCCGGACGATTGACCAGACCGCTGACCGCCATCAGCCGGGTCAGATTGACCGGCCCATGTACCTTGTAAAGATCCCGTTCGGTCAGGCCAAACTGGCGCAACAGGAACTGCACCAACTCCTCCGGGCAGTTGTCCGCCACCTCCAGGCGCACGCCGTCACCAAAGCGACGGCTCAGCAGCTCGCCGCGCAGGGCGGAGGCCAGGTCTTCCAGATCGTCTTCCAGTTCCAGGTCGGCATTGCGGGTCAGACGAAACTGGTAACAGCCCTTGATTTCCATGCCCGGAAACAGCTCATCGGCGTGGGCGTGGATCATGGACGACAGAAATACCAGATTCTCGCCGCCACTACACACGTCATCCGGCAACCGCACCAGCCGCGGCAGTGAGCGGGGCGCTGGTACGATGGCCATGCCGGTCTCCCGACCGAAGGCATCCTTGCCATCGAGTTCGACGATGAAGTTAAGACTCTTGTTGACCAGCCGCGGGAACGGGTGCGAAGGGTCCAGACCGATGGGGTTGACCACTGGCAGGATCTCATCCTCGAAATACTGGCGCACCCATTCCGCCTGAGCAGGCGTCCAGTCCCGGCGACGCACGAAATGGATGCCCTCCCTCTCCATTTCCGGAATCAGCACCTTATTGAGGATGTCATACTGCTCACTGATGTACTCGTGAGCCACCTGGCTGATTTCCTGCAGCACCTGCTCCGGCAGCATGCCGTCCGGACCCACCATTTCGCGACCGTATTTCATCTGCTGACGCAGCCCGGCGACACGGATCTCGAAGAACTCGTCCATGTTGCTGCTGAAGATACACAGGAAGATCAGCCGGTTGATCAGCGGGTGATGCTCGTCCAGTGCCTGCTGGAGAACACGGTAGTTGAACTGAAGATGGCTCAGCTCGCGGTTGAAATAGTTTTCCCGGGCGGCCAGATCCATTACCCGCTCAGGCACCTCGACGGGTTCAGGTACCGCAGCCACTTCACCCACCTTTCCTACCTCGGGCACCCGTTCCATACTCATATCAACCTCCGTTGAGCAAGCGCGCCGCCCGCACCGCAAAATAGGTGAGAATACCGTCGGCACCGGCCCGACGCATCGCCATCAGACTTTCCATCATCACCTTGTCACCGTCCAGCCAGCCGTTCTGGGCCGCAGCCATGTGCATGGCGTATTCACCACTGACCTGGTAGACAAAGGTAGGCACCTGCAGTTCGGTTTTCACCCGGTGAACAATGTCCAGATAGGGCATGCCCGGCTTGATCATAACCATGTCGGCACCCTCCGCCAGATCCATGGCCACTTCGTGCAGGGCCTCGTCGCTATTGGCGGGATCCATCTGATAGGTTTCCTTGCTGCCCTTGCCCAGATTGCCGGCTGAACCCACCGCATCCCGGAACGGGCCATAGTAGGAAGACGCGTACTTGGCTGAGTAGGCCAGGATGCGGGTATTCACATGACCGGCCTGCTCCAGTGCCTGGCGGATCTCGCCAATGCGGCCATCCATCATGTCGGAGGGAGCCACCACGTCGGCACCGGCCTCAGCATGGGACAACGCCTGCTTCACCAACGCCTCGACGGTAATATCATTCAGCACATAACCGTTGTCATTGATGATGCCATCCTGGCCGTGGGTGGTGAACGGATCCAGGGCCACATCGGTAATAATGCCCAGCCCGGGGAGCTGCTCTTTGAGTGCACGGGTCGCCCGTTGCGCCAGACCCTGCGGATCCCACGCACCGGACCCGTCCAGGTCTTTCTTTTCCACTGGCACCACCGGGAACAGCGCCATGGCGGGTATGCCCAGTTCATAAACCTCCCGGGCGTGATCCAGCAGCAGGTCGATGCTCAGGCGCTCAACCCCCGGCATGGACGGGACGGCCTCACGCTGCCCCTCGCCTTCCAGGACAAATACGGGATAGATCAGGTTATCCGCGCTGAGCTGATTTTCCCGTACCAGCCGGCGGGAAAAATCATCCACCCGGTTCCGGCGCAGACGGGTTCCTGGATAACCACGATTGGGAAGTGAAAACACGAAAGCCCTCCGTAACTGAGTCGTTTAACGCTCCATCATACACGCCACCAGGTTACCGGGGCATGACTTGAGGCATATAAGAATACGCATAGTGAAAGACAGGCGCCCAACAGGCTGGCACCTAAAGGTAGGGAGAGACGGGTTCTCTATTCCGACTGAAGACAATGACAGCCGGCCCAGGTTTGTCCGGCTGCCACCTTTGTGATTACAAACTGCGATTGTTGAATCCCACTTCGACCTTGCGAGGTGCATCCGTGCGGAAACTGGTGTCCACCTGCTCGATCCGACCGCCCTCGTTCAGGAACGCCTGGATATCCGCCTCCAGTTGAGCCCGGATGCGTGCGCGACCGGCAACAGAGTGGTTATCGTCGAGATCGTTCCAGCCGCCGGATACCTCCAGACTGCTTTCGTCCAATTCACTCATGGCTAGCCCCCCATCAGCGAAAATCGGGGTGTATTCGGATACCGCCCCGGCAATCAAATGAAACGCGCTCCGGAGAATGCTCACAGTTCCCGTGGCCGTTTCCTGCTCGACGCCGCTGTTTCCACGGTATACCGGGTAACGTGCATGGGCGCCTTGACGTCTTTATAATCGGGAAATGATGACAGCGCTATCTCAACATCAGATCTTTTTTGTTACTTTTTGTAACTGACCGGATGGCACGCCTGACCCATCAATTTTTAATAATAATTACAAACAGATACACACAGTGAGGCCCGACATGAACGGCAAGCATCCGACACCCCCGGACGCCGGATTTACCCCTGACCAGTGGCTGGCCAGGACTCACGAGGTCACCAACCAGCCGCCGGCACTGGAAAACTACAACCTGTTCCGGCAGGACAGAGCATTGCAGGAAGCGGTAGATCGGGAAGGCGCCAACTGGGCCCGTTCCGAACTGGACACGTACGGCGAGCTGGTCGGGCGTAGCGATATCATTGAACTGGGCTTCCAGGCCAACGACAACAAGCCCTCTTTTCATACCCACGACCGCTTCGGCCACCGTATCGACGAGGTACGTTTCCACCCGGCCTACCATGAGCTGATGGCGATGGCCATGGAACATGGCCTGCACAGTAGCCCATGGCAGAAGCCCGGCCCCGGGGCTCATGTGGCCAGGGCGGCCCGGTACTACCTGCACACCCAGGTGGAAGCATCCCACGGCTGCCCCATTACCATGACCTTTGCCGCCATGCCGTCGATCATGAAACAGCCGGACCTGGCGGAGACCTGGGCACCAAAGATACTGGATTGCAGTTACGATTCACGTAACCTGCCCGACTCCGAAAAACAGTCGGTCACCATTGGCATGGCGATGACCGAGAAACAGGGCGGCAGCGATGTGCGCGCCAACTCCACCCGCGCCATTCCCACCGGCAGGGAAGGCCCCGGCCAGGCCTATGAGCTGGTGGGCCACAAGTGGTTCGTCTCCGCCCCGATGTGCGATGCCTTCCTGGTGCTGGCCCAGGCCCCCGGCGGCCTGTCATGCTTTCTGATGCCACGCTGGTGCCCGGACGGCAGCAAGAACCCCTGGCAGATCCAGCGCCTGAAGAACAAGATGGGTAACGTGGCCAATGCCTCCAGCGAGGCGGAACTGCGAGGTGCCCTGGGCTGGATGGTGGGCGAGGAAGGCCGCGGCGTACCGACCATCATCGAAATGGTGGCCATGACCCGCTTCGACTGCATGATCGGCAGCTCTTCCGGCATGCGCCAGGCCGCTGCCCAGGCACTGCACCACTGCCACCACCGCAGCGCCTTCGGGGCCCGCCTCAGTGAGCAACCGCTGATGCAGAACGTGCTGGCCGACCTGGCCCTGGAAAACGAGGCGGCGATGACCTACAGCCTTCGCGTGGCCCGGGCCCTGGACGCCGGTAACGATGAACAGGAAAAGCTGTTCCTGCGCCTGGCCACACCGGTGGGCAAGTACTGGATCTGCAAGCGCACGCCCAACCACGCCTACGAAGCCATGGAATGCATCGGGGGCAGCGGTGTCATGGAAGACTGCATCATGCCCCGGCTGTTCCGGGAGTCCCCGGTGAATGCTATCTGGGAAGGCTCGGGCAACGTCCAGTGCCTGGATACCCTGCGGGCTCTGCAGAAATCGCCGGAAAGCCTTGATGCCTTCCTCGGCGAGGTGAATCTGGCCCGGGGCAGCGACCGCCGTCTTGACGGCTTTGTTGACCGGCTGACGACGGACTTCGGCGCCGCCATCAGCAACCCGGACCGGATTGCCTTCCAGGCACGGGATCTGGTGGACCGGCTGGCGGTATCCCTGCAGGCCTCACTGCTGATCCGCCACGCGCCGGCCGCGGTGGCCGACGCTTTCTGCGCCTCCCGCATTGACAGCCAGGGCATCCACAATATCGGCGCCCTGCCTGTCGGCGTGGACGCCAAAACCATTATCCAACGGGCCACACCCCATGTCTGATGCGTTTCGCAAACTGCTGGCGGAGCGGGAAACCGCTCCTGCCACCATTACACCCCACATCGGCATCGTGACGCTGCACTTCCAGCTTTACGGCGTGGAAGACCTGAAAGCCAAGCGCAAGGCCTTCACCCCCATGCGGGCCATCTGGGGCAAGGAGCCCGACCTGGCTGTCGCTGAAACCGGTGATCATGAGACACTGGACAGTGCCGTGTGGAGTATCGTCGCCATTGGCGGCACCTCACAGCAACTGACGGCCCGCTTGGACCAGGTGGAAAAGGCCATCGAACAGCGTATTGATGCGCCGGTTCTGGAGGTCCACCGGGAGCTGTTATAAGTGCTCGTGCGGACCAGGCCGGTCGCTTGGCAACCAATGTCATGACGCCGTATACTACGCGGCCCTGACCACGGACCAGGACAGGAGATGAGGACTGCATCCCCTGTTGAAAGTTCCGCTGAATTCGCCGGGCATCAGGAAAGCCCCCGGGGATACCACAGATGGCGTGGCGTGTATGACCGGTAAGAAAAAATCAGCTCAGGCGTCGGTAGAGGCCATGTACCGGGTATTCACCGTACCCGAGGCCCCCGAATCCACCCTGAGCCGCATTGACCAGAACATCTCGGGCAACCTTGCCGGTTTCCTGCAGGAACATATCGTTGCGGTGGAACGGGACCTGAGCGAGGTGGAGAAAAACTTCGCTGACTCCGCCATTCCAGAGAAGCCCATCTTTGTGTCCGAACAGGCCCAGTTCCTGCTGGACAAGCTGGTGGCCAACTCGGTTCATACCGCCTCCCCCAGCTTTATTGGCCACATGACCTCGGCGCTGCCGTACTTCATGCTGCCGCTGTCCAAGATCATGATCGCCCTGAACCAGAATCTGGTGAAGACGGAGACCTCCAAGGCGTTCACTCCCATGGAGCGTCAGGTGCTGGGCATGATTCACCGGCTGGTCTACCAGCAGGATGGCGCCTACTACCGCAAGTGGATGCACGACCCCCGCCATGCCCTGGGCGCCATGTGCTCCGGTGGCACCGTCGCCAACCTCACCGCCCTGTGGGTGGCCCGCAACCGCGCGTTCCCGGCGGAAGGCAGTTTCCGCGGCCTGCATCAGGAAGGCCTGTTCCGGGCGCTGAAATACTATGGCCATGACGGCGCCGCCATCCTGGTATCCCGCCGCGGCCATTATTCCCTGCGCAAGGCCGCCGACGTGCTGGGCCTGGGCCGGGACGCCCTGATCCCCGTTGACACTGATGATGACAACCGCATCCAGATTGATGCCCTGCGGGACAAGTGCCTGGAACTGCAACGCCAGAAAGTGAAGATCATGGCCATCTGCGGCATCGCCGGCACCACCGAGACCGGCAATGTGGACCCCCTGGACGCCATGTCCGACGTGGCCCGTGAATTTGGCGCCCATTTTCATGTCGATGCCGCCTGGGGCGGACCGACCCTGTTCTCGCGCCAGCACTCCCACCTGATGCGGGGCATCGAGAAGGCCGATTCGGTGACCTTTGACGCCCACAAGCAGCTTTACGTGCCCATGGGCGTGGGCCTCGTAGTCTTCCGCGACCCCACCATGGCGAGCGCGGTGGAACATCATGCCCAGTACATCATCCGCAAGGGCTCCCGGGACCTGGGCAGCACCACGCTGGAAGGCTCCCGCCCCGGCATGGCCATGCTGATCCACTCGGGCCTGAAGATCCTGGCCCGTGAAGGCTACGAAATCCTGATCAACCAGGGCATCGACAAGGCCCGCACCTTCGCGGACATGATCACCGGGCATCCGGATTTCGAGCTGGTGACCGAGCCGGAACTCAACATTCTTACCTACCGCTTCTGCCCGGCCCGGGTGCAGCAGGCGCTTTCAGCCGCCGATACTCTACAGGCCGAGCGCATCAACATGAGCCTGAACCGGGTTACCAAGTACATCCAGAAAACCCAGCGGGAACGGGGCAAGGCCTTTGTCTCACGGACCCGCCTGGAGCCGGCACGCTATGGCAACTTCCCCTGTATCGTGTTCCGGGTGGTACTGGCCAACCCGCTGACCACGAAAGAAATCCTCGACGACATCCTCAACGAGCAGAAGGAACTGGCCGGGGAGCCTGGGCTGAAGGACGAGATGGATATTCTGTACCAGCACACGGAGGCGGTGCTGGGCGGGCCTGTGGCGAAGCGGGCCTGATCAACGATCAACTGTCTTTGGCCAACAAATCAATATTGGCTGGCCAGGCAACTCCGCTGTACGAGGACGGGTAGGTCAGGGTGGTTTTGGAGCAGGGCCAGGGACGGCCCGGAGCAAGGCGGGCGCCAGGGATGGCCCCTGAATTGTGGCGGAAAAACCACCCTGGCCTACCCGGCCATGCTCCCAGACTAAAGAACGCGCCTGAACGAAATCAGTAAAGCGCCTCCTCATCATCCAGCACATCGTCCAGAATCTCGAGGAACATCTTGTCCGCCTCACTCCAGTTCTCGGGAATGCGCACCGTGGTCGAGGCACTGATTTCATCCGCCATCAGCTGGTGGGCATCCGGCTTGCCCCGGTGCTTGCGGGCCACTTCCACACATTTTACCGCCACCGTGGGATCACTCAGAACCTTCTTGATGAACACCCGCAGCTCATCAATCACCCTCGCCTGACGGCTTTCACTTGCTGTACTCATAGGAATCTCCGGAACAGTTCAGGGAAAGGGGCTCACCATGAGTATGCAGGATACCCCACCCGGACAGCCAGTTGTTAGTCGGGAAGTGTTGACCATGCCCGCGTGCGGCAGGCGGACATGGTCTCCAGAAGTCTCTGTCTGGCCGGGAATGGCATCAGATCAGCAGACCACGAATGGTAAAATAGAGAATCGCCGCCAACACTGCTGACACCGGCACCGTAATTACCCAGGCGGCGGCAATACGGATCAGGTGGGAACGCTTGACCAGCTCTTCCCGATAGATCTTTTTCAGCCGCTTGCGCTCCTTCTTGGACAGGGGAATATCCTGCTTGTGCTTGCGGGCTTCCTTCAGCAGTGCCTCCATTTCTTCGACACTGGCATTACGGAAATCATCCAGGAACGGCTGCAGGCGCTCACGCTCGGCATCATCATGCTTGTCCAGGATCGAGTGGATCTGGGTGGCGTAACTGCGCTTGAGGTACTCCCGCAGGAAGCCCACCCCGAAAACACCGCCAATCGCGATGTGGGTTGAGCTGACCGGCAGGCCCAGCTGTGAGGCCAGGATCACCGTCAGGGCCGCAGACAGCGCCACACAGAAAGCCCGGGTCTTGTCGAGCTCGGTGATCTCGGAACCGACCACCTTGATCACCCGGGGCCCGAACAGCAGCAGACCCACGGAAAGACCCAGAGCGCCCACCATCATCACCCACAGGGGGATACTGGCATCGGAGACGATACTGGAAGCGGCCAGGGCATCGTTGATCGCCGCCAGCGGGCCGATAGCGTTGGCCACATCGTTGGCGCCATGGGCAAAGCTGAGCAGACCGGCAGCGAAGATCAGCGGCCAGACAAACAGGGTGTTGACCCCTTCGGCGTTGTTTTCCATGGTAGCTGCGCGCCGGCCGACACGAATCCGCACCAGCACGAACACCACCGCGGCCACCGCCAGGCCCACAAGGGCGGCGCCCATGAAATCCACCTGGATGATCTTCTTCACGCCCTTGATCATCAGGTAGGTACCGAAGGCCCAGGCCATAATTGCTACCAGCCAGGGCACAAAGCGGCGGGCGCTTGCCACCACATCACCCTTATAAAGGATCGTCTTCTTGATCGCATAGAGGAACAGCGCAGCGATCAGCCCCCCAAGAGCCGGCGAGATCACCCAGCTGGCGGCGATCTTGGCCATGACCGACCAGTCAGCAATCCCCCAGCCGCCAGCCGCGATGCCAGCGCCGAGCACACCACCCACGATGGAGTGGGTGGTACTTACCGGCGCGCCCATCCAGGTGGCCAGATTCAGCCACAAGGCTCCCGCCAGCAACGCCGCTGTCATCAGCCACACGAAGGAATTGACGTCGTCCAGACGCTCCGGGGTGATAATGCCGCCCTTGATGGTCGACACCACATCACCCCCGGCAATAATCGCCCCGGCAGCCTCGAATACGGCCGCCAGCATGACCGCACCGAACAGGGAAATGGCCCCGGAGCCTACCGCCGGGCCGACATTGTTGGCCACATCGTTGGCCCCGATATTGATCGCCATGTACCCGGCGATTACGGCGGCGCCGATCAGGAGGGATTTACTGGGGAGATCACCGGCGATCTGGCCAACCACCAGAGCGATGATCACAAGAAAAATGAGACTGAAGCCTATACGGTAACGTTCCGTCGACTGGCTGGTCAGAACCTGATCGATAAAACCGGTTGATTTCGCCATATCGGGTTTCTCATGCAGCGGATTGGTGGGCGGCACTATAAAATTTCTGACATGAAATTGAAATACAGACTCGATGCATCGGTGGCGAGTATAGCCTAAGTGTCCGGTTGTGAGCATGAAGCCTCGCCGCTACCATAGCGGGCTTTGAGCAATCGGCCGGGAGGCAACGGCAAGATGACCCATATCCAGATTCTGGTAGGTAGTGTTTTCGGTGGTGCCCTGATGACCGCCCGCAAGCTCAAAGAGGAGCTGTCTTCCGAAGCGGTTTCCATCACCGTCCATGAGAAACCGACACTGGCCAGCCTCACAGAGACCAGCGGACCGGTGCTGGTCTGCACCTCTACCACCGGCCAGGGAGAGGTCCCCGAGAACCTTTTGCCGTTCTACGTGGAATTGCGCGATACACTGCCCATGCAGGACGGCCGACCCTTTGGCGTTATCGTGCTGGGTGACAGCTCCTATGGCGACACCTTCTGCGGAGCCGGCGAGCTGATGGAGGAAGCACTCTGCGAGGCAGCCGCTCGCAAGGTCGGAGACACCCTTTGCATCGATGCCATGGAAACCATGGAGCCGGAAGAGGAAGCGCTGCCCTGGGCACGGGAATGGGTAAGCCAGGTTACCTGAGCCCTGATCGCGGCAGCGACGTCCCGTCGCTGCGACTGACCTGCCCGGGCCCTGCATCAGGCGGTACAATAGCTGGCTCGTGCACTGTCCTGTTACACACTGTCATTGTCCGGAAACATTCCGTGCCAACATGACACTTGAGTAATCTGTCATATGTGACGATACTCACATCAAACAACCGTATCTAAAACAACAGGATTCCTGTGCTTCGAACGGCGGTTCTGACCCTCCTGCTGACCATTCTGTCCCTGGCTGCGCCCGCAGTGCTGGCAGACACATCAGGAAAGGAAAGCCTGGGCCAGATTGATTACCTTCGCATGCCTGGCGAATCCGGCTTCACCCCGGAGCAGGCCCTCGCCCGGGAAGACTGGCAGCCACTGCCGGGCCAGACGCCGAATTTCGGGTATGAGGAGGACGTCTTCTGGTACCATATGCCCGTGCCGGAAGGGGATACCCGCCTTATCCTGCTGATACCTTATCCCCACCTGGACAACATCCGGTTCTGGCCGCTGACCAATGGCCGGCCGGGGTCGATGATTCAGACCGGCGACCAATACCCTTTCGCCCAGCGGCCACTACCACACTCCAATTTCCTGTTGCCGGTGGAAAGGAAAGCGGGAGCCGAGCACGGCATCCTGCTGCGCATCCAGACCCGGGGCGCCCACCATGTACCCATGGAGCTCTGGGAACCCCGCGCCCTCTTCGTGCAGCTATCAACCGAAGACCAGTTCCACGCCCTTTACTACGGCATACTGATCACTATCATCCTGTTCACCCTGATGGTATTTGCAGGGCTGCGGGAGAAGATCTACCTCTACTATCTTTTTACCACCGCCAGCTTTCTGTTCCTGCTGGCGTCGCTGCGAGGCATCACCTACCCGGTACTCTGGCCAGAAAGCCCGACGCTGCAAAATTACAGCATCCTGATTGCCATACCCCTGGCCGCCCTGTCGATCCTCCTGTTTTCCCGAACACTGCTGGGACTGAATCGTCTCAGGGGGTGGATCCGACACTCGATTCAGGCCGCGACGTACCTCAACCTGTTTGCGTTGGTGGGCGTCGCCATTTTCGACTACAACCTGTCCATCTGGCTGTCGGTATCCATCGCATTGCCCACCGGTATTGTGCTGGCCCTTGTCGGGCCCGCGCTGTGGATGCGCGGGCACCCTCAGGCCGGCATCTACACCCTGTCCTGGGGAGCACTGACCATCGGCAGCCTGCTCACCAGTGCCAACATGTATGGCTTGCTGCCCAACAGCTTCATTACCACTTACGGCGTGCAGCTGGGCTCCACAGTGCAGGCACTGGTACTGACTGCGGCCCTTGCCAACCGCCTGTATCGAGAACGGGCATCCCGGAGCCGCTCGCGGGAAGCCGAACTGGCTGCTCTCTCAGCCCAGCGCCGGGCGGAACAGCGGTCCCTGGACCAGGCCATGAGGGAGCCTTTGACCAAACTGCCCAACCGCACCTGTTTCGAGATGCACGCCAGCGAAATCCTCAATCTGACCCCCGGCAAAAGCTGGGCAGTGTGTGTGCTCAGGCTGAATAACCTGGCCGCCATTACCAAGACCCTGGGCCACCGCAACTCAGACAGGCTTCTGGAACTGGTTGCCCTGCGCTTGCACCAGATTGCCGTGGAACTTCCCGGCGTAAAGACTGTGGGTCCCCGCGACGATGACAACCTGGCGGTACTGGAGCCCGCCACCTTCGCCTACCTGATGGATGCCGGCACCGCTTCCGGGAACCCGCGACGCATGGCCCAGAGCATGGAGCAGCTGCGCGAACCCATTGACTACCTGGGCATGCAACTGCCCCTGGACAGCTGCATTGGTGTCGCCATGTTCCCGGACCACGGCCAGGACCTGAACACCCTCGTCCGCCAGGCCTATGTCGCCCAGGAATCGGCCATTGCCACCGAAAAGGGGCTCGCCTACTACGACCCGGCCCGGGATCCCTACAGCCCGGAACGCCTGACCCTGGTCTCTGAACTCAGGCATGCGCTTCATAACAATGAACTGGCACTCTGGTACCAGCCCAAGCGCTGCCTGAAGAGCAATGAGATTGTCGGCGTGGAAGCGCTAATCCGCTGGCCAGGCCGCCAGCCCGCTGTGCATGCGGACCAGCTGATCGCCCTGGCCGAGCAGAGCGGCCTGATTCGCCCGCTGACCCGTTGGGTAATGGAACAGGCCCTGGCAGCCCGTAATGTTCTGCTGGAAGCGGGCCTGGACCTGACCGTGTCCATAAACATCTCCCCCAACAACCTGAGGGAGCGGGACTTCCCCTTGTTCGTCCAGCGCCTGATGACCAGTCATCACCGGCACCGGGGACGGCTGATTCTGGAAGTCACCGAAACATCCATGATGCAGGACCCGGCTAACTCCATGCGCACCCTGCGCTCCCTGGACTATGCCGGCATCCCGCTGGCCATCGACGACTTCGGTTCCGGCTATTCGTCGCTGTCCTATATCAAGCAACTGCCGGCCTGCGAAGTGAAAATCGACCGCTCACTGATCACCGACCTGCTGACCCACACCGACGACCGCATCATCGTGAAGACCACCATCGACATGTGCCACAACCTGGGGTACCAGGTGGTGGCGGAAGGCGTGGAAGACGAGGAAACCATCGAACTGCTGCGGGAAATGGATTGCGACATGATCCAGGGCTACGTACTGGCAAAGCCGCAGCCACTGGCGGACCTGATCGGGCAATTGCGCGCGCAGGACAGCCAGCCCCCGGTACCCCTGAATCTACGCTAGAAGGCTGTCCTGGTAACGGCGAGGGTTACTGTTTGTTCGGCTTGCGACGCCGTATCAGTGCTTCCTGGGCCGTGGATGCCACCAGGACACCGTCGCGGCTATAGATATTGCCACGATTGAAGCCACGGCCGCCGAAGGCGCTGGGGCTGTCCTTGTCGTAGAGCAGCCAGTCGTCCATGCGCAGGTCCCGGTGGAACCAGATGGCGTGGTCCAGGCTGGCCGACTGCATGTTGGGGGTCATGAACGTGACCCCGTGAGGGTTCAGGGACGTGCCCAGGAAGGCGAAATCCGAGGCGTAGGCCAGAAGGCAACGATGCAGGATACGGTCGTCCGGTAGCTCGCCCTGGGCCCGGAACCAGCTTTGCTTGCCCGGGGGCTTGATTTCCGGGGCCATGGGATTGACCGGGTCCACCGGCCGAATTTCGATGGGACGATCACGGGTCAGCTGGTCGTGGAACTTCTCCGGCACCTTTTCCAGCAGTTGCTGGTTGAGCTCCTGCTCGGACTTCAGGGTTTCCGGCGCCGGTGCGTCCGGCATGTCCATCTGGTGATCGAAGCCATCTTCCTCTACCTGGAATGATACCGAACCGGTGAGGATCTCCTTGCCATCCTGACGGGCAATCACCCGCCTGACTGAAAAGGTGCCACCGTCGCGGACCCGCTGGACCTCATAGTCGACGGGTGCCCGGGCATTGCCGGGGCGCAGGAAATAGGCGTGCATGGAATGGGGCATGCGGCCTTCAATGGTGCGGCTGCTTGCCATTAGCGCCTGCCCCAGCACATGACCCCCAAACAGGTTGGGAAAGCCAAGGTCTTCACTCTGACCCTGGAAGTGATCATCACCCGCAGGGGCGATATCCATCAGTTCAACCAGCGCTCTGGTAATGTCTTGCATGCCTGCTCCTGAAAAACGCTGATCCGGCCACACGCCGGATCGTCTGGAATGCTGCCGCACCTGTCAGTGGGGTTGGTACTGCAGCAACTGCTTAGCTTACGAAGCGGTAATTTCTACCCGATACGGCTGTGAAGCGCAAGACGAGCCTCAGGCGTTGGCGAGCAACGGCGGTACCTCTTTCGCCAAGGCCTGCTTTTCGATCACGTAGTCACCGGTTACCGCGAAACCCAACAGGTCCCCGGCAGCATTCCGGTAAAGCGCCCGTACATTGTTACCTTCCCGCTGCACGTCCCAGTGGCCATCGTCACTCTCAACCGGTGGACACGCGGCGGTCGGGCAGCATGGTGTCTTGACCATGACCGGCATGGCGCCCCACTTCACCGGCGTGGGCGTACCGGTCAGTGTCGCCGCCAGGGCTCTCGCCGCTGCCATCAGCGGCATCACGTACATCAGCACCTGGCCTTCCACTTCGGCGCAATCGCCCAGGGCGTATACGTCCTCCGCGCTGGTGGCCAGCAGCCGGTCCACGCGGATGCCATGGCCAACCTCCAGCCCGGCTTCTGCCGCCAGACTGGTTCGGGGCCGCAACCCCACGGCGGAAATCACCAGATCTCCCTGAAGCATAGCACCGTCACCAAGATGTACCTGCGCACCACTCTCGTCTTCAGACACCGCCTCGGCGGCCACGCCCAGATGGAAGGTAACACCCTCAGCCTCGAGGGCGTTCTGCACTGCCTCTGCGGCCGCCTCCGGCAGTAGCCCGGGCATGACCTGCGTGGACGGTGCCACCACGGTGACATCAAAACCACCATTGCGAAGGTCGTTGGCGTATTCGCACCCGATCAGACCGGCACCCAGCAGGATGAACCGACGACGGCCTTCCACCATCCGCCGGAAATAGCGGTAGTCCTCCAGGTCATTGATGGAGCACACCCGCCCGCAGCCACTGACCGCATCCGGCAGGCGGATAACATCGGCACCCCAGGCCAGCACCAGCTTGCTGTAGGTCAGCCGTTCGCTGCCGATCAGCACCTCATGGGTCTGCGGATCAATTCCCGTGACCAGGGTGTGGGTCCGTATGTCCATGTTGAGCTGTTCCGCCATTGCACCAGCCTCTGACTGGGCCAGCTCATCGGCGGTCTTGCCCTTGGTGAAACCGGTCGACAGCATGGGCTTGGAGTAGCTGGCGCCATCATCGGAGGTGATCATCATCAGTGGCAGGTCGCTGTCGCGTTTGCGCAGTTCCCTGGCCAGAGAATAACCGGACAGCCCGCTGCCGATGATGACCACCGGGGCCTGATCACTCTGGGTGTCTGTCATGCCCCGTTCCTCATCCGATCTCGATCATTTCGAAGTCTTCCTTGCCAACACCGCAGTCCGGGCACTCCCAGTCCTCCGGCACGTCCTCCCACGCCGTTCCCGGGGGGATGCCATCCTCCGGCCAGCCTTCGGCTTCATCATAAATAAAGCCACATACTACGCACTGCCATTTCTTCACGCCTATCCTCCTGCAGGAAACATACTGGCGACCTGACGGCACACCACGAAATTTTCAGCCCATAATACGCATACGGGCGGAACCGCTAAAGGACCATTCCGTAATGCGGGTCCACCCACGGAACCTGCCGTCAACCACCATGGTTGTTTTTGCGTATCCAACAACAGGCAGCGATACTCCCTTACAGCCCTCATTTTCGCTATACTTGCGCGTTTTACGACAGGACCCGACGACTATGACCAACCCCGTCGACGAGCTGAAGCAGGTCATGGCGGAAGCCGACTGCCTGGTTCCCGAGCACCAGGTCTACCAGGCCATCGATACCATGGCGCGGGAGATCACCACCGCCCTGGAAGACAGCAACCCCCTGCTGTTCTGCGTCATGAACGGCGGCCTGATCCTGACCGGCCAGTTGCTGCCCCGGCTCAAATTTCCCGTGCAGGCCGAGTACCTTCACGCCACCCGCTATCGCCAGGAAACCACCGGCGGCATTCTCGAGTGGAAGCTGCGCCCGGACACCGACATGAACGGGCGAACCGTGCTGATCGTGGACGACATCCTCGACGAGGGCACCACTCTGACCGCTATCGCCGACTACTGCCTCGCTCATGGCGCCAGCCAGGTACTGACGGCAGTGCTGGTGGACAAGCTGCATGACCGCAAGGCGCGACCGGGGCTGAAGGCAGACTTCACCGGGCTGGAAGTGGAAGACCGTTTCCTGTTCGGCTTCGGCATGGACTACAAGGGCTACTGGCGCAACGCGCCGGGCATCTATGCAGTCAAGGGACTGTGAACCGCTGGTGAGCAACCGTAACGCACGCTCCATAGTTCCGGCGGTGCGCTGGTACCGGTCCTTCCGGCAGGCGCGTCTGAACCATCCTGGCCTGCAGGGTACGGCGGCCTTCTGGTTACAGGCGGAAGGCTCCCTGACGCGCCACCTGCAACTGCGGTGCCGACAGCACTTCCACGTGGAAGTGGCCAACGAGGGTTTCTCCCTGCCCACCCGTGACGAGGCCCTGACCCTGGGCATCCCCCACCGGCAACGGGCCTGGGTCCGGGAGGTCCGGCTCTGTGGCGACGGTGCGCCCTGGGTGCTGGCCCGCACCATCATTCCCCTGGACACCCTGAGCGGCCGTGGCCGCCGTCTTCGGCACCTGGGGCGGGTGCCGCTCGGTGCGTGGCTGTTCAGTCATCGGGAGTGGAGCCGGGGACCCTTGCAGGCCGGCCTGTGCCGTGAGGCCCGACCCGACGAGCCCCATTGCGCCCGGCGCTCCATCTTCACCAGCCATGACCACAGCCTGCTTGTGGGCGAGTACTTCCTGCCGGAGCTTCTGGCCCAGCCGCTCTGACCACCGGTCCTTACGGATCCGGCGGATAATGATAAACTGCCGGCGTCCGATCACCAGCCGATGGAGCACTGATGACCCTGGCCACGCTATCCCCCAGCCTGCGAAGCCGCCTGAAGGACTACGCGCAACTGTTGCGCATCAATCGCCCCATTGGCTCGCTGCTGTTGCTCTGGCCCACCTGGTGGGCCCTGTGGCTGGCCGCTGACGCCAGCTACCCTGCCATTGGCAACATCATCGTCTTCACCCTTGGGGTCTTCTTCATGCGGGCCGCGGGTTGCGCCATCAATGACTTTGCCGACCGCAAGGTGGACCGGCACGTCAAACGCACCAAAGACCGCCCTCTCACCTCCGGACGCATCCAGCCAAAGGAGGCCATTGCCCTGTTCCTGGGACTGGTGCTGGCCTCCTTCCTGCTGGTGGTGCTGTTTACCAACACCCTGACATTCTACCTGTCGTTCGGCGGCCTGGTGCTGGCCTTTATCTATCCTTTCATGAAGCGCTACACGCACCTGCCCCAGCTGTTCCTGGGAGCGGCCTTTTCCTGGGCCATCCCCATGGCCTGGGCGGCGGAGGCCGGTGAACTGAGCCGCCTGACCTGGCTGCTGTTCACCGCCAACGTCCTGTGGACAGTAGCCTACGACACCCTCTACGCCATGGTGGACCGGGACGACGACCTCAAGATCGGCATCAAGTCCACCGCCATTCTGTTTGGTGATGCCGACCGGGTGATCATCGGCTGCCTTCAGGGAATGGTCGTGGTGACACTGATCATGGTCGGCACCCAGGCGGAATTGGGGTTCTTCTGGTATCTGGGCATAGCCTCCATGGCAGCACTGTTCGGCTGGCAACAGTACCTGGCCCGTAACCGCAGCAGGGAAGGTTGCTTCGAGGCATTCCTGAATAACAACTGGGCAGGTTTCGTTGTCTTTGCCGGCCTGGCCCTGGATAAGGTCTTCTGAACCGTGCGCGCAAATACAACGGCCTCCCGCGGGTAATCCGTACTTTTTCGGATATAAAGCGGCGCATGTCATAAACTTGTAACAGTTCCCCGTTGTAATGAGGCAGCAATAACCAAAGGACTACAGGTAAAAGCGCAATGTCCAAGACCGTTCTGATTGTTGACGATGAAGCGCCCATCCGCGAGATGATCGCCGTTGCCCTGGAAATGGCTGACTATAACTACCTGGAGGCAGCGGACGCCCGCGAAGCCCACGCCCTGATCGTGGACCGACAGCCTGACCTCATACTGCTGGACTGGATGCTGCCCGGCACCAGTGGCGTTGAACTGGCCCGTCGCCTCAAGAAAGAGGAAACCACGGCGGAAATCCCCATCATCATGCTCACCGCCAAGGTGGAGGAAGACAACAAGATTCAGGGCCTGGAAGTGGGTGCGGATGACTACATCACCAAACCTTTCTCTCCCCGGGAACTGGTTGCCCGCCTCAAGGCAGTGCTTCGCCGGACCACGCCGGCGGGCGTTGAGTCTCCGATTGAAGTGGACGGCCTGACGCTGGATCCGGTCGGCCACCGGGTCACCGGCCCCGAGGGCGCCATCAGCATGGGCCCCACGGAATATCGGCTGCTTCAGTTCTTCATGACCCACCAGGAGCGTGTGTACACGCGGTCGCAACTGCTGGACCAGGTTTGGGGCGGCAACGTGTATGTGGAAGAGCGCACGGTGGATGTTCACATCCGTCGCTTGCGAAAAGCCCTTGGAGACCAATATGATCACCTGATCCAGACCGTGCGCGGCACCGGTTACCGGTTCTCCACCAAGGCCGCCTGATGGCCGGGGGTAACCCGGCGGTTCTGGCCAGAGTCCCGTCCGGGAATACGCAGGAGTAGGTCAGATTTCGATGAATTACAAGTGGTCCCGATACCTGAGACTGATCCTGGTGATCCTGGCCCTGGCCACCGGGGTCGGGGCGATATTCGGATACCCGATGGAAGGCCTGCTCGCCGGATTGCTGCTCTATCTGGCGTGGACCCTGGCCCAGGCCCGCAAGCTCTACCAGTGGTTAAGCCATCCCGGCGCAGGACAGGAGGCGCCGGCCAGCATCGGTCTCTGGGGCGATATTTTTGATGGCCTGCACAAGCTGCACCAGGGCCACCTCGCCACCCAGGACCGGCTGCTGGCCCAGTTCAACCGGCTGCAGGAATCCACCAACGCCATGCGCGACGGCGTGGTAATGACCGATGCCAATGGCGTGCTGGTCTGGTGGAACGGTTCCGCCGACTATCTGCTGGGCCTCCAGCGCCAGACTGATCGCGGCCAGCCCATACAGAACCTGCTCAGGGCTCCGGCCTTCAAGGCGTATTTCGACAATCGTGACTACCGCGACCCCCTGGAACTGACGTCCCCCGCCCGCCCCCACCTGCACCTGCAGATCCAGATCAGCCTGTTTGGTGAGGATGACCGTCTGATTGTAGTGAAGGATGTCACCCGCCTGTTCCAGCTTGAGCAGATGCGCCGTGACTTCGTCAGCAACGTTTCCCATGAAATGCGCACGCCGCTCACGGTCATCAGTGGTTACCTGGAAACCATGGCGGACTACTCCGACGAACTGCCCGCCAAATGGAAGCGCGCCATCCAGACCATGGCCCAGCAGTCCAGCCGCATGGAGGCACTGATCACTGACCTGTTATTGCTGTCGAAGCTGGAAACCGGAGAACATCACGGAGCGGAGGTGACGGTGGACATCGGCGCCCTGTGTCAGCAGATCTGCCAGGATGCCAGGGCCCTCAGTGGCGAATCCGGCCACCAGTTCCACCTGGACATCGGCGACCGTCATCATCTGCGGGGTGATGAAGACCAGCTACGCAGTGCTTTCTCCAACCTGATCTTCAACGCCGTCAAATACACGCCGGCCGGTGGCAGCATCTTTGTCCACTGGTTCATCAATCGGGAGGGCGCCCACCTGTCGGTGAAAGACACCGGCATCGGTATCGACCCGGTTCACATCCCCCGCCTCACCGAACGCTTCTACCGGGCCGATCCCAGCCGGCACAAGGAAACCGGCGGCACCGGGCTGGGGCTGGCCATCGTCAAACATGTGCTGCTGAACCACGAAGGCGAGCTGGAAATTGTCAGTAAGATTGGCGACGGCAGCGAGTTTATCTGCCACTTCCCCCGCCAGCGGCTGGCTGAACCCGAACCTGAACAACCGTCATCGACGGAAACCAGCAATGAAGTGTGACAGGTCCTCGAGCTTTTTGGGATCGTCGTCCACGAAACGCACCGTCATGCTGACAAAGTCCGTATCCTGACGCTTGTCCACGGCCTGGAGCTGGTGCACGTAACCATTGAGTCGTGCCATCCGCCCATCCGCTACCTCCATGTCCACCACTGCCTGGTCAAGGATGCCGGGAAACGCCTGATCACGCCTGGCGATCACCCTCACCTCCGAGAGCGTAATATCCTTGATCACGCATTTGAGCGTGCTGTCGGCGAACCGTATCGCCGCCGTAACCATTCGGCTGGCCCGACCCGGCGCTGCCGGTTCCGGAACGCTGGCTTCGGCGGACGGCTTGCTGCCACCGGTGAGCAGGTCGGCAGATTGCCGGAAGGCGTCTGCCGCCGGACTGGGGCGCCCGTCTTCCTCCATGGCCCGCTGCAGGGTCTTCCCCATAACCTTGATGACCTTTTTGCTCAGCCCCTCCGGACTGAACGGCTTGCCCAGGTACTCGGACACCCCCTCCTGGACCGCTTCCACCACGTGGCTCTTATCGCCCCGACTGGTGATCATGATAAAGGGGACCTTGCGGTAGTATTCGTCGGCACGCACCCATTGCAGCAATTCCAGCCCCGACATCTCCGGCATTTCCCAGTCACACAGGATCAGGTCGAACCGGTTGCGGGACATCAGTGACTGGGCGCGCCGGCCATTCTGCGCCTCGGTCATCTCAATCACCGGGAACCGCTGGCGCAGCGTGCGCTTGACCAGGTCCCGGACAAAACTGGCGTCATCAACCACCAGCGCCTTCAGTACTGCCATAGTGCTGCCTCCACACTCGCCGTTACGGGCACCCGATCCAGCAAATGGTGCTCGTACGGACTGTTTAACGCGATCCCAAACACGCTACTATAGGCCCTGATCAACAGGATAGAGAGGTTTACGTGGTCAAGACCCTGAATTATCGACACTGGATGTCATACCATTTTTCCCCGGGGGCGATGCGCCCATCAATAGCGGCGCTGCTATTAACCGGCGGGCTTGCCGCTGCGGGCCTGTCATCGGCGGCTTTTGCCAACACCAGCGAGACCACCGAACCCGAACCGCCGCAGAAGCCGGCCAGTTTCGACCAGTGCCTTAAAGACATCGAACAACGGGCCGTATCCGAGGGCGTTTCCCGAGACACGGCCCGACGGGTACTGGCCAGGGCCGAGTTCCTGCCGCGGGTGATCGAACTGGACCGCCGCCAGCCCGAATTCACCACCACGTTTGCCGACTACCTTGGCCGCCGGGTCAGCGAAACCCGAATCGAGAAAGGCCGCGAAATGCTGGAACAGCACCGAGACCTGCTTGACCGGGTCAGCCGCGAAACCGGCGTCCCACCCGCGTACCTGGTATCGTTCTGGGGCCTTGAAACCAACTATGGCAGCTATTTCGGAAAAATGCCCGTACCCAGCTCGCTGGCAACCCTGGCCTGCGACAAACGCCGGGGCACCTACTTTTCCGGAGAACTGGTATCCGCCCTCAAGATCATCGATGAAGGCGCCATTGAGCCTGAACGTATGGAGGGCTCCTGGGCCGGGGCCATGGGCCATGTGCAGTTCATGCCGTCCGTTTTTCTCAGACATGCCACCGACGCCGACAACGACGGTCGCAGGGACCTCTGGAACAGCGTACCCGACGCCATGATGTCGGCCGGGCGCTTTTTGCAGAGCATGGGCTGGGATCCGCAGTACCGCTGGGGCCGCGAAGTGCTGCTGCCGGAAGACTTCGACTATTCACTGTCCGGCCAGGGTCGTCTTGGCCTGGCCCGATGGAACCAGCTCGGCGTCACCGACGTTCATGGTAACCCGCTGGCGGAAGAACCCATCGACGCCAAGCTGGTGGTTCCGGCGGGACACCGGGGTCCGGCTTTCCTGGCCTACGACAATTTCCGGGTGATCATGGGATGGAACCGCTCCGAATACTACGCCATTGCCGTAGGTCATCTGGCCGACCGCATTGCCGGTGGTGGAGACCTGAAGAATCCGCCACCGGAGGATGCGCCGGCGCTGTCTCGAAACGATGTCATCAAGCTGCAGTCGGCCCTCAATGCCCGGGGCTACGACTCCGGCATCCCGGACGGCATACTGGGGCCCAACACCCGCTCCGCCATCCGCCGCTACCAGGCCAACGAGGGTCTGGTTGCCGACGGATTCCCGGGACCGGAACTGCTGGAAGCCCTGGGCGTACAGCCGGCGGCATCCTGACGGGCATGCAGTCGCCAATAGGTGTCAAAAAGGCGTCAATCAGTCTAACGGGACGGGTTTAATGGTATGGATTCAGTAACCCAGGCTGCTCTTGGCGCCTGCATTGGCGGTGCCGTTGCCAGCCGCACGCTGGGTCGTGCCGCCTTCATCGGCGGCGCGGCCCTCGGCACCCTGCCAGACCTGGATGTCATGCTGGACTACGGCACCGCTATCGCCAACTTCACCCAGCACCGCGGGTTCAGCCACTCGCTGTTTATCCTGGTGCCGCTGGCGGTCGCCCTGGCCCTGGCATTGCACCGTTGGAAACCCCAGCTCTCCCGGGGCCGCTGGCTCGCCTTCACGCTGCTGATACTGGTGACCCACCCGCTACTGGACAGCCTGACCACCTACGGCACCCAACTGTTCTGGCCCCTGGGCCCGCCCGTGGGCACCACCAGCATTTTCATCATCGACCCGCTGTATACCCTGCCGCTACTGTTGGCGGTCCTTTACGGCGCGTTCAAACCACCGGCACCCCGGGCCCAGGGGGTGGCGCTGGCCCTGTCGTCCGCCTACCTGTTGTGGGCTCTCGGTGCCCAGACACTGGTAGACCAGCGGGTCGAGGAACATCTGGCAGGCCAGGGGCTGGCAGGGGCCCCGCGGATGGTGCAGCCGATGCCGTTCACCACACTGCTATGGCGGGTTACCGTGCTGGGTGCCGACGAACGGCTGGAAATGGTCACCGGCCCCTTCGAGGGCGACCGGCCCCTGACCGTGGAAAGATTCCCCCGGGATCCGGCCCTGATCGAGCAGTTGGTGTCTTTCCGGGAGGGGCAGCGGCTGTTCTGGTTCACTGACGGCTTCCTCGACGTCAGTATCCGCGATAGCAGCCTGCTGGCGACGGACATAAGACTGGGTGTACCCGGAGCCCATCCCTTCACCTTTGTGATTGCCCGACAGGACGCGGATGGTGAATGGTCTGCCACCGCCAGCACCCAGGAACCACGCCCCACGATGCGCAATGACGCCCTGCGGGCCTTCTGGTCACGACTCAGTGGTGAGGCCGAGGTGCTGTGCATGGCGACCTTCGAGGCGCTGCCCGCCGGCGAGACCTGCTCCTGACCATGCGCCTGGACGGTTTCCTCTCACGGTGCACCGCCCTCTCCCGCAAGGAGGCACGCCATGTTATCCGGGCTGGCCGGGTAACTCTGGGTGGCCAGCCCGCGCGCAAGGCGTCGACCCTGGTGGCAGAAGGGGCCACCGTAATGCTGGATGGCGAACCGGTGGCGCTGCCGGGGCAGCTGTACCTGATGCTGAACAAGCCCGCCGGGGTATTGAGTGCCACCACGGACGCCGCCCAGCCGGTGGTCACCGACCTGCTGCCGGACGACCTGGCCGAACGTGTACATCCCGTTGGCCGGCTTGACCTGGACACCACCGGCCTGCTGCTCCTGACCTCTGACGGGCAGTGGAGCCATCGCATCACATCGCCCCGCCACCACTGCCCCAAGACCTATCGGGTAACCCTGGCAGAGCCCTTGAGTGACGACGGGCACCGACACCTCGAATCCGGACTGGATCTGCGTAACGACGACAACGCCACGCGGCCAGCCACCGTTGAGCGACTGTCAGACAGAATGATCGACCTGACCATCACCGAGGGCCGCTATCATCAGGTCAAGCGGATGGTGGCGGCCGTCGGCAACCACGTGGAAGCCCTGCACCGCCACCGGATCGGTTCCCTGACGCTGGATGATTCACTGGCTCCCGGAGAATTCCGCCACCTTACCGACCATGAAGTCCGCGAGCTTGCACCACCGGAATAGGGTGGCGAGTCAGTCCCGTTCGAAACGTCCCGCCTTGAGATTCTTCCTCACCTTGCCGGCCTCGAATACCTCGCCATTCATGGCCACATAAACACCGGCGGGCAACAGTCGCACCGCGGCCACCGCAAACCCGAGATTGAATGCTGCGTCGCTGCGGCGCATTCGGGCCGGCTGCATGGCGCCGAACAGCACGATGGTCTTGCCCGGTGTGCCGTCGAGCACGGCGGCCGTCGCCGCCATGGTATCCGTGCCATGGGTGATAATGATCCGCTCTTCCGGACAGGCCGCTACCGCCTCCCGCACCTGTTGACGGTCATCGCTGGTCAGTTCCAGGCTGTCCTTGCGCAACAGGCCGGTCACGCGCCAGGGTACCGTAACGTTTGCTTCTTCCAGTAACTCAGGCAACAGGCTATCGCCAACCGTGAACTCGCTGTTGGCATCATGATAGATCTTGTCGATGGTCCCCCCGGTGGTGAAGAGGTGAATCATGGCGTTTCTCCGGTTCATAAAGGTTTACGGGACCTGGCCGAGGCCCGGTTGTTTCCATCATAACCGATAGCGGGGCGACATCCGGAGTGACCCAAATCAAAGCGCCTCCCTGGCAACAAGGTTACTCTGATCCACAATGGAACCAGGCGCACCGGAGGCTTACATGAGCAAACCTTTTGCCGATCTTCAGATGCTGGACCACGTGGCCGGCACCGACCCTGACTTCGCCCGCTGGCGCCAGGGCTACGGCGTTATCCGACATCTGCCGGATACCCAACAGCAGGTGCTGGACCTTGCCGAACAACTGGTGGCCGAAGGCCTGCAGCCTGACACCTCTGCGGTATACCGCACCCTCGCCGCCCTGGACCGGGTGACCAGCGCTGGCCTCTGGATGGTGGTTCACATGACCTACGCCCTTCGGGTGCATCCGGATGGCACTCCGCTGCAATCCAGCGACTTCAAGATCAACCCGGAAGGCCACACCGGCGGCGCCCTGAACATGGTGCCCGGCTATGCCGCCTATATGGCCCTTAACGCGCTGACCGGCCATACCCGCAGCTGGCTGATGGGCCAGGGCCACTGCGTAGCTGCCATTGACGCCGTCAACGTGCTGCTGGACAACCTGAACCCGGAGCAGGCCGCCCGGTATGGCACCGCCGGTGGTCTGGACCGACTGGTGACGGACTTCTACAGCTATCGCCAACAGTCGGATGGACGCACCGAGGCGCCCCTGGGCAGTCACGTCAATCCCTTTACGGCAGGCGGCGTCATGGAAGGTGGCTACCTGGGATTCGCGGAGTTGCAGTACGTGCATATGCCGTTGCCCGGAGAGAGCCTGGTGGCGTTCCTGTCGGACGGCGCAGCGGAAGAACAGAGGGGCAGCGACTGGGCCCCGCGCTGGTGGCGGGCAGAGGACTGCGGCTTGCCCCTCCCGGTCATGATTGCCAACGGGCGGCGCATCGAACAACGCACCGAGCTGGGCACCCGCGAGGGTCTGGACGGCTTCATGACCCACCTGAACCGCTGTGGGTTCGACGCCATACGGTTCGATGGCCGCGATCCGGCCGCTTTCGTATGCACGCTGTTCACCATGGAGCGACGCCTGAAGAAGGCCGCGCGGGAACACGGCCAGGGGCTGCGCAGGTACCCACTGCCCATTCCCTATGGCATTGCCGAAACCGTCAAGGGGTACGGCTTCCATGGTGCTGGCAGTAACGCAGCCCACAACCTGCCCCTGCCCGGCAACCCACGCCGTGATGCCCGGGCGCGGGACCTGTTCAACCAGCACACCGGCGTCCTGCACGTACCGGAAACGGAGTTGCAGGACGCCGTCGAGCTGATCAGCAACCACCGTCGCCAGCAACGCCCCCAGGAAAAGGACCACCCGCTGGCGACCCGTAATCCGGAAGCACCGGCCATGCCGGAATTGCCCCCACGCTCTGACACCTGCTCACCCATGCTGGCGGTAGATGACTTCTTTCAGGCCATGGTCGCCAGCAATCCGCGGCTGAGACCCCGGGTGGGCAACCCGGATGAGCTGGCCAGCAACAAGTTGTCCGGGGTGCTGCATGCCCTCCGCCACCGGGTCGATGACCCGGAAAACGACACCGAGTCGATTCACGGCAACATCATTACCGCCCTCAACGAGGAGGCCGTGGTATCCGCATGCCTGGCCAACAAGGGGGGCCTGAACCTGGTCGCCAGTTATGAAGCCTTCTGCGTGAAAATGCTCGGGGCTATCCGCCAGGAGCTGATCTTTGCCCGGCACCAGAAAGAACTGGACCGCCCTGCCCGCTGGCTCGGTTTTCCGGTAATTGCCACGTCCCACAGCTGGGAGAACGGCAAGAACGAGCAGTCCCACCAGGACACCACCTTCTGCGAAGCCTTGCTGGGAGAAATGAATGACATGGTCCGGGTGCTGTTCCCGGCGGACTATAACAGCACGCAGGCGCTGCTACCGGGCATCTATTCCAGCCGGGGCCAGCTCGCCTGCATGGTGGTCCCCAAGCGGGACCGGCCCTGCGTATTCACCGCCGATGAGGCCCGCAGTCTGGCCGCGACCGGTGCCCAGGTAGTGGATGAGGATCTGTCGGAGGGCACCCCCCTGCTGCTGATCGCCAATGGCGCCTACCAACTCTCCGAACTGATCCATGCCAGTGAGCGGCTGCGTGATACCGCTACGCCTTTCCGCCTGGTTTACGTGCAGGAACCCGGCCGCTTCCGCACTCCCCGGGACCGTTTCGAAGCGGCCTACACGTTGCCGGAGCTGGAGCAGGAAAGGCTGGCGCCCAGCCGGTACCCGCACCGGGTGGTGCTCACCCACATGCGCCCGGAGGTGTTCCGCGGTCACGCCGGGAACCTCTGCGGCAACCCGAAACACAGCCGGGTGCTGGGCTACATCAACCGCGGCGGCACGCTGAATGAAGCCGGCATGCTGTTCGCGAACCAGTGCACCTGGGCGCACGCGCTTTACCAGGGCGCACAGCTCCTCGGTCATTCCCCCAGCCTGTTCCTGAGCGATGAGGAAATCGCCGCGGTGGAAGGCCATGGCGAGCCGGACATTTTGCTGGCCTGACCGCCGGGCCTGATGTTCCGACCGGGTATCCCGCTACCTTACCGGGTCCACCCGGCGACTGGAAAAGCTGCTCCTGACCCGTGTTTCCAGCTCGAGCAGAATCAGTACCGCCACCCCCGCGGTTGCCGAAAAGGCCAGACCAGCCAGATCCATCGGCGCAGAGCCAAAAGCTTCATTGAACAGGGGCACCCAGGTAAACAGCGATTGCAGGATCACTACCGCCACCAGCGCACCGATGACTATCGGCGTACCCACCACGCCCCGCAGGGTGATCGAGGGCGTATCCAGGTAACGCACGGCGAACAGGTAGAACACCTCCATGGCAACCAGCGTGTTGACGGCCATCGTGCGGGCATACTCCAGCTCACCGGTGCGGCCCATACCCCAGCCCCAGGCCGCGAAAATACCAGCAAGAAACAACAACGATACCACCAGCACCCGCCATACCACGAACCCCTGTAACAGGGATTCGGCCCGGGCCCTGGGGGGACGTTTCATGACATCACCTTCCGTTGGCTCGAACGCCAGGGTCATGGCCAGTACCACCGAACTCACCATATTGACCCACAGGATCTGAAGGGCAGTGATCGGCAGGGTCAGCCCCAGCAGCAGCGCGACGACCAGACTGACTGACTCGCCACCGTTAATGGGCAGCAGAAACGCCAGACCCTTGCGCAGGTTGTCATAGACGGTGCGTCCCTCACGGACAGCGGCCGCTATACTGGCAAAATTGTCATCCAGCAAAACCATGGAAGCCGCTTCCCGAGCCGCCTCGGAGCCTTTCAGCCCCATCGCAATACCCACGTCGGCACGCTTGAGCGCGGGCGCATCGTTGACGCCGTCTCCAGTCATGGCGACAACACCATGGCCAGCCTGCAGGGCCTTCACCAGCCGTAGTTTGTGCTCGGGACTGGTGCGGGCAAAGACATCCACCGTGGCAGCCAGGTTGACCAGTTCCCTGTCATCCACCTGGTCCAGATCCGCTCCCGTGAGCACCCGCCCGGTTTCCCGCAGGCCCAGCTTTGAGGCAATGGCCCCTGCGGTACGGGCGTGGTCGCCGGTAATCATCTTCACCCGAATGCCAGCGTCATGACAGTCGGCAATCGCTTTTACGGCTTCTGGCCGGGGCGGATCCATGAAGCCGGCCACGCCCAGGAACTGCAGCCCCTGGCGAACATCCTCAATGGCCAGTGAGCTGGTGCCGGAAGACACCGGCAAGCGGGCGAACGCCAGCACCCGCAGCCCCTCTGCCGCCATATCATCGATCTTCTTCTGCCAGGGGCCGGCATCCAGTGGCTGCAAGGAGCCATCGGTGGTCATGGCGTCGGAACACATGGCAAGCACCTGTTCCGGCGCGCCTTTCAGATAGACCATGGCATGACCATGATGATCATGGTGGAGGGTGGCCATGAAACGGTAATCGGCGTCGAACGGGACCTCATCCACTCGTCGCCACTGGCCGTCCACGCCGGCTAGCTCATTGTCCACCTTCAGGGCCAGTACCTTCAGGGCGCCCTCCATGGGGTCACCCTCCACCCGCACCGGGTCCTGTTGCAGCTTTAGATGGGCGTCATTGCATAACGTGCCAGCCAGAGCAAGCTCGCCCACGGCCGGCGAGAGCTTCTGACCAGTTGGTCCGCTCACCGCCCCATCGGGAGAGTATCCGGTACCGGTGACCTCAAAACGTTCGCCTCCTGCCACCAGCGCCGTCACCGTCATCTCGTTACGGGTCAGTGTGCCGGTCTTGTCGGAACAGATCACCGACACCGCCCCCAGGGTCTCGATCACCGGCATCCGCCGCACTACCGCCTTGCGCGTGGCCATACGACGAACCCCGATGGCCAGGGTAATGGTGAGAATGGCTGGCAGCCCCTCCGGAATCGCGGCCACCGTCAGGCCCACCACCGCCATGAACAGCTCATCGGTGGCCATGCCACTGAACCATGTGCCCGCGAGGAAGATCATCACCGCCGCCACAATGATCAATATCGACAGGTACCGGGCAAAACGGTCTATCTGTTCCAGCAACGGGGTCTTGAGGGTGTCGGTATAACGAAGCAGGCCGGAAATACGGCCGATTTCGGTAGCCTGCCCGGTGCGGACCACCACTCCCTGGGCCGTACCGGTTGTCACCATGGTGCCGGCAAAGACCATGCTGCGCTGATCCCCCAGGGCTGCGCCTTCGGGCTCGCTGGCCACCGCCTTGTCCACCGCCATGGACTCCCCGGTGAGTATGGCTTCATCCACCTGAAGACCGTGGACGCGCTCCAGTCGCACGTCCGCCGGCGCCCGGTCACCCGGCTCCAGCAACAGAGTGTCTCCGGGCACCAGCTCGGCCGCCGCAATGGTATGGCGGCCATCGCTGCGAAGCACCACCGCCTGGGGCGCGAGCATGTGCCTTATGGCCGCCAGCGCCTGTTCTGCCTTACCCTCCTGCAGGAACCCCACCAGGGTCTGGACCACCACCACGGCCAGAATCACGACGGTATCCATCCAGTGACCCAGCAATGCCGTTATCAGTGCGGCACTGAGCAGCACATAGATGAGGAAGTTCTTCAGCTGCCTGCCGAGTCGGGCCATTGGCCCCCTGCGGGCGGCCTCCGGTAACTGGTTGGGGCCATAGTGCTGCAGGCGTTGCCTGACGGCGTCCGCATCCAGCGGCCCCCCGGCGTCGAGGCGGCCCCGCACATCCCCGGGACTCAGGTTATGCCAGGGCACGCCGTGAACGGCATCAGTTTCGGAAGTCGGGGCGGTCATGGTTGAACTCCATTTTCAACAGACGGGGGCATCACGTATCAGGCCTCTACTGCATCCGAGGCTACAGAGGGGCGCCATGCTTCAGGTCAAGAAACGGTTTGGACGATAAATCAACCGGACCGGATGCTGGTCAACAGGTTCTGGAACTCCCCGGCAGGCATGGGCGCAGCCCGCAGGAACCCCTGGAAACTGTCGCAGCCAAGCTCGGCCAGAGTGACCAGTTGGCTTTCCAGTTCCACCCCCTCCGCCTGAACCTCCAGATCCATGGCCTGCCCCATGCGGATAATCGCCTTGACGATGCCTTCACCACCCCCCTCCATGGCCAGTTCATTGACGAAGCTGCTGTCGATCTTGAGCTTGTCGACCTTGAACCGGCGCAGGTAGCTCAGGGAGGAATACCCGGTACCGAAGTCATCGACGGCCAGACGCGCGCCGGTGGCCCGCATTTCAGCCAGCAACTCGGTGGTGCGATCCCCCAGCGCCAGCAGACTGCTCTCCGTCAGCTCCATTTCCAGACGATGCGCCGGAATACCGGCATTTTCCACCGCCTGCTTGAGAATGCCGGGGAAATGCCCCCGCATCAGCTGCCGTGAGGACACATTGATGGCCACGGACCCCGGCTCCAGTCCCTGATCCAGCCACTGCCGGACCTGGCCCGCCGCCTCTCTCAGCACCCATTCGCCGAGTTCCACGATCAGCCCGGTTTCCTCAGTCAGGGGGATAAACTCACCGGGCGACACCAGACCCCACTCGGGATGACGCCAGCGGATCAGCGCCTCCGCCCCGGTCAGTTCTCCGGTACCGATGCTGTAGACGGGCTGGTAGAAAAGCTCGAACTGATTCAGCGCCAGCCCGGTGGTCAGCGCTTCCTCCAGTTCCAGCCGGCGGCGTGCCAGGCGGGTCATGTCGGCATTGTAGAAAGCAAACGTGTTCTTGCCGGCCAGCTTGGCCTCCGACAGCGCGGAGTCTGCCTGGCTGAACAGACGGGATACCGCCCCCAGGTTGTCGCCGGCCCTGTCACCGCAGGCCAGACAGATACCGATACTGGCGCGCACCATGACCCGGGTATTGTCGTCCAGGCGGAAGCCTGCTCCCAGGGCATCAAGCAGCGCTGTTGCCAGCTGTTCCACCTGCTGCTGGTCGGTAACGCGGGGCATCATCACCACAAACTCGTCACCACCAAACCGGCCCAGCTCGTGCCCGTCGGACAGGGTTTGCAGGATTCGCTGCCCGGCTACCTGTAACAGGCGATCACCGAGCTGGTGACCATAGGATTCGTTGATGGTCTTGAAGTCGTCCAGGTCGATGAACATCAGCGCTACCTGGCAGTCACCCTGCTCCGATGTCTGGCGCAGGGCGTTACGGATGTGGTCCGACATCATGGCCCGGTTGGGCAGATCCGTCAGGGGGTCATAGAAGGCCAGATAGCGCAGTCTTTCCTTGTCGGCCTTTTCTTCGGTGATATCCGTTATGAATAGAATGTAGTAGGCCGCCTTCTGCTTACTATCATTCACCCGGGTAACCGTCACCCACTGGTTGTACATAGACCCGTCCCGGCGCCAGGCCACCACCTCCCCCTGCCACAGGCCGCTACTTTCCACCTCCTGCCAGAGCTGATCATAAAAGGCGTCATCATGGGCGCCGGATCGGAACTCCGAGAGCGGCCTGCCAAGAACGCGGTCCAGCCTGACATTGTTCATGCGGGCAATGGCCGGGTTGGCGTAAATGATCCGGCGCCCGGCATCCGCCGCCAGAATTCCGGTATGGGCATGCTCGATCATGGAGCTCTGCAGCGTCATGAAACTGGTAGCATGTTCCAGCTTCTGCAGGGACTGATGCACCAGCCAGCCAATCAACACCGCGCTGACCAGCACAAATACCCAGCCCTTGAATGTCTGGGCCTTCGACAGCATATCTGTGCCCGTGCCCGCAAACAGCCAGGCCACCAGCTGGTCGGAAAACAGGATCCACAGGCAGCCCAGCGCCAGGTAGATCAGGGCAATCCTGACGGGCGATGTCCGGACTTCAGGTAGCGACACTACAAATACCTCCGCGACTCCGATGGCCTGGCCGGCTTCCTGTGGCACTGCACCATGCAGTATGCTGCCCTGGTGCGCATCGGGGGTCTTGCCGTAGGCCAGCGAACGCCCTTGACGGCACACCAGACTGTTTACGCAACGCCGGAGCATCCATGCCATCCAAGAAAGCTTTTTCACTACTGGAGCTTGCATCCGTCAGGGAAGGCGACTCCGTATCACAGACGCTGTCCAACAGTGTAGCCTACGCACGCCATGCGGAAAGCCTGGATTTCAACCGTTTCTGGCTGGCGGAACACCACAATATGGAAGGCATCAGCAGCGCCGCCACCTCGGTTTTGATTGGCCACATCGCCGGCAAGACCGAGCGCATCCGCGTCGGCTCCGGTGGCGTTATGTTGCCCAACCACCCGCCACTGGTGATTGCCGAACAGTTCGGCACCCTGGGGTGCCTGTACCCTGGCCGTATTGACCTGGGCCTGGGCCGCGCCCCTGGCACCGACCCCATCACCAGCCGGGCACTGCGCCGTGACGGCATCGGCGCGGAACAGTTTCCCCACGACGTCGAGCAGCTGCAGGCATTGTTGGGGCCGCTACAACCGGGGCAACAGGTCAAGGCGATTCCCGGGGCCGGCACCAATGTGCCCATCTGGCTGCTGGGTTCATCCCTGTACAGCGCTCAGCTGGCGGCCCTGCGGGGGCTGCCCTACGCCTTTGCCGGTCACTTTGCGCCACGGCTGTACCGGGAAGCCCTGAAAGTCTACCGGGACCACTTCCGGCCGTCTGAACAGCTGGACCGGCCCCACGCCATGCTGTGCCTGCCGGCCGTGCCGGCGGATTCGGTGGCCGAAGCCGAGCACCTGACCACCACCAGCTACCAGCGCATCCTCGCCCTGTTCCGGGGCCAGCCCCTGTGGATGAAGCCACCGGTGGAGTCCATGGAAGGTCTCTGGAGCCCTGCCGAGGAGGCCGGCGTGAAAGACTTCCTGGGGCTGCAACTACTGGGTGATGCGGACAGCATCCGCCAGCGTCTTCAGCAGATCCTTGCCACCGTGGAGGTGGACGAGCTTATGTTCACCGTGGACCTGTACGACCCGGCCAGACGCCGCCATAGCCTGGACATCCTGGCCGAGGTCAGGGATAGCCTCTGATCTCCGCTAGGCATTGCGGGGATCGGTGTCCGCCACTTTCGCCTCATGCCGGTGGTGGTCACGGAAGGCCAGCAGACTCTCGACGCCGGTGAACTCCACCAGTTCCCGGAACTGCATCCAGTCCACCAGGCAGTACAGGCAGATGGCCGGATAATCCCATCCGGCAAACTCGCCTGCCTCCACCATGGCATTGAGGGTGCGCAGGGTGGTCATGATCCGCTCCCGCTGGAGGTTCCAGAACATCACGTCGGCCTCCACATCCAATCCGGACTTGCGGGCCAGCAACAAGGTGACGCAGGAGTCGTTGGCGCCGTCAATCAGGGTCAGCTGGTTCTCCTGGTGCCAGTCAAGGGGGGCCAGATCGAGTTTCTCCCCCAGATAACGGGCGATCACCCGGGAATCGTAGATATCCTGATCGCCGTCCCTGAGCACAGGAATCTTGAGCGTAGGGTTATTACGCCGCAATTCGTCACGACCCTCTCCGTAGATATCCAGGTGAACGAAGTCGTGGGGCGTCTCCGACAGCAGCAGTCGTATACGCCGAACGTAGGGAGAGGTATTGGAACCGATCAGCTTCATGGTCACTCCATCAGGGTCAGGGACTGCTGCTATCAGGGCAGCACGGAACGGGGATCAGCATAGGCCAGACCGTGCGCCTCGGCTACCTCACGATAGGTGACCTGTCCGTCATAGACGTTGAGTCCGGCCAGCAGATGGGGGTTCTCCTTCATGGCCGCCACCGGCCCCCGCTCTGCCAGCTGCCGGATAAACGGCAGGGTTGCGTTGTTCAGCGCCAGAGTGGATGTCCTCGCCACGGCCCCGGGCATATTGGCGACACAGTAATGCACGACACCTTCTTCAATAAAGACCGGGTCATCATGGGTGGTCGGCCGTGACGTCTCCGCACAGCCGCCCTGATCAATGGCGACGTCCACCAGCACGCTGCCATCAGGCATTCTCCTGAGCATGTCCCGGGTCACCAGCTTGGGAGCGGAGGCACCTGGAATCAGCACCGCACCAATCACCAGGTCTGACTCCGTGACACACTGGTCAAGCTGGTCAGCACTGGAGAAGACGGTGCGGATGCGGTTGCCATAGCGATGATCCAGCTCCCGCAACATATTGATATCCAGGTCGAGGATGGTGACATCCGCCCCCAGCCCCACGGCCATGGCCAGCGCGTTCTGTCCAACCATACCGGCTCCGATAATGGTCACCCGGGCCGGACTGACGCCGGGCACACCACCAAGGAGTACGCCCCGCCCGCCCCTGGCACGCTCCAGGCAATGGGCCCCGGCCTGCACGGCCATACGCCCGGCCACCTCCGACATGGGCGCCAGCAATGGCAGGTGACCATGATCATCGGTGACCGTTTCATAGGCAATACAGGTGGCTCCGGAAGCCACCAGATCGTGGGTCTGATCCGGGTCCGGTGCCAGGTGCAGATAGGTGAACAGGGTCTGGTCCGGAGTTAAAAGCTGACGTTCCTCAGCCTGCGGCTCCTTGACCTTGACGATCAAGCCGGCATTGCGGAATACCGCTTCCGGGGAAGATTCGAGATGTGCGCCGGCCTGTCGGTAATCGTCATCGGAAAAACCAATCGCCTCACCGGCGCCGGCCTGCACTACCACTTCATGACCGCCCTGGGTGAGCTCCCGCACGGCGGAAGGGGTCATGCCCACCCGGTATTCATGATTCTTGATTTCCTTCGGTACGCCGATTCTCATGCCATGCCTCCCGGACAATGGGTTTGTCATTGAGTCTAGTGTCCCGTCTGGTTAATTGCTTAATCTACCGCTCGCCTCTGAGGACTCTGGCCAAGACATCCGTCCTGGCGTTCGCGCCGTAAAGCCAAAGTGTTCTATGATCATTCAGCACCCCAATTCCTACTGCTAAAAGGATTTATTCATGACTGGAAAACTCACTCCGCTGGCCGCCGCTATCGCCCTTTCCCTGAGCGTCGGCGCTGTTAACGCCGAGCTACAGACAGAAACCGTGGAATACACCGTGGACGGCAAGACCTTCACCGGCTACCTGGCCTGGAACGACAGTGACCAGGGTGAGCGCCCCGGGGTTCTGGTAGTACACGAATGGTGGGGCCATAACGAATTTGCCCGTGACCAGGCGGAGAAGCTGGCCGCCGCCGGCTACACGGCCTTCGCACTGGACATGTATGGCAAGGGCAAGGTCACCGACCACCCGAAAGAGGCCCAGGCCTTCATGAAGGAGGCCACCGGCGACCCGGAGAAGCTGCAGGCGCGGTTCGCCGCCGCCATGGAACAGTTGCGCAATCACGATACCGTGGACGATAACCGCATCGCCGCCCAGGGCTACTGCTTCGGCGGCGCCGTGGTACTGAATATGGCCCGCCTTGGCATGGATCTGGATGGTGTGGTCAGCTACCACGGGTCCCTGGGCAGCCCGATCACTCCCGAGCCCGGCGATATCAGCGCCCGCATCCAGGTGTACACCGGCGGCGCCGACCAGATGGTACCGGCGGAACAGGTGGGCACCTTCGTGACCGATATGCAGCAGGCACAGGCCGACTTTTCAGTCACCAGCTTTCCCGGCGTACAGCATTCCTTCATGAACCCGGGGGCTGATGCCATTGCCGAGGAATTTGACATGCCCGTGGGTTACAACGAAGCCGCTGCCGAGCGCTCCTGGGAAGGCACCATGCGCTTTTATCAGGAGATTTTTGCCCGCTAAATCAATGGCGGACACTGGCACAAGGTGTTGGTGTCCGCCCGATCGGCGGCCCGGTTAAAGTACGTGTTTTTTTGTATCCAAAGGGCTGGCATTCCACGAAAAGCAGGAGTAGAGTCAGAAATCAGGAAAGATCAGTAAAGCACTTCAACAATCAAGGCGTTTCTCTACTTCTGCAGTGATGTATTCGTCGTGTTTTTGAATCCGCAATTCTGTGATTCCTCCCAAAGGTCCTTTGACGGCATCCAGCCCAAGGCTGGTGTGAGAAGGGCAATATCTAGCAAGTGATATGAATACAGGAAAATCGAGTATGTCTACTGTTACCGGTACTGTTAAGTTCTTCAACGAAGCGAAAGGTTTTGGCTTCATCACCCGTGAGTCCGGCCCGGACGTTTTCGTTCACTACAGTGCCATTCAGGGCAGCGGCTTCAAGACCCTGGCCGAAGGCCAGCAGGTCGAGTTCACCGTAACCCAGGGCCAGAAAGGCCCTCAGGCGGAGAACGTTGTCCCCCTGTAAATCAGGCTTCAACGTGGGTAGCACCCGGAACCCGTTCTGAGTGCTACTGAATAAAAAAGGCAGCCAGTTGGCTGCCTTTTTTGTTGGTCATATCCGGGCATGGCCTGGTGCTCCGCAGGCGGGCCCCGATAAACGTTGATCAGCCAATGGATCGGGTCAGGCCATAGACCCACATGCCTACCCCCACCATGGCCAGCGAACCGAGCACATGCACCAGCACGGTAACCAGGGCCACCAGCCATCGGTCAGCCTCGATCGCTCCCACCAGTTCCAGTGAAAACGTCGAGAAGGTGGTCAGCGCGCCACACAGCCCGGTAACGGCAAACAGCCGCCATTCCGGCGACAGCGAGCTGTGACTGAACCAGCTGATGAAGAAGCCGGCCAGGCCAGCTCCGATCAGGTTGGCGACCAGAGTACCGGGTTGCACACCATGGCCCGGCCCATTGAGCCAGAGGCTCAGCCCCCAGCGCAGGTTGGCGCCGATGACGGCGCCAACACTGACTGCAAGGAACGCCCAGCCATTCATGCCGGGTTATGGTCAACCAGGGTGGACTTGTCCATGGCCAGCGCGTCAAACGGGAAGTCATCCACGGTCAGCATCTCAAGCACGTTCTTCTCGTACTCTCGCATGAACGTGATTTCGTCCTCGCTGAGTATCTTCGCCTCGTAGGCCGCCTCGAACTGCTCCTCGGGATGCAGGGCCTGCGCCGGCAGCTCGCCCTTGGCAGCGGCCTTCGCCACCTTGCGGTAGATGGGATCCGCCCGCTCGTTATCCTTCAACAGGGCGTTGTAGCGTGCCACCGGGTTTTCCTTGTCGTCACCCTCGGTATGCCATATTGGCTGAAGCAGCTTGTTCCGGACCGGGCTGTCGGTGGAAACGGCACGGGCAACCCGGCGCACCAGATCATCGGTGGGCAGGTGCCAACGACGACCGAGCGGCATGGTGACACCTCTCAGGGCAACCGCCACCGCCCGGTTGGGCAGGTTCTGCAGCAGCTCGTCCAGGGCGGTTTCGGTGCGGTACAACAGCAGGCTCATGCTGTATTCCAGCACATCCGCTTCACCTTCCACCGGCTGGGTCTCATGCCAGTGCTTGAGCACCATGGAAGCCATATACAGGTTGGACAGCATGTCACCCAGTCTGGCCGAGATCAGCTCGCGCATCTTCAACTGCGAGCCCAATGTGGTCATGGCAGCATCGGAGCACAGGCCGAAGGCGGCACTGAACCGGGCCACCGCCTGGGCATAGCGGCGGGCGGTGCTGTCAAAGGGCACCTCCGCCCTGCCCAGCCCCAGGGCCTGGGTAAAGGCCCGGGCGGCGTTGCCGAAAATCAGCCCGGCATGCTTGAAGAAGACTTCATCGAATGCCTTTTCATCGTCCTTGTCCTTGGCGGCCAGCTCCTTCAGTACATAGGGATGGCACCGAATGGCCCCCTGACCAAAGATCATCAGGCTGCGGGTCATGATGTTGGCACCTTCCACGGTTATGGACACCGCTGAGCCGGAATAACCGATGCCCAGGTAGTTGCGCGGCCCAAGGGTGACTGTCTTGCCCCCGTGCACATCCATGGCGTCGGTCAGAGCGGAGCGTTGCATCTCGGTCAGGTGATATTTGAGGATGGCCGAAGGCACGGCCGGTTTGCCGCCGTTATCGACCATGTTGGCGGTCTGCAACACCGACGACTGGGCGATGTAACAGTGGCCGGCGATTCGCGCCAGGGCTTCCTGCACGCCCTCCATATCCGCCACCGGGTTGTTGAACTGGCGACGGATGCGGGTATAGCCCCCGCCTACCCCGACGGCGGTAGCGCAGGACCCGGCAGCACCGGACGGCAGGGTAATACAGCGACCCACCGACAGACACTCCACCAGCATGCGCCAGCCCTCTCCGGCCATTTCCGGCCCGCCAATAATAAAGTCCAGGGGAATGAACACATCCTTGCCGACAATCGGCCCGTTCATGAACGGGCTGCCAATGGGCCAGTGTCGACGTCCGATTTCCATACCTTCGGTGTCACGGGGAATCAGGGCACAGGTGATACCCAGTTCTTTTTCCTCACCCAGCAGGCCGTCCGGGTCGAACATCTGGAAGGCCAGCCCGACCACGGTGGCGATTGGCGCCAGGGTGATCCAGCGTTTCTCAAAGTTGAGTTTGAGGCCCAGCACTTCCTTGCCGTCATATTTTCCCTTGCAGACGATGCCGGTGTCCGGCAGGGAAGTGGCGTCAGAGCCGGCCCGGGGACCGGTCAGGCCGAAGCACGGAATCTCCCGGCCATCGGCCAGTCGCGGCAGGTAATAGTCTTTCTGCTCATCGGTGCCGTATTTGACCAGCAACTCGCCGGGGCCCAGGGAGTTGGGTACACCCACGGACGTCATCAGCACCTCGTTGGCCCCCAGACGCTGGAGCACCGCAGACTGGGCCTTGGCGGAGAATTCCAGACCGCCGTATTGCTTCGGGATAATCATCCCCAGGAATTTTTCCTTCTTGATGTATTCCCACAGCTCAGCCGGCAGGTCCGCCCGCTCGACCGCAATGTCCCAGGAATTGCACATGGACACCGCCTTGACGCACTGGTTGTCCACGAACGCCTGTTCTTCCTCGGTCAGGCCGGTATTGCGGTTGATCAGCAGGTTATGCCAGTCGGGGCGCCCGGTAAACAGGTCGCCGTCCCAACCCACGGTGCCGGCATCCAGCGCCACCTGCTCGGTGGCCGAAACCTTCGGAGCGACTTTCTTGAACATGGCGAACACCCGCGGCGTCAGCCAGCTGCGTCGGAACTGGGGCAGACCGGCAGCAGCGGTTGCCGCCGCGCCGATGAACAACAACAGGGTCAGCCAGCCCGAGGCGAAGATCCACGACAACAGGCCGAATACCACCATTACCGCAATGGCGGGCTTGGCCCCCGCTTCACGACGCATTACCGCCAGCAGCGAAGCAGCGGCCAGAACAAACAGTATCAGGGTCATCATAGGCGCTCTCTTTTATCCTCCGGACAGGTGTCCAAATGGGGTGAGGCCTGGCAGGCCATCCTTGAATGTCAGCATCTCCGAAGACGTCCGGATCGACGGCCATCTTCGAAGGGTTCGTAGCAATTTCCTACGTTTAAGCTACCGGAACGGATCGGGGCTGGCTAGTGTCCATTACCCGATCAGGCACTGATGACCACCCGTATCCCCTCCAGTGACAATTCCGCCCGTTCGATGGCTGTTTCAGCAGCCTCAAGCTGATCACGGAAGTACTGTATCTCCTCATCACGGATGGCCGGGTTGTGCCGCTGTAGCGCCTCCAGGCGCCGCACCTCCGGTTGCAGCATACTGCGAACCTGCTGCAGGGCGGCCTCCCGCCGGGGCTCGAACTGGGGCTCCGCCAGTTCCCGCGCGTGCTCCACCGTGGTTTCCACCTCGGCCCGCACCCGGGGCACAACGGACTGGGCGGTGCGACGCGGGATATTGGAGCACAGACCGTTGAGGCGGTCATGGGGCAGCACCTCCGAGAGGTCACGGCCATTCACATCCACCAGCACCCGCAACGGCGACAGGGGCAGGTAACGGGACAGCTGCAGGTGCTCCGGGGCCGGACAGTGCACCACGAACACAGCCTCCAGCAACACAGTGCCGGGCTGCAGGCCCTTGACCGAGATAGTGGACAGGGCAGCCTTACCAAGCCCCGAGCCCAGCACGAAGTCCATTACCCCGCTCACTACCGGATGCTCCCAGCTCATGAAGGCGATATCCTCCCTCTGGAGCGCCTTCTCCCGGCTGTAGGTGGCCGTCATGCCATCGTCAGGCACCAGTTCCAGCTGCCCCGAGTGGCGTTGTTCGCTGGGGCGCATGATATCGGTATCGGCGGAGTGTTCCTCCACCTCCACCCCGAAGATGTCGCAGGCGGTGTGGACATACGCCTGCAAACGGCTATCGTCCTCTTCCTGTTCTATCGCGTCGATCAGCGCCCTGGCCTCCTGCGGGCGGCAGGAATTCAGTTCGATCAGGGCGTCACGGCCGGCCTCCAGCCTTGCCCGCAGGTCTTCCGCCAGGGACGCCGTGCGGCTGACCAGCTCGCTGACCTTCCCGGTCTCGCCATTCATGACGGTTTGCCACTGGTCCTTCACCTGGTCGAACACGGGCATGCCAATGGCGCAGCTCTGTTCAAAGGCGTTCAGCCCCTCGTGGAACCATTGCATCTGCAGCTCACCGGCGGTGCCCTGCAGGTATGGCAGATGGATATCGATCACGTCGCCCTGACCGATCCGGTCCAGGCGCCCGATCCGCTGTTCCAGCAGGTCCGGGTTGACCGGCAGGTCGAACAGCACCAGGTGGCGGGCGAACTGGAAGTTGCGCCCCTCGCTGCCGATTTCAGAACAGATCAGTGCCTGGGCGCCCTGTTCGTCCTCCGCGAAGTAGGCGGCAGCCCGGTCCCGCTCGATCAGGCTCAGGTGTTCGTGAAAAGCGGCACTGCGGATACCGGCCCTCAGCTGCAAATGCACTTCCAGAGCCATGGCGGTCTCGGCGTGGGCACAGATCACCACCACCTTCTCACGCTTGAGCTCCTTCAGGGTCTGCTCCAGCCATTGCACCCTGGGGTCTTCCGCCAGCCAGGTTTCGTCGGTAAACCGATGCTCCGGTGTCAGGCTAGGCTCGCCGAAGATCTCACCTTCCTGCTGATACAGCGCCGGGCAAGGCAGGGCCACGGTCTGCAGTCGGCGTTCCGGAAAGCCGCGAACCGACGCACGGGTGTTACGGAACAGGACACGACCGGTGCCATGTCGGTCCAGCAGTGCATCCACAATGGCGTGGACCGGGTCGTCCGCCGACAGCAATTGCTCCAACTCATCTCCCAGCCATGTTCTCAGCAACGCCTGACGCTCTGCCCCCGGTGGCTGCCCGGAAGCCAGCAACTCACGCACCACCTCATTGATGGCCTGGTAATCCTGCTCCTGCTGCCGAAAAGCGTCCAGGTCATGGAAGCGTGCCGGGTCCAGTAGCCGCAAACGGGCAAAGTGGCTTTCCTCGCCGGCCTGCTCCGGGGTTGCGGTCAACAGCAACAGGCCCCGGGTTTCTTCCGACAGGCTCTCCACCATGGAATACTCGGGGCTCACCTGCTCCGGGCTCCAGCCCAGGTGATGGGCCTCGTCCACCACCATCAGGTCCCAGCCAGCGGCTACTGCGTCGCGCTGGGCCAGGGTGTTTCCGGTGAGGAAGTCCAGGGAACAAAGGACCAGCTGGCTCTGCTCGAATGGATTGACCTGTTCCTCGTCAGTGTCGATATCGGGGTCCGGATCGGACAGCGCCTCGTAACTGGAGTGGTCAACGATGGAAAACCGCAGGTTGAAGCGGCGCAGCATTTCCACCAGCCACTGATGGATCAGCGAATCCGGCACCACCACCAGCACCCGGCTGGCCAGACCCGTATGAAGCTGATAGTGGAGAATCAGCCCCGCCTCGATGGTCTTGCCCAGCCCCACTTCGTCCGCCAGCAGCACCCGCGGGGCATAGCGGCGAGCCACCTCATGGGCGATGTAAAGCTGATGAGGCAGGTGCTGGGTTCGGGCACCCAGCAAACCCTGCACCGGCGACCTGGCCAATCGATCCTGGTGTTCAAGGGTCGCCAGGCGCAGGCGAAACGCGCCGTTGCGATCGAACTGGCCGGCGAACAGCCGCTGGTGGGGCGCCGAGAAGCTGACCTGGCTGGCCAGGCGGACTTCCGAGATCTCCTGCAGGTTGCCGGTATCATCCACGGCGTGGTAGAGCAATACGCCGCTGCGATCCTCCACCGCCTGCACCGTCAACACCTGGCCATCAAAGGTTTCAATATCCTCCCCCATCTGGAAGGCAATGCGGGACAGGGGGGCACTATCAATGGCATAGGTACGCTCTTCATCCGCAGCTGGAAATCCCAGGGTCACGGTGCGACCAGCCACTTCCGTAACAATCCCCAGGCCCAGGCCCGCATCCGAATGACTGACCCAGCGCTGGCCAATGGCAAAAGCAGGTGCTTCCAAGAATCCTCCCGAACAGTTCGGTCAATAGACATTTGCCCCCCGATCACGGGCGGCCTCGACAAGTTATCGCCGTGCGATTGCCGTCGGATCAGGTTCCCTGACCCAGAAGGCGGTGGCGCCGCAGACGGCGGCCGGCACCACAAACAGGTTCACCACCGGCACCATGGCCAGCAAAGCCACGGGCAAACCGAACCCCAGGGCACTGAGGCGACGGGCGGCGAGACGCCGGCGTAATGCCCCAAAGCTGACCCGATGATTGTCCGCCGGATAGTCCACATACTGCAGGGACATCATCCAGCAGTTGAAGGCAAACCACAGTACAGCCGCTACCAGGTTGACCACGGGTATCAACCCGATAACGAAAAGTAGCAGCGCCCGTGGCAGATAATAGACGATCTTATGAATCTCCCGGCCCAATGCCCGGGGAATGTCCTTGAATATCTGCATCCAGCCACCGTCTTCGCTCACTTCCTGACCTGTGAGGAACTTCTCGGTCTGCTCCGACAGAAACCCGTAGAACGGGGAACCAATCAGATTCGCCATGATCACAAAGCCGTACGCGAACATCAGCAATATCACTACCGCGTACAGCAACCAGAACAGCCAGTCCAGGGCCTGCAACCACTGCCAGTCGGGCAGCCACGCCATAACGGTGGCGATCAGCAGCGCAAAACCCTCGGCCATGGCCCAGACCAGCACGACGAACAGCAGGAGATTGAGAATCAGGGGAACAATGACGAACAGCCGCAACCCCGGTTGCCGGATAAGCCCAAAGCCCTCACCAAGATAGCCCAGGCCCTTGAAAAAATTACCTTGCAACATGCTTGCAGCCTCATGACGCGTGGCAGTAACGGGGCGCAAAGCATATCATGAAGCCGGGGAGCCGCTGAATAAACGACGTAAATCATCAGTGGGCCCTTATCACCTCAACCGGACAGGTTATGCGACTTCCAGAACCCGTTTACAAACTGATTGCGTGTCAATTTCTCTGGCGAACCCTGTTCTGCATCTCCATTGCAGCGATTACCTGGCTGGGCTTTACCAGCGAACCCTACCCGATCCCTTCGGCGGCCAGCGACAAGGTCAATCACCTGCTGGCATTCATGGAGCTGGCGATACTCACACGTCTGGGCTGGCCCCGGCTCGGCCTGATGCCGCCCCTGCTGGTGCTTACCGGTTTCGGTCTGGCCCTGGAGCTGGGCCAGTCGATCACACCCTGGCGGGATTTCGCCCTCTCCGACCTGCTCGCTGACGTCATTGGCATACTCCTGGGCTACGGCCTGATGACGATGTTTTTCAGGTTCACGGCTGCGCGCCCGGCCGCCTGAAACCGGATTTGAGATTTTCGCCATTCTTCGTGTGAGATATTTCCTACATTGCCGTGAGATTCTGCCAGAACAACGCGTGGGCGATGCCAAACTCTGCATAACCGAAATATCTACATCGTTGTTTTTACGAAAGTTACTGACAAAGGCATCACTCTGTGACGGAACCATCATGGTTTTGTCATGCACCCGAAATTTCTGGCTTGGTATGATGGGAACCGTCAAGGATGACAAGGAAGAGGAAGACGCATTGGATGCTCCTCACAGGATGTGGGGGGAAGCAGGGACCCTAGGAAAGAAGGCTTAAGGGAAAACCTAATTACGGACCGCTGGCTCGGAAGCTGGCGCCAGGGACCTGGCAAGGACAATACAGCAACAGGACGGTTGCGACAGAGCATGGACGCCACGACCTGTTCCGACGAGGGCAATCCGCAAGGGTTGCCCTCTTCTTTTTTTGCCCCCTTTTGAGTTCACGCCACTACGCCTGACGCGCTGCAGACCGCTATCCGGCCCGGTACAACCTTACCTGATTGAACTCTTCGAACTCGCCAAGGTCGGGCCAGGTGCTGGCTGAGACCATATCGAGTACATCGTATCCCGGCTCTTCCAGATCCCTGACCCGGGAATCCGCCAGCAACACGCCCCCCGCCGCTTCCCGGAATGCCTGCAGAAACGGGCGGTTGTCCCGATCATATAGCACATCGGCAGCCGTAATCAGATCCAGCGACGATGGTCGCCGGTGCCAGTCATCGCAGAGTGCGATCTCCACACCATTAAGCTCGGCATTGGCCCGGGCAGCCGCCAGTGCGTCGCCGTCCAGATCGCAGGCAATCGCCTCTGCGGCGCCGGCCATGGCCGCTGCCACAGCGACAATACCGGAGCCCGAACCGAAGTCCAGCACACGCTTGCCCGCCACCGTATCCGGGTGGTCCAGAATCCATTGGGCCAGCACCTGACCGCTGGCCCAGCAGAATGACCAGTAGGCCGGTTCCGCTACCACTGCCTGTGCCTCGTCATGGCTCAGCGGTCCTTCCAGAACCTGTGGATCAAACAGATAAAGCGGCAAGGACGGACAACCAGCCGGGCGCGATACCGCCAGTCGTCCGTGGGGCAATGTGCGCCTGATGGCCCTGGTCAGGCTGTCGGGAATGGGGTAATGATGGTTCATGAATCGCCTCGACATTCGGAACCGGCGTATTCTACACGGGCCCACCCTGGAAGTGGCACTGCCCTATACCTGAGGATGCCCGGGACGGTCACGACAGACCCTTGACCCATCCGCTATACTGATTCCCCTTTTTCAACGGACGACCACCCGCAGGCATGAGTACCCGACCCGATACCGACCAGTACCGTCAGCTTTTTCTCAATGATGTTCCGCTGATGGACGTACGCGCGCCCGTCGAGTACGCCCGGGGCAGCTTTCCCAATACCTACAACGCTCCCCTGATGAACGACGATGAACGGCACCGGGTGGGCATCTGTTACAAGGAGAAGGGGCAGGAAGAAGCCATCCGGCTGGGCCACCAACTGGTGTCCGGCGACATCAAGGCCGAGCGGATCGCCGCCTGGAAACGGTTCGCCATCCAGCACCCCGAGGGTTACCTGTTCTGCTTTCGCGGCGGCCTGCGCTCCCGCCTGACCCAGGAATGGCTGCGGGAAGCCGGCATTGACTACCCTTTGGTAAAGGGCGGCTACAAGGCTCTGCGTCGCTTTCTCATCGATTCACTGGATGAGGTCATCCAGCATGGCACCTTTCACGTAATCAGTGGTCGCACCGGCACCGGCAAGACTCGGGTTCTGCACAGGATGCCGAACCCGGTGGACCTGGAGGGCCTGGCAAATCACCGCGGTTCCAGTTTTGGTCGCCAGGTGACTCCGCAGCCGACGCAGATCGACTTTGAAAACGCCCTGGCGGTCGCCATGCTCAAGGCCCAGGAGAAAGGCGGCCCCATCTACCTGGAAGATGAAAGCCGCCTGGTCGGGCGTTGCCATCTGCCCCTGGACCTGCGCGAGCGCATGTCTTCAGCACCGCTTCTGGTACTGGAGAGGCCACTGTCCGAGCGTATTGCCATTATCCGAGAGGACTATGTGGAAGGCATGGTCCGCGATTACCAGTCCCGCGATGGTGAAGCCGCCGGCTGGGAGAATTTCTGTGACTACCTGCTCAGCGCACTGGACCGTATCCGCAAGCGCCTGGGAGGAGAACGCCATCAGCGATTGCGCGGCATTATGGAAGAGGCACTGGAGCAACAGGGCCGGACCGGCAATCTGTCGGGCCACGAAATCTGGATCAAGTCACTACTGACGGACTATTATGATCCTATGTACGACTACCAGCTCAGCCAGAAGTCCGGTCGTGTCACCATGGCCGGCAACGAGGATGCGCTGATGGACTGGGCCCGACAGGCTACCAGCGCATAAGTCGGGCACAGGGGTGCTCAGTGACTCCCGAGGCTTCCCGGCCGGAAATGAATCCATCAAGAAAAATCAGGAGATAGTATGGAAGACCTTTTTAGCGAAAACGGCAGGGCCACCGAGTGGCTCGACACAGCGGTTGAGATGGTCATGCTGTACGCCCCCAAGGTGGTTCTTGCCATCATCACCCTGTTGGTGGGCCTCTGGCTGATCCATCGGGTGGTCAATCTCCTCGATGCCCGGCTCAAGGCCAAGGACCCCAGCCTCAACAAGTTCCTGTGCGGTCTGGTCAGCATCGTACTCAAGATTCTGCTGCTGATTTCCGTAGCCTCCATGGTGGGTATCGCCACCACCTCCTTCATCGCCATTATCGGTGCCGCCGGCCTGGCGATCGGTCTGGCCCTGCAGGGCAGCCTCGCCAACTTCGCTGGCGGCGTGCTGATTCTGATCTTCAAACCCTTCAAGGTGGGAGACACCATCGAGGCCGAGGGATTTCTCGGTGCGGTGGACGAGATCAACATTCTGTACACCATCGTCAATACCTTCGACAATCGCCGTGTCATCATCCCCAACGGTTCCCTGGCCAATGCGTCGCTGGTGAACGTCAGCTACTACGATACCCGCCGCTGCGACATGACCTTTGGCATCCATTACGATGATGACATCGACAAGGCCAAGTCGATTATCAAACGCTGCCTGGACGAGGATGACCGTGTACTGCCCGAGCCGGAACCACGCATCTCGGTGGGATCCCTGGGGGACAGCTCCGTGAATATCATTGTCCGCCCCTGGACCAGGACCGACGACCTGTGGCCGGTCTACTGGGACATGCACGAGAAAATCAAGAAGGCGTTCGATGCCGAAGGGATTACCATCCCGTTCCCCCAACGGGATCTGCACGTATACCAGCAAAACCGGACGACCGACGCCGAATAGTCCCGTGCTCTGCCAGGGCCGCCCCTCCCGGGGCGGCCTTTTTGACTGGTTTGCGCCAAACCTGTCATGAACCACAAGCGCTCTGCATCACAGTCTTTCGCAATACCCTCTCGCAATCCCTGTACAGTTGACTAAGCTAGGCAATAACGAAACTGACTGCGCACCGTCGTGGCACAGTCAATACGTCGCACTGGCAGGAGGTACCCTATGCCGGGAAAACAGCTGAAAGCATTCCTCGAAAAATCCGGGGTCGACTTTATCGCCCTGTCACATCCCCCCGCCTACACTGCCCAGCAACTCGCCCACCATGGCCACATACCCGGAGACCGGGTGGCCAAAACCGTCATCATCGAACTGGATGGCAAGATGGCCATGCTGGTCATGCCCTCCACCTGGCGCATTCACTGGGACCGCCTGAGCGATGTACTGGAAACCGACTTCCTGGAGTTGGCGGACGAAATGGAATTCAAGGACCGCTTTCCGGACAGTGAAGTGGGCGCCATGCCCCCGTTCGGTAACCTGTGTGGCATGGCCGTCTACTGTAGCGAGGCCCTGACCCGACAGGCGGACATCGCCTTCCCTGCCGGCTCCCATGAGGAGTCCATCCACATGAAGACGGAAGACTTCCTGGCCCTGGTGGATCCGGTGGTTATCGAAAAAGGCTTTATCCGTCCCGGTGCCCGAAAACCGGCGTGGATGCAACGGCGCCGGAAAGCCACACTCCCGTCGGACCAACAGATTGAGCACTGGGAACTGGCGGGTTATTGATACCGGGCATGGATAGCCGCTTGCCTGCACCGGCAAGGTCCGTAAACTGGGGGTCTGAATAGCAGCCTGTCGGACTTAAGGCCGATTCTTCTTATGACCCAGACCTTCGATTTTATCGTAGTCGGCGCCGGCATGGTCGGCGCCGCCATTGCCAACGGCCTTGCCGGTAGGGGCCACACGATTGCCCTGATTGACCAGGCAAATGCCCCGGCTTTCAATGATCATGACGACCCCGATATCCGGGTATCGGCCCTCAGCGTGGGCAGTGAAACCTACCTCCGCAGCCTCGGCGTCTGGCACGATATGATGGCCATGCGGGCAACCCCATACCTTCGCCTGTCTGTGTGGGAAGCCCGCGACCATCCGCTCAGTCAGTGGCTGCCCGGCCAGCCGCCAAGAACCACCTTCTCCGCATCAGACCTGAAAACCTCGCACCTCGGCCACATCGTGGAAAACCGCGTCACCCAGGCCGCACTCTGGAAGCGAGCCAGCGGACAGGAAGCAATCACCGTGTTTTCCGGCTCCGGCGTCCACCGGCTGCACGAGCAGAGCGACAGTATTACGGTCATGCTGGAAGATGACATCGCCATCCAGGGCCGGCTGGTGATCGGTGCCGATGGAGCTGGCTCGAGAGTCCGCCAACTGGCCGGCATTGGTGTCACCCGTGACCAGTATCAGCAACAGGCGCTGGTAGCCAGCGTTCGCTATCGGGGTGCGCCACAGGACATAACCTGGCAGGCGTTTCACAGCTCCGGCCCGCGGGCCTTCCTGCCACTGCACGACGCCGGCCCGGCCCATGCCGGAGAGAGCTGGGCATCACTGGTGTGGTACGACGCCCCGCAAACCCTGGCAGAACTCAAGGCCCTGCCGGAAACGGACTTCCTGGCCCGGGTTCAGGCAGCCTTCCCGGACGAGCTGCCCCCGCTCACTGCCGTTTCGGCCCGGGCCAGCTTTCCCATTGCCCGCCAGCATGCACATCAATACGCCCGGGGCCGTGTGGTACTGGCCGGGGACGCCGCTCACACCATCAACCCCCTGGCCGGCCAGGGAGTCAACCTGGGCTTCCAGGACGCCCACTGTCTGCAGGAACTGCTGGACGAAGCCCGGCGCAACGGGCAGGATCCGGCGGCACCTGAGTTACTGGCCCGCTACGAGGAACAGCGCCGCCCGGCCAATCGTCGCATGATGCTGACCATGGATGTGTTCTACCATCTGTTCAGCAATTCGCTGACACCAGTATGGGCTGCCCGTAACCTTGGTCTGGGCCTGGCCCAGAGCCTGCCGTTCGCCCGCAACCGGGTGGCCCGGTACGCCATGGGCCTGGATGAGGGGTTGCCGGCGCCGGTCGAGGCATTGCTGAACCGGGCGCCGGCCCTGGGGCGCCTGACCGGGCTCAGGTAGCACCCCGGTCACCCGGGACGCTTCAGAAAGGCACAACGGATTACCACCCACACAACCAACAAGGACCCAGACATGGCGGAAACCATTTTCGACAAGATCATCAACCGCGAGATTCCCGCAGACATTGTCTACGAGGACGACATCAGCCTGGCGTTCCGGGATATCAACCCCCAGGCACCGGTGCACCTGCTGATTATCCCCAAGAAGGCGATCGCCACCATCAACGATATTGAAGAGGGTGACCGCGAGCTGGTGGGTCACCTGTACTGGGTGGCGGCAAAACTGGCCAAGGAGATGGGCTTTGCCGACGATGGCTACCGGGTGGTGATGAATTGCGGCGAGAACTCCGGTCAGACGGTGTTTCACATTCACCTGCACCTGCTCGCCGGCAAGCCCCTGGGCTGGCCGCCCTATACCGACCGTATGAAACAGGGCTGACGGCTGACAAGGGCCCGTATACCGGGCCCTTCAGCCTCCCTCAGTCGGTGGTGAGCCGCGCCTGCTGGATCCGTGCCAGCGGAATGGGCACCACCATGGTGCCGCCATGCAGACGCCGGTTGAACTGCACACGGCCATTCTCGATGCGCTTGATGCGACCGTCCAGACTCTGACCATCGGTCAGGGTGAGGCGCACATCCTGGTTCAGGTGCTTATGAAGGCTTCCGGTAATATCCCGTGGATCCGCAGTCCGGGTTTCCTCTTCCTGTCCGGTGTCTTCCACCACGTCCTCAACCACCGGTTCCACACTGGTGACACTGAATGACCGGGGTTCGACACCCGCTACCGCAACCGACGGGCTCAGGCGGCCTGACAGATAGGTGGGGTCCATGCTCATGGTACGGTCGTTGGCATTCAGAGTCGGATAGGGGTCGATGGCCAGGGTCAGGGTATCACTGGCTCCGGAGGTGAAGCTCCGGTAGGCGTTCACCAGGGTCTCGCTGGGCTCAAGGCCCTCCCGGTTCCATTCCCGCATCCAGGCCTGCTGGTGGTACTCGGGGTAAGTGGAGCGAGCCACCCCGGCCTCTCCCGCACAGAATTCATTACGGCGCTCGTTCAGCCCGGTGTCGGTAATGGCCACCTTTACGCGGCTTATCTTGGCGTCACCGGCGGTCTGGACATTCAGGGCAGCGGTGGGGTTAAGGTCTACCGCCATGTCGGTAGCAATCTTCACCATGCCCCGGGATACCAGGTCGAGATCCAGGTTCATGCGCGTTCCGGAATGGGACATCCGGTATCCGACGGTCATATCGGATACCGAGACACCGTAACCCATGGCCATGTAGTCCTCCACGCTGAAGTAACTGCGGTCACCACAGCCCGCCGTCACCAGACGCGACACCAGGCCGCCCTGCCCGGAAGCTTCGGCCTCGATATTGCGGAACAGGTCGGAATCCAGGTCCAGGCGGAGCCCGGAAATCACCATGTGCATCTGTTCGGGTATTTCACGCTGATCCAGCTGGAAGGCAATACGGTAGAGCTCGAACAGGTGGGCGGTTTCGAGGCGGATATCATCCACCCGGTACTCTTCCGGCAACCCGTGGGGACTGAACCGGATATCGGTGATACTCAACGCCCCCAACGGCGACACCGACACATCTCCCCAAGTGAACTCACCGAACATGGACAGGCCCATCTTCGACATCTCGAGCTGTTCTTCCACCTCACTGGTGATTCGGTAGTTGGCAAAGAAAACACCGGCGACGGCCGCCACCAGCAGGACCAGCAAAACGCGTTTCATAACGACTTCCTTTACGTCATTTTTACAGCCATCCGGCCCGCTGGGCACTCCCTGGGCCGACAATTCATTAACTAATATACATAATCAGAAAGTCGATGTGTGTGATTCGTGCAGCGCCCGTTCAAAATCGTTGCCCGTCGGTTACTATTGGGGCGGGCCAATGCACCAAACGGGACACCAGGGAACCAAACTGTGAAGAACGATTGCCATTACCACCCCGGCGAGCCTGCCAAGTGGCATTGCGGGGAGTGCCTGATCCATTACTGCTCCGGCTGCATGCCGGATGCCGATCCCCGACGGCAGATTGGCCTCTGCCCCCATTGCGGTCGGCAGATGCGTTACCTGGGTGCGGCCACCGAAGTGGAGCCTTTCTGGCAGCGGTTGTCGTCGTTTTTCCGCTACCCGTTCCACTCGGATCCGCTGTTGGTGGTGATCATCTGCACCGTAGTGCCACTGTTCCTCAACCCGGGCCTGATCGGTGGGCTGATCTACCTGGTGCTGCTACTGGTGCTGATCAAGTACTGCTATACCGTCATCCGCCACACCGCCAATGGCCACATGAAACCACCACCGGTTGCGGAAGCCTGGTCCGGAGACGGTTTTGCCCTGGGCCTGCAGAGCTTTGTAATTGTTTTCGTGATGATTGCTGCTGTGGTTTCCGCCTTTGCCCTGCTGGGGCCGATTCCCGGCGTCGTGGTCACCGGACTGGCCTACCTGGCGGTGCCGGCCGCAATCATGATCCTGGCCATGGAAGACTCCATATTCCCGGCCCTGAACCCCCTGAATATCACCGCGCTAATCTCTTCCATCGGCTGGCCCTACTTCGTCCTCTACGGGTTCCTGGTGCTGATGACCATGGCGTCGGCGGCCGCACAGGAGCTGGCCTTCGCCCATTTCCACCCGGTTATCGCCTACCCCCTCGGCGGCTTCCTGAGCAGTGTCTTTATCGTCATCGTATTCCACATGCTCGGCTACCTGCTGTTCCAGTACCAGGAAGAACTGGGCTTCGCCAGTGACTTCCAGGAAGTGGAGGAGCCTGCCGACCCGAACCGGGACCGCTCCCGTCGGGTGGACGCCGATATCGACATGAATGTGAAAGAAGGCAACTACAACCGGGTTGCCAGTATCCTGGAGGAAGCCCTGAAACGGGACCCGGCCAATCCCAACCGGCTCAGCCAGCTTTACCAGCTCTCGCTGGCCCGCCATGACCTGGACGCACTCAATCGCCATCACGCCAAACTGCTGCACTGGATGGTGGCCTTTCGCAAGCACAGCGACATGAAAACCCTGCTCACGCTGCTACGCCAGCATGACCCGCAATTCCAGCCCCAGGACCCGGAGCTTGTGGTGGCCTGTGCCGACCTGCTGTTCCTGCAGCACGAACCCAGGCCGGCCCTGCAACTGCTGAAAGACTTCCACAAGCGCTTTCCGGACAGCGACCAGATTGCCCCCGCCTACATCCTGGTGGCGCGCATATTGGCCAATGGCTTCGAGCAATGGGACAAGGCCACCAGTTTCCTCAAATTCGCGGATAAAAGCACCCTGGACGCGGACATGAAGCAGACCATTGCCGCGTATATGGCGCAGGCAGAACGGCGGGAACCACTAAAAGGTCCAAAAGCCAGCTTTGCTGCCGCAGCAGATCTCAGCGGTGGCACTGCATAACCGTGAGCAGAGACGAAAAAACGGCAGGGCCTTTCAGCCCTGCCGCTTTTTGATTTCTTTCACTTATGCCTGGAACGAGGGCGCTTATGGCTCAGGTATCAGAAACCCTTCAGGCTCGCCACACGATCGGCGTGGTAGCGGAAGTCACCCAATAGCAACTGCACCGGGCGGGCACGCTTCATGAACAGGCCGATATCGTATTCATCGGTCATGCCCATACCGCCGTGGAGCTGAACGCCTTCATTGGTGACCAGTTCCGCCACCTGGCTGGCCTTGGCCTTGGCAGCGCTGGCCAGCAGGGAAGCCTGCTCGTCATCGGCATCCAGCGCCATGAACGCCTTCAGTACTATGGACTTCACCTGCTCCAGCTCGCTCCACATCTGGGCAGCGCGATGCTGCAGGGCCTGGAAGGAAGAGATGTACACGCCAAACTGCTTGCGCTCCTTCATGTACGCCACGGTGCGGTCGAAGGCCTCACTGGACAGGCCCAGCAGTTCCGCCGCCAGGTGGGCGCTGCCGATGTCCAGTAGTTTCTGCAGGGGCTTTGCGCCCTGGTCCTTCTGTCCGAGCACCGCATCAGCGCCGACAGCCACATTCTGCAGCTGTACCTTGGCGTAGTTGCGGCCGTCCGGGAAGATGGTGCGCTCAACAGTCACCCCTTCCGCCTTCGGGTCCACCAGGAACAGGGTGATGCCGGATTCGTCACGCTCACCGCCGCTGGTGCAGGCTGACACGATCAGGGTGTTGGCGATATGGCCGTCCACCACAAAGGTCTTGCTTCCGTTAAGTACGAAACCGTCACCCTGGGCTTCCGCCTTTGTTGTCACGCGCAGTGGCTGGTGGCGTCCGGTCTCATCAATGGCCAGGGCGGTCAGGTGACTGCCGTCCGCAATACCCTTGAGGGTTTCCTTCTGGCTGTCATTGCCGGCCAGGATCAGGGCGCAGGCGCCCAGCACACCGGAGGCAAACAGCGGCGACGCAGCCAGAGTACGACCACCCTCTTCCATCACCTGCCCCATGCCCACGTGCCCGAACTCGGACCCACCGTGGCTTTCCGGGATCAGCGTGCCCGCCAGGCCCAGTTCCACCGCCTGGTTCCAGAATTCCGGCACATAGCCCAGCGGGTCTTTGTCGTCCCGCAGTTTACGCAGCTGGGATACCGGCGCCTGTTCGCCGAACAGGCCCTGGGCGGCATCCTTGAGCATCTGTTGTTCTTCAGTCAGTACAAGCTTTTGCATGATGGTCTCCGCCCTTAGCCCAATCCGAGAATGTTTTTCGCGATGATGTTGAGCTGCACTTCGGAAGTACCCCCTTCAATGGAGTTACCCTTAGTGCGCAGCCACTGCTGGGGCAGGGCCCCCGCGGGGCGATCATCCCCTTCCCACAGCAGGCCTTCGCTGCCATAGGCGGCTACCAGCAACTCGTAGCGACGCTTGTTCAGTTCGGTACCGGCAAGCTTGAGCATGGCCGACACATTGCCCACGCCCTGGCCGGACTTGGCCTGGTCCTTGGCACGCTCGGCGGTCAGCTCGTAGCCGATGGAATCAATGGCCCAGGAGGCAATCTCGGTCCGCAGCATGGGGTCCGCCAGCTTGCCATCTTCCAGACCGACGGCATCTACCGCCAGCTGGGACAACGTCTTCTGGCCGGCAGCCGTGCTGCCCATATTGCCGATCATGCTGCGTTCGTGGGTCAGCAGGTACTTGGCGATGGTCCAGCCCTTGTCGACCTCGCCCACCACCTGGTCCTTTTCCACGCGGACATCGTCCAGGAAGGTTTCGCAGAAGGGCGATTCGCCGGAGATCAGCTTGATGGGACGAGTGGATACTCCCGGGGTTTCCATGTCGAACAGTACCAGGCTGATGCCTTCCTGCTTCTTCACGTCCGGGTTGGTGCGCACCAGGGCGAACATCCAGTCGGCCTTGTCGGCGTAGGAGGTCCAGATCTTCTGGCCATTGACGATAAAGTGATCGCCCTTGTCCTCGGCCTTGGCCTGCAACCCTGCCAGGTCGGAACCCGCACCCGGCTCGGAGTAGCCCTGACACCAGCGGATCTCGCCACGCACGATGGGCGGCAGGTGCTGCTGCTTGAGAGCCTCAGAGCCGAACTTGAGAATGGCGGGTCCGATCATCCAGATGCCGAAACTGTTCAGCGGCGGGCGCGCCTGGATGCGGGCCATTTCTTCCAGCAGCACCTTGTGCTGCTCCCGGGAGAGGCCACCACCACCGTATTCGGTGGGCCACTCGGGCGCAGTCCAGCCCTTGTCAGCCATGCGCTCGAGCCAAAGGCGCTGGTCCTCGCTCTGGAACTTGAAGTTGCGACCACCCCAGCAAGCGTCTTTTTCGCTCTTGAAGGGGGAACGCATGCTCTGGGGGCAGTTCTCCTCAAGCCATGCCCGGGTTTCCTGACGGAAGGTATCCAGATCAGTCATGCTTGCTCTCCTTGGGGGCAGCCCACGAACGGCCCATTGGGGCCGGCTTGACAGTAATTATGGCGGCGCTGCCAGTTCACAATGGAATTCTGTTCCGCCCAGCAAAAACCGGAAGCGGAAAACCGAATGAATAATGCCTTATCACCAGGCTGCCTGTCATGCCCTGAACAACACCCAATGCGGGCGCCGACAGGAATATTGTTTATTTACAAACAGATGGAATAAAAAACAACAATACACCAATGTACGGAAGGGTACCGGAAGTGGATGACCATGACAAACCCGGGGAGTTCCGCACAGCGGACATATGATGACCGGAAGCCCCGAAAGAGCCCCGGCATGGTCAGAGGCTTTTTACCAACATCCGGTATTCGTTGGCCTTGGGCTCCATCTGCCGTTTGCTGAATTCATCGGCCAGCAGACGGCCCGCCTCCCGCACCATGTCCACGCTGCCGGACGCCTTCACCCTGGTAAAGGCCTTTTCCGCCAGCTTGAGATCATCACCACGCAGGGCCGCGAACAGCACCCGGTTGTGTTCTTCAGGAGCCAGGGGCTGGTTGGGCTCCCCCAGATCCAGGTATTCCTGCCAGGTCTTCAGCAGGTTCTCGGGCTGCTGCAGGCGCAAGTACTGGTGCATCAGGGCGACGGCCCGGTCCCGATAGGCGGGCTGGTCCGGGCGCAGTTTTTCCAGGTGGTACAGGTGCTCAAGCAGCACCGGCCGGTCCGGATGGGCCTGCCAGAGGGCTTCGAAACGTTGCCGGGCCAGCGTGAAGTCCATCCGCGACAGGGCTTCCATGGCCTTGGCATACTCGCGGGTGAACGCTTCATCCCGCTCCTCCGCTTCCGGCTCGTAGAAGGACTCCCGAGCCTGGAACCAGCCCCGGCCCAACAGCAGAATCAGGGCGGCGCCGGCCACCAGGCCACCGGCGTGGGCCAGGTAGGCGATGCCGTCACCACCGGAGGCCCAATGATGGTACATCTCCTTGCCCACCCAGATGGGCAGGATCACCAGCGCCGGGGCCCGGAAGTAATTGAAGTAGACCCCCAGGTAGTAGAAAAACCGTATCTTCCTGCGGCCAAAGAAGGCCACGTACATACCCATCAGCCCGGCTATAGAGCCGGATGCCCCCACCAGTGTCGTGGCCTCGCCCCAATGGAAGGCCGCGTGGGTCAGCCCCGCAACCACCCCGCACAGCAGGTACGCCAGCAAATAACGACCGGGGCCCAGGGCCTTTTCCACGGTGAACCCGAGCAGGAACAGGAACACCATGTTACCGATCAGGTGGTCCCAGCCGCCGTGGAGAAACTGGTAGGTGATCAGGCTGTAGAAATTCAGATCCGATGGCATCAGCCCCGCCTCATAGGCGCTCAGCCGCGAGATGTACCGCTCCTGAATCTGCTCCCGTTCCGACTGCCACAGCCTGCGCTCGCGACTGTTCATCAGCAGGTCGCGATTGTCCCGCAGGTACCGGTAGAAGGTCTGGTCAGACAGCATGAGCGACGCCAGACCAACCCGGTCCCCCTCCGACTCAAGATACTCGACCCAGTCCAGCAGCTGCTGCAGATCGGTATTGCCCTTCAGGCTGATTTCCCGCTCGAGGTAGTCCTGGTAAAGCGGCGCCTCCAACCGGTCCAGCTCCGCATCAAGATAAGTGCTTACCGCGCCCTGGATCAGTTCCGGATCCTTGCCCTGATAGAGCAGGAACGCCAGCAGGCTCACCAGCATCAGCGCGAAGGTCATCCAGGGGGGATGTTTCCAGTCAACTTTCTTTTCAGCGGGGATGATGATCATCAGCGGTCACTTTTCATCACAATGCATCGGTGATTACCCGGTTTTTTACCACAGCCCGGCCAGCTTTGCGCGTTGTAATAGGCATGAGGGGCGACAGACCGGTCGCCAATTCATGAAAAGGAGGAACAGCGCATGTCATACAGGCGTCACATCGATGTCATTAAATCAGGTCAACCGGCCTACGGGGGATTGCCAAGCCCCCGCATACCAACGATAGTATGCGGGAATAAGAACAATAGCCTGACCCAATAAACTAAGGAAAGCGACATGACGGTACTTGTACTGGATAGCCCGGAATTGATTGCCCGCGCGGCAGCAATGGAGGCGGCCCAGGCCAACGGAGAGGTCAAGGCGGAGGAAACCAGATCCGTTTACGCAGACGCACAGGTTTCAGCCCCCGGCCAACTGGCCTGCCTATCAGAAAACGACAGCCTACCCGAGCCACAGGAGGAATCCCTGGCCCTTGTTATGTAACCCATCCCACGGCACTGCCCGGTGATGATCTCGTCAGGGCAGCGCCGCCACGATGGCCCGGCACTCCGGGGACCACCTCCCGATTCCCCCGGCATCCGCCGCTTCAGGGCTGAACCTGAATCACGTTCCAGACCAACAGCATTGCCATCACCAGAATACTGAGCCAGGTCAGCAGGATACCCGCCAGCCGCGCCTTGTGCGGCCCACCGTGACCATTGAACATGCCGTAGGCATGCAGGATACGCCCGCCTACAAGCGCCATACCCACCCAGTAGATCCATTGAGCATTGACCCCGTTGAGTTCGCCAATAGCCATCAGAATCAGCGCTATGGGCGCATACTCGACCAGGTTGCCGTGGGCGCGGACCGCTACCTCGAAATCCTGATCGTCATTAACCCCCATGCCCTTCTGGTACTTGAGACGGTACCGGGACACCTGGACCGACAGGAACAACAGCAAAACTGCTGTAACAGCCGCAAACACAGCAGTAACAGGCATCAGCATAGTAGTCAGCCTTTCTTGATTGCGTTGATCGCGGCCAGCAGCAGAACGGCGCCTACCGTCGCCGTCACCAGCTCACCAATCGTTCCCCCTGCATGCAATTGCAGAAGACCAAACACGAAACCGCCGATAAACGAACCGACAATACCAATACCAATATTGGCCAGCACGCCAAAACCACGACCCTTCATGATCAGACCGGCAAGCCAGCCGGCAACACCACCGATAATGAGGAACAGAATCAGGTTCATCCGTGTTACTCCCTGAACTAGCTATAGGAACGGACGATCCTGTTGACGCAACCGCCCGCGCTTGGATGCACCGAGATTGCCGTGATTTTCAGACGCATGCAAGCGTGCCGGGGCAAACACCCCGGCACATGGGTCATGAGGAGAGGGCTTTGTCAGCGCACGTCCATCAGGCTCCGACGGCTGCCTGACCTCCGGTTGGCCATGCCATATCGCGACTGGCCTCCACCACGAAGCGTAGCGGGCCATTGGCATCCAGGGAGTCAAAAGGATAGCAGGTCACCAGCACCAGCGAGTTCCGGTCATAGCGTGTCAGGTCCATCTGCTCCTGGCGGCTGTCGACAATCCGCAGGGAATCCACCCGGTACCGGCGCCAGGCGCCGTCGGCAAACTGCAGGCGTATCTCCTGCCCCTGCTTAATGTCCTTCAGCGGCCGGAAGTGGGTATCGCGATGACCGGCAACTACCACCGGTGATCGGGGCCGCTCGCCCAGATCCGGACCCCGGACCTGTCCCGGACCAAAGGCCAGGCTTTCGCCGTGACCACCGGACAGCACCACCAGCGCGGACTCCTCGCCGGGCAACTGCAACCTCGCCACCGGCCAGGTGTCCGCCCAGGGCCAGGGCCGGCTTTCCACCTGGCTTGCCTGGGTGCGGGCCCAGGCCATGGTCAGGAGCTCCTGGGCCACCACCGCCTTGAAGGGAATCCACAGGCCGGCCAGCAACAGGCCCGCGGAGAGTGTCACCACTAAAAGCAACATGCGCCCCATAGCTACACCCTCCGCCGGCGAATCAGCGCCACGACACCCGACAGCGTCAGCCCCAGCAGACCACTGAGCATCAATAGCGGTGCCGGCGTGGCAGTCTGCGGGTAGCCGATACGCTGGTGGGCACTGCCCGCAGGCATCAGTGACGGCACGGCAGATTGCTCCAGGTTCTCTTCCACAGGCCTGGCCGGTGTCTTGTCGGTTGCCACAAAACTGGTATAGGGAGTCACCAATTGGTGTGTCAGGCCCAGGGCCAGCACCTGCTCCCTGGCGTCATCCCCGATCTGGCCTGACAGCCCCTGATCGAGCAACTGGTCAATCTGCGCCCGCGCCCAAAGCCGGTGGATGCCTGTGCCCGACGCAGCCTGATCCAGGGCAAGCCCCCGTTGCCATACCTGGCCGCCAGGCAGCGCGCCGGATACCGCCAGATCACCCTCTGGCGAAGCACCGCGAGCCAGCAGCATCATGGGTTCTCCCAGGTAAAGATCACCAACCCGCGCCGGGAAGTTATCACCGGCATCCACACCGGCCGGCCAGTTCACGTCGATATCCGTCAGCATCGGTGACTGCATCTTGCGGAAAAGGGTATCCAGTTGGCGGGAAACCTCCGACAGATCACTGATGGCGGTATAGGTACCACGGCCAAAACGCGCCGCCTGCCTCATGAAGTGCATATTGGGAGCCGATCCGATACCCACGGTAAACAGCCGGCTGCCGCCCAGTTGGTCACGGATCTGAGCGAACAGGGCCCTTTCGTTGCCCACCGCGCCATCGGTGACAAACACCACCTGGCGCAGGTCGGTGATGGCGGGTTCTGCGTCGCCATCCAGGGCCGCCTCCAGCGCGGAGGCCATCTCGGTGCCGCCATTGGCCTGCAAGCCACGAATATAACGCCGGGCCCGCTCAAGGTTGTCGACACCGGCGGTCACTGGCTGCGGGAACAGGCGACTGGTATGGCTGTTGAACTGAATAACGTTGAAGGTGTCCCCCTGTCCCAGAGTATCCAGCGAGGTCAGCAGAGCTTCCCGGGCCTGCCGGATAGAGGCGCCAGCCATGGAGCCGGAGGTGTCGATCACCAGAATCAGCTCCCGCGTCAGCACCCGGCCACCCTGCTCACCCGGCACCAGCATCGCCAGCAGGTAGTCATCACCCTGCCAGGCCTCATGGAACACCGCAGCCGCCGGCTCCTGCCCCCGTACAGGCTGCCATCGCAGCTGAAAGTCCCGGTCCATGGCCACCGTGCCGGATACCGGAGTGACCCGGATGGTGTCGCCGTCATGCTCATCCGCTACCTGGTGGCTGGGACTGCTCACCTTGCTCACCGGCAGGCCGGCCCGCAATTCTATGCCAATGGTGGCCTCGTGACTGCCGGTCGCCACATCCTCATGGGCGACCTGGGGCGGGGTAATCTGGTGGGCATCCGCCACTTCGGTGGTGGGCACTGCCCAGCCGCCGGTCCATTCCGTCTCTCCCGGCACCTCCGGAACGCCGGGAATATAGCGGGGCGTGAGGGTGGTGGGCAGGCGCAGGCTGAACTCGCCACTGTCGTAGTGCACCAGCTGCTGGTACTTCAGCTCCACGGTCACCGTCTTGCCCGGGGGAATATTGGCCAGGCGGGTGGTGAACAGGTTAGGGCGCTGCTGGTCCACCCGGGCCGCCTGACGACCCTCCTTTTTCGCCTGCTCGTATTCCCGCCGGGCCTGCTCCCGCTCCCGTATCTCACCGACAATGACTCGCTCGTCGGTAGTCATGGTCATGGCGTGAACCGAAGCGTTCTCCGGCAGAGGAAAGGTGTAGACCCCTTCCTGCCATTGATCCGAGGTGTTGCCGAAGCTCTGACGCAACCGGGTTTCAGCAATCAGCCCGGTCACCGTCACCTGGTAGTCGGTGCTGAGCATGGGGGCCGGCACGCGCCCCCGTTCACCCAGGTAATGGAACTCACCGGTGCCTTCCGCCACCTGGCGTTCCGTGGCCTCCACCTCCACGAACAGGGGCTGGACGAACAGCAGCATCAGCATTGCCAGCCACAGGCTGGCCCCCTCAATCCGTCGCACCTGGCGGCGGCTCAGGCGCTGGCCGCGTGGTGACTGGCGATCTTTCCGATACCCCGGTAATGGCTGGCTGGGCAGCATGGTTCAGGTTCCTTTTCTGTTGGACGTTGTATGTACCTGAAACCATTAAACCGAAAGGAAACGTCGATCCCGTGGTGCAATCTGGCCAGGATCCGGCCAGAAAATGATGAATTATGGCAATAGCCGGCAATTAGGCGTCCACCAGCTTGTCCGGCCAACCCGGGATGGTTACATTTGGACCAGGTTTAAAAGGAAGCGGAAACGTTGATGAAGAAACAGATCGTGCTGGTGGAGGATGAACCTGCCATCCGGGAGAATTACCGGGACGCTTTCGAGCGCCGGGGCTACAGCGTGGCGGTATACGGCGATCGCCAGAGTGCCTGGAGCACCCTGAAAACCTCGCTGCCCGACCTGGCGGTGATTGATGTGGGCCTCGGCGACGAACCGGAAGGCGGCTTCGAGCTGTGCCAGGACCTGCGCCGGCTGTCTGCCACCGTGCCCATTATTTTCCTCACGGCCCGCGACAGCGATATCGACTCGGTCCATGGCCTGCGCCTGGGTGCCGACGACTACGTCACCAAGGACATGAGCCTTGACCACCTGCTGGCCCGGGTGACCGCCCTGCTACGACGGGCAGACGCCTGGGCCGAGGCCCTGCAGCAGCCGGACGAAGTGATGACGCGGGGCCGGTTGACCATTAACGTGGACCGCATGACCGTGGCCTGGGACGACCTGCCGGTGGAACTGACGGTCACCGAATTCTGGATGCTCCATGCCCTGGCCCGCCACCCCGGCCACGTGCGCAACCGCGACCAGCTGATGCAGGCAGCCAGTACGGTAATGGACGACAACACGGTCACCTCCCATATCAAGCGCATCCGCCGCAAGTTCCAGCAGCTGGACCCGGATTTCGACGGTATACAGACCGCCTATGGCATGGGCTATCGCTGGCACGCCCGTGAGGTGTAACGCTTGTCCCTGAAACGCCAGCTCTTCCTCGCCAGCCTGCTGATGCTGCTGATCCCCTGGGCGGGATTGCAGTTCGTGCTGGAACTGGACCAGGCCCTGCGGGACCAGTCCACCAGCCAGCTCCAGGCCCAGGCACGACGCATGGCCGAAGTGGCGGCGTCAGAACTCGACGGAGTGGATCCGCTGACTGATGACGACAGCGTCATCTATATCCGCCAGGCGGACCAGCCCATCAAGGCAGATGGCCATGGCGACGACTGGCCCGGCTACGAGGAGGGCGAGCAGCCCTGGCAAACCAATGCCGACGCCGCCGGTGTGCTGGCCTGGCAAGCGTCTGTCCATGGCCGCTACCTGTACCTGATGCTGCGGGTCCAGCGGCCCGATCCACGCTACTTCAACCCCGCCAACCCGGATCAGCCCTATGAGCTCCTGCGGTTACGCTGGCGCTCCGGCAGCCTGGTGACCGAGCGCATCATCCGCACCTCTACCCCCGGCCAGGTGGTGGGACGTTACCCTTTCAACCCGGGGAAACAGGACTACCAGATAAGCGGCGCCTGGCAAAGCCGGGGCGACAGCTACCAGGTGGAATTACGCCTGCCGCGACTGCACCTGGGAGACCAGCTGTCCCTGGAAGTGGTCTGGCCTGATGCGGACAAACCGGAGTTCCTGCACAGTGCGGGCACCCGGCAATACCCGTTACCCGTTGTGACCGGCCGCAACCTGTCACTGGAAGCCAGGCTGAACACGCTGCTCTCGCCCGGCCAACGGGTCCTGCTGAGCGAGCCGGCAGGTTGGCTGATCGCCCGCAGTGCGCAGCCCCTGCCGGACAATGGTCGTGCCTTCGACAATCTGTCGCCGCTGGAGGTAATGGAACAGATCACCCTGAACATGCTGCGCGCCCTGGTCCGTTTTCACCAGCCGGACCCCATGCCTTTCCGGGATGACGAAACCCATTTGCAACAGCCGGATAGCGGAGGTCTGGTGCGGCACCCGGATAACGATGTCTACCTGATGGCAACGGCGCCGCTGGGGGATGGCAGAATGCTGGTTCTGGAACAGTCACTGGAGCAGATACTGGCACTTTCCGGCAACACCCTGGGCTCGGTCATCGCCCGCAGCGTTTTGCTGATCGTCGGCCTGATGCTGGTGCTACTGGGTTATGCCAGCTGGCTGTCCTGGCGCATTGCCCGGTTGCAGCGGGCGGTGAATGCCAGCGTCGACCCCGATGGCCGCATCCTGGCCAGCATTCCACGCAGCAGGGCCCGGGATGAACTGGGGGAGCTCAACCGGCAGTTCAGCCATATGGTGGACCGCCTGCAGGGCTACACCGACTATCTGGAAAGTTTCTCACGACGCCTCTCCCACGAGTTGAAAACGCCGGTGGCGGTGATCCGCTCCTCCCTGGACAACCTGGAGCATGCTGCCACCGAAGACGAACGCACCAGCTATCGGGACCGGGCCCGCCGTGCCACTGACCGGCTCAGCCAGATCCTTCAGGGCATGAGCGAGGCAGCCAGGCTGGAACAGAGCTTCGACCAGGCGGAGCCGGAAAACTTTGACCTTGCCGACGTGATGGCCGAAGCCACCGCCGCCTACCAGAGCCTCGACCCGGACCACCAAATCCGCTACCAGGGCCCCGCCAACGGCTGCCCCATGACCGGCTCTCCGGAACTCATGGTGCAGCTGCTGGACAAGCTGGTGGACAACGCCCGTGACTTCACGCCAGGGGGCGGACAGATCGTGGTCGCCGTGGCCGCGGCCGGACCGGTGTTGCGACTATCGGTATTCAATGAAGGGCCAGGCCTGCCCGAGACCCTGGCCCAGGACATCTTCAATCCGTTCGTGTCCGTGCGGGAAGGCAGCGGCGAGGGTCACCTGGGCCAGGGGCTGCTGATCGTTCGGCTGATTGCCGAACACCATGGCGGCAGCGTACGGGCCGGCAACCATGTCGATCAGGGCCTGGCCGGGGTACGGTTTGAGGTGGATCTGCCAGCAGGCAGTGCTGTCAGCTGAAATCGCCGCTGAACTGGCGGTAGAACTGCTGGGCGGTGCGACCGCTGCGACCGCCCCGGCTGGTGGCAAACCTCATGGCATGCAGATGCAGGGTTGCCCGGTCGGTTACGTCGGGAAACAGGGCATCAATGGCCTGCAGGTAGACGTCCTTGGGGAAGGGGTAAAACGACAACTGCAGCCCGAACCGGTCCGCCAGCGACACCTGCTCCTCAATGGCTTCCGCCGGATGCAGCTCACCGCCTTTCACCTCACTCTGGAGGTTGTCCGACATGAACTCCGGCATCAGGTGGCGACGGTTGGAAGTGGCATAGACCCGCACATTCTCCGGCGGCAGTTCCAGGGAGCCCTCCAGCACACTCTTCAGCGCCTTGTAGCCGGGCTCGCCGGCCTCAAACGACAGGTCGTCGCAATAGATAACGAAGCGCCAGGGCTGTTCAGCAATGTCGTCAACAATTTCCGGCAGGTTCACCAGGTCATCCTTGTCCACCTCGATCATGCGCAGGCCATCCTGGCCATAGCGGTTCAGCAGGGCCTTGATCAGGGACGACTTGCCCGTACCCCGGGAGCCCCACAGCAGGGCGTTGTTGGCGGGCTTGCCGGCCAGGAATCGTTCAGTGTTACGGGCCAGTTCGGCCTGTTGCCGCTCAATGCCCTGCAGCTGGTCCCAACGGACCGGATCGAGGCGACGAATCGCCCTCAGGCCATGACGGTGACGACGCCAGACCGCTGCAGAATGGCTGGCCCAGTCGATCACGGTACCGGTCATTGGTCGGTCGCCCCCTTCGCCCTCGCCAGATAGACGGTATTGGTGGCCTCCCGGTTCTGGAAAGGATTGAAGAAAGACACCACCCGGGCTTCCGGCGCTGCGAAGACCTGCTCCAGCACCTGCAGAAAGTCCTCGTCTGGCGGCTCGTTAGACCACATACCGAACATGCCACCGGGCCTGAGTTGCTGCGCCATACGACCCAGGGACTCGACATTGTAGAAGGTGGCGTTGGATTCGTTCAGCAACGCCCGGGGGGAATGGTCGATATCCAGCAGGACGGCATCGAACAGCCGCCCCGGCTGGCCCGGGTCGAAACCCTGCTGTGGCTCGGCGAGCTCGAAGAAACTGCCGTGGACATAACGGCAGCGCGGGTCATCATTGAGCGCCTGACCCAGGGGCACTTTCTCCTCTTCGTGCCAACGGATCACGGTGCCCAGGGCATCCACCACCAGCAGCTCGCCAACGCGGTCATTACGCAGCGCGGCCTCGGCGGTATAGCCCAGACCCAGGCCACCCACGACCACGGCCAGATCCTCCCCCTGGGTCACTTCCAGGGCCAGATCCGCCAGCGCCACCTCAGCATCCACAAACATACTGGACATGAGGAACTCCTCCCCCAGCTTCACTTCGTAGATGTCCCGGTCACCCAGGGCGGGTATACGGCGACGGCGCAGGGTTATCTCCCCCAATGGTGATGGCTGGCTGTCGATCTGTTCGAACAGAAGACCCATGGTCTGACTCCCGGGCAAAAGCGCCATCTTAGCACCTGTGGGAGGAGAGCTCATGTCGGGAGCAAAGAAAGCGGGCAGGGAAGGACGCTAAAGCCCCTCTCCCGTCAAGGGAGCGGGGCTGCTGAATGGAGACCAGAGAATGGCCGGTCAGGTTATTTATCGACACCAACCGCTTTCGGCACGATACCGGAGGTCATCACACCCCATTTCTTGCCATCCACGTACAGAGGTACGTAGATCACCAGCACGACATTGGTAGTACCCGGCAATACGAAGGTGCCCATGCTCAGATAGGTACACTTGCGCAGGTTTTCCAGCTCCTGCCCGCTTACGGTCATGCGTTTGTGCACACTGCGGGCGGCATCCACCCTCGGGTCGCCGGTCATGGGCTGGGCACTGGCACTGCGGGCAATGGCCAGGTAGCCGTTATTGTCCGTGGGCAGGGTATAGATAATGCCGTCCTTGCCACCCAGGTCCCACTCATCAAGGGTCGGCTGAATGCGCTTGCCCAGGGCATCGGCCCAGCTGGTGTCGAACTTCTGGCCGCCAGTGCCGGGGATTTCCTTGTAGTTGAAATCAAACAGGTTGTAGCCCTCCTTGCGGAGATCCTCCATGATGCCCTGAAGCTGGTCGCGACGATCGAACAGCTTGTTGATCATGCTCTCGAGCGGCCCCTCGCCCAGGTCAAAGCGACACAGGGCCTGAAGTACCAGGTTGGTGTTATCCCGCAGGGCATCGGTCTGGGTATAGATGCTCGACATGCCTTCCCGGATCTGCTCACTGCTGTCCCGGATTTTCGAGGCATGGCTGTGGGTTTCGGTGTTGGTGGCGGTCAGCTGCTCCAGGGAACTGCCCACCATCAGCAGGTCCTCGTGGGCCTGGGTGAAGTCATTCACCATGGCGCCGAACTGGTCGGCGGCGGCGCTGACGGACTCGCCGGCAGTGGCGCTCTGGGTCATGATCGACTGGGCCTGGTTGCCAGCCCCGGACATGGCATTGATCATTTCCTTGAGCAGAGAACCAATCTGGCTGGCGGCTTCGCCAACGCGCACGGACAGGTTGCGCACCTCATCGGCCACGACGGCGAACCCCCGACCCTGTTCACCGGCACGGGCGGCTTCAATGGCTGCGTTCAGTGCCAGCATATTGGTCTGTTCGGAGAAATCCTGAACGGTGCCGAGGATCTTCTGGATCTGGGTGGAGGAGTCTTCCAGCCGGGCAATGTTCTGCTGGAATTCCCCCATGGCATTGTTGATGCTTTCCACCTGGAACCGGGCTTCACCCAGTTGCTGGCTGGATTCCCGGGCCACGTCCAGATTGCGGGTGTTCATGTCGGTAATGGTGCTTGTGCGACCGGAGATATCCTGCAGGGCCGTCGTCGTTTCGTTGCTGGCCTGGAAGATCTGTTCGGACAGGCTCAGCTGGCCCTTGGCCTCCCGGGTAGCGAGTTCCGCCAGCAGACGACTGCGGGCGGAAGACAGGGAGATGCTGATGCTCTGGTGCTGGAAGTCCAGGATCATTTCCCGCAAACGTTTGTTGAACGCCTGCAATGCGCGGGCTTCCTCGGAGTCATCATTGGCTGTCAGGCTTTCCGAAATATCAATCTGCTGGCCGAGGGCCCGCTCGAATACCTGGCTGATGTTCCGGTCCCGGCGAGACTGCATGCCCAGGTACCAGGCCAGCGCCGCCACAGCCACGCCCAGCACGACGGCAATGGTGGCAGCGGTGCCGGAGGCCAGCCATACCACGGCCCCGATCAGCGCCACCTGTAGCACAATCAGTAGTATGGCAACCGGTGACGGCAGCCAGGCACTGGCGCCTGATGATCGGTCGGAGGCCTTGTGATGCCCTTGAGACACCAACCCGGCACTGACGGACGAAGATTGCATGCGTACCCCCCCTGCACAGCAGGAATTGATCTGGAATCAGAGTTTTTCGTTATTGTTGGCATTCCGTGTGGTTCATTGCCGGACCAGACGGCGTTACCGTCACCGGAAAAGCGATGACGATAGATACCTACATTATAAATACCGGCCTTGTCGCATGGGTGTTTTTTAAACAACTGTTTGGATGCTTTTTGTAATCCAAATGCAAAGTGGGTTTTGCAAACCCTCTGTCCGGCTACCAGCTACCGGTGTTTTCCATACTGGCCCATGGTTCAGTTATCGGCAGGGGTTCGTCTTTCTGTAGCAATTCGATGGAGATACCGTCCGGAGACCGCACAAAGGCCATCCGCCCATCCCGGGGTGGCCGATTGATGGTCACGCCGTTTTCCTGCAGGTGTGCGCAAAGGTCGTAGATATTGTCCACCCCGTAGGCAAGATGCCCGAAATTACGCCCCCCGGTGTACGCCTCCGGGTCCCAGTTCCAGGTGAGTTCGATCATCGGGGCGCGGTCTTCCCGGGCGCGCTGCGCGTCTTCCGGCGCCGCCAGGAACACCAGGGTGAAACGGCCCTTCTCCACCTCCTTGCGACTGATTTCCCTGAGCCCGAGCAGGTCGCAGTAAAAGCGCAGGGACTCGTTCAGGTCGCTCACGCGAATCATGGTATGAAGGTATTGCATGATGGCCTCCGGAAGGGGTTGTGAAGTCTTCGGTGAGTATAACGCCCCGGTGGTAACACCACATCTGTGGTATCGGCGCGACGGGACTAGCGCAACTTACAGCTTGGTAAATTGCCAACCATTCGATTCAAGTATGTCCGCCGCTGAGGCAGGATAGCCGATCCGTGGGAGCCGGAAGTCCCCGCGTCGAAAGCCAGCAGGCACCTCGCCTGTGGCCGGCTACGCCAATTCGACCCGTCACAAAACAAGGAAGAGAATACCGATGACTCCAATTCGCTTACTGGCCGTTTCCGTGGTGGTCCTGTTCGCCAGCAGCCTGCTTGCGGCCGGCGCCGGCGCGCACTCCACCCTGAGCGATATCACCGATGACGGCGAAGAGAAAGTCACCCTGCCGGTTGTGCCCGAGAGCAAACTGATCATCCACGCCACCCGGGGGATCGACAAGAGTACCGACGAGGGCACCGTGCAAAGTCTGCCGCTGGCGGTCTTCCTGACCCTGATGACGCCGGAAGAGGTGGTCGAGTGGTATCAGGCCCAATTGCCGGACTACACCGTGATCCAGAGTGACAGCGGCGAGCATGTCCAGATTCTGGAAAGAGCCGGCGACGATACCCGTATCGATGGCCCGGATACCTACCGCATTCCCAATGTTCGCATCCAACCTACCGACGCCCGCACCGCCACCCACATGAAGGGCGCCAAAACCATGCTGCAGGTCTACTATCAGCCCGCGCCGGAGCCCGACTCGGACGAAACGCCTGAGGATGAGTCCTGACACCGGGCACACGACTGCCTTCAATGATCTGCCTGGCTGGAACTGGACTTTCAGGAACTGTCGGTTATTGTCAGGGTCAGTGACGTTACATGCCCTGACCGGAGGCCATCATGGCAGACCAGTGGTCACTCCAGCGGCGACGCCTGCTGCAAGGCCTGGCAGCGGGCGCCGGGTTGGCCGCATGCCCGTTCTCGCTACCCCGGGCACAAGACAGCGGGCCGCTGACCCGTGCGCTGCCAGACACCGACATCATTCTTCCCGGCGTGGGACTGGGTACCTGGATCACCTTCAATGTTGGCGATAACCAGCGTTTGCTGGACAACTGCGCCGACGTGATGACGGCCTTTTTCAGGGATGGTGGCGCCATGATCGACTCCTCCCCCATGTATGGTTCGTCCCAGAACACGGTAGGTTATGGCCTGGATAAACTGGGCGCCCGCGATCAGGTGTTTTCCGCCGACAAGATCTGGACGCGGGACGGAGATGAAGGCCGCGGACAAAGCCGGGCATCCGCCAGGTTGTGGCAGGTGGACCGCTTCGACCTGCTGCAGGTGCACAATCTGGTCAACTGGCAGGCGCATATCGACACCCTCAAGGTCATGAAGGACGAAGGCGCCGTGCGCACCATCGGCATCACCACCTCCCATGGCCGCCGTCACCGGGAGATGGAACGAATCATGGAGAACGAGCCCATCGACTTCGTGCAGCTGACCTACAACCCGGTTGACCGTGAGGCAGAGGATCGTCTGCTGCCCCTGGCCCGCGAGAAAGGTATAGGCGTGATCGTCAACCGGCCCTTCCGCCAGGGCGCCCTGACCAAACGGCTGGCCAGCGAACCCCTGCCGGGCTGGGCCGGCGAGGTGGGTGCGCAGTCCTGGGCGCAACTGATCCTCAAGTTCATTCTGAGCCATCCAGCTGTCACCTGTGCCATACCGGCCACCACCCGGGTGGACCATGTACAGGAAAACCTGGCTGCCGCGACCATGCCCCTGCCCGACCCGGAGCTTCGGGCCCGCATCGCTGACACCATACGCTCCCTGTGATGGACGCTCTGCTGAGCTACCACCCCCGGGATCTGTTGCTGTTCTCCCCCAGGGTGTACTGGGCGCTGGTATCGGGCCACAACGACAGCTGGTGGCCCCTGGCTATGCTGGCGCCGGCGGCCGGGCTGGCGCTGCTCTGGTTGCTGGCTCACCACCCCCGTCGGCACGGGCGGGTTGCTCTGGTCTGTGTTGGCATCGCCTGGTGGTTCGTCACCTGGTCTTTTCTGTGGCAGACGTACCGGGACATCAACTGGGCGATAGACTGGGCCATCGTTCCCTGTGTAATGCTGGGCGGTCTGCTGATGGTGTTCGCCGCAACCACCCGGCCGACCACCCACCGGCCTCACCAGCGCCGAATCGGGCTGACCCTGGTGGTCTGGGGCACACTGGTCCACCCGTTGGGTTTCCTGCTGGATGAGCGAAGCATCCAGGCCGCGGATACCTGGCTACTGTTCCCGGATCCCCTGGCCCTCACCACCCTTGGCGTCGCCCTGAGCACCCTTGGTGGCTGGCGGTTGGCGCTCGCCCTGCCGGTGCCCCTGCTTTGGAGCCTGATCGGTGGCGCGACCCTGCTGGGGCTGGAATCCCCCATCGGCTGGGCGATGCTGGTTACGGCCGGGGCCGCAGTGGCGGGATGGCTGCCGCTAAGTGGCGTATCTCAGAGCCAGCGGGGCACCTGCTGACGATAGCGGCTGTAGGGCTCGCCATAATGCTCTGCCAGCGCGGCCTCCTCCGCCAGCGCCTGACGTCGTATCACCCACACACCCACCAGCAGGCAGATCAGCGAGAACACGCTCGGTAGCGACAGGAAGAAACCGACCTGACCCAGGATAACCGCCAGAAACAGGGGGTTGCGACTGCGCGCGTAGGGGCCCGACGTGAGCAGGTTGGGCGCCTGCTCGCGATCGATCCCGGAACGCCAGTCGGCGTGCATATAGGCCTGAAGGTAACTGGCCAGCCCGAAGGACAAGAGTAAGACCATGACCCCGAGCAGCAGAACAACCGGATGGTAGAGCCAGCCAATAACCCCCAGCCATGGGTCAATGGGCCAAAGGATGCGGAGCAGGCATACCAGCAGGATGGCGGCGCGAAACACGTTGAACAGTTGGCGGTTCCACCAGGTGGCGCTGCCGGTGGTGCCATAGTTGATATGGCTGAACCCCAGGCGGGCATACAGGCCAAGGGCACGACAGGCAAACAGGATACCGATCAGTAGAAAGAAACTGCCCAGAAAATGTCTGGTAAAGAGCTCTGCTGTCATGAACACCGCTGGTCCGGTAAAACTGGATTGGAGATTCCAGAATACCGGACCGGGTACCCACGGGAAAGTCCACCGGAGCCGGAAGACCCCGGCCCCGGAGACATCCGTCTAACGAAGTCCCATACAATTGGCGTAATAGGTGGTCGTCGCCGGCCAGTCGGAGAAAATGCCGATCACACCCACATCCCGGGCCAGCACATCAATCACATTCATCACATCGCCGTCGTTGTTGATGGCGTCGGTCACTGTCTGGTGGTACCAGCCGCCGCCATCGGCCAGCGGACCGCTGCGCTCAACCGTCCAGGCAATCAGGTCCAGGCCGGCGGCGCGGGCATTCTCCGCGTACTCCGACGGTACAATTTCCTGGTGGCCATTGAGGGTGAGCATCTTCCAGAGCGCCGGGGCCAGGATGTTCACACCCCGGGCCTTGAGATCTTCCATGTACGCCAGCGAGGAAGTCTCCGGGGTGATGGCTTCCTGGTCGAGGAACACGGCCTGTTGGCCGAAAGCCGGGGTCTCGTTCACCCAGAACAGCACATCGTCCAGCAGGAAAGACTGGGGCCACACCTCCTGCGGGTCGACACCGGCGTCGATGTAATCCTGGATCATCTGCCGGGCATAGTCCTCCTGCGTATAGCCGCCCTCAAAAGGCATGTCCACCACCGGGGTCTTGAGTTCCGGGGTCATCTTTACGCCCAGGGCCTGGAACAGCTCGATGCTTTCCCGGTGACTGAGCAGCGTGCCCCGGCTGGCGTAAAGGTCGGTGCGCCAGTCAGCGGTGCCGCCGACGTACTCCTCCGGGGTGGTCGCCATGGGATTGAAGGCATCCATCTTGCCTTCCAGCGACTTGAACTCCTCCAGGGTAATGTCGCTGGTGCGGCATTCAGCCTGGGCCGGGGTGCCGGAGGCCGGATCCGCCGGTACAAACGGCTGGGTGCACTTGGCGTTCAGCTCCGGGATGGTCACGATATTGGTGGTGGTGTGCAGGTCATTCTGGGCATGGCGGCAGACCAGCTCACGGTCGGCGGTGAAGGCCACGTCGCATTCCACGATGCCGGCCCCCATGCGGGCCGCCGCCTCATAGGACTCCATGGTGTGCTCCGGGAACTGCAGCGGCGCACCCCGGTGGCCGATGGAGAAATCGGTACGGTGCAGGCGCTTGTTCTCACAGCGCTGCAGCTTTACCTTCAGGGGGCCGTCATCCATGTCATCCACCAGCCAGGCCGGGCGGGGGCCCACCTGAACATTGGCGCGACGGTGTCTGAGGTCGTGCTTCAGTTTCTGAAACTTTTCGTGCAGGTGCTCCAGACGTTCGCCGATCCTGCCATCGTCGTCCTGATACCAGCCCCCGGTGGCGTGGGCAGGCAATGCAACCATAGCGGCCAGCAAAAGGGCCACGCCCGATCTGTGTAGCGTCATGATCTGCTCCTTGTGTGTGCGGAATGCAGGAACAGTATCGGTGTGGCAGATGACATGATCGTGAACCACAGACCGACCGCCGAAGCTATTCTTCCGGCCGCCGGTCACCATGGACAAAGTTGGCCACAAACACCGCCTCGCCATACTGCTCAAAGGCCCACTTCATGGTGTCGGAGAGCACCCGCATAACCTGGTCGTACTCGCCGAATACCTGGGTGCTGATGCGGTTGGCGTGAACCTCCAGGCCACTGCGCTGGAAGCGGTCGATCACGTCGCGGATGGGAGACTTATAATTATCCGTGAACGGGTAGAAACTGAGTTGAACAGACAGATACATGGCCCTCTCCCTGTGAGTTTTCCAGTGGTTGACTCAGCGTAGCACACCTTTGCAGCACTTCCGTTCAGCACTCCAGGGTCTGCTCGCTGAAGCCATTGTCAGGGTCCAGGTAGCGGATGCGGGCGGTATTGAAGTTCAGGTCCACGAACACGTGACAGTAGTAATCACCGTGCCGCCAGGCCATGGCCACGCTGGAACTGTTGGAATAGTTCAGTTCGAAGCGGCCGTCAAAGGCCGGGTACTGGCTGCGGAACCGCATCAGCGTCAGCAGGCGTTTGACCACCGGTTGCTGCACGGCCTCGTCGGTTTCCTCCAGGGAATAGAAATGCCGGTTGATATCCCGTAGCTCGCCGGTCTCGTCCATCAATTCCTGATCGTTACAGCCCGCCAGCAGGCCCACGTAGTAGACTTGGGGAATGCCCGGCGTGAAGAACTGGATCGCCCGGGCTGCAATGTAGGCGTCGTCGTTTTGCATCAGGGCGTCGTAGAAGGTGCAGGTCAGCTGGTAGATGGAACCGACACTGTGGATGTTGGCGGCGGACCGGCGCAGGATCGGGTCCGCACTGCGGGCGTCGATGTTGTCGATCAGGTCCTGGATGGCCTGGTCCGGCAGCACGCCCTCCACGTCGGGAATGCAGATGCCGTCGTGGGTATCCAGCACGGTGATCTGGTTGCGGGGGCACATGCGCAGCCAGTGCTTGAGGTACACGCTATTGGCGGCCATCAGTGAATACAGCACCAGCGGCGGCAACGCAAAACCATAGGGGTGCATGTTGCGACGGCCAATGGCGTACTGATAGCTGGTGTGGTCGTGCACCTCCGGCAGGCATTCAGCGCCATAGTGCTGGGCGGTTTCATTGACCCATTCGAGGATACGGTACACCTCCGGCTCTACCAGGAAGCAACTGGTGCCGATGCGTTTGGTGGTATAGCCAAAGGCGTCCAGCCGCAGCAGCTTGATGCCCTTGCCGGTGAGAAAATGGATGTAGTGTTCCATCAGCTCGTAGGTCTTGTCCGACTCGTAATTCAGGTCGATCTGCCGCTCGGTGAAGGTGCACCAGACCTGACCGGTGCTGCCATCGGCGAAGGTGACATCCCGGAACGGCTCCTTCTCCTTGCGGATATGGATCTTCGCCAGGTCGTCGGGACTGATTTCCCCGAAGGTATGGACATGCACGAACAGGTCGGCGTATTCCGACTCGTAGCCGTGCTTCACGAAATCCAGGAACTCCGGCGACTGGTCGGAAATGTGGTTCACCGTCAGGTCCGCGCAGATGTCGTAATCCTTCGCCAGGCGTTCGATATCCGACCAGTCGCCGTAGGCGGGGTCCACCTCGGTGTGGGTCAGGGGCGAGAAGCCGCCATCGGCGTTGGAGGGGTAGAACGGCAGGATATGGGCGCCACCGATGGCACCCTCCAGATGACGCTCGATAAAGGTGCCCAGGTCCGCCAGGTTACGACCGATCCGGTTGGGGTAGCACATCAGCTGGACGGCATTACGCAGGCTCATTAAAGCTCCCTGTTATTCGGTGGTTTCAGATTCTTTCAGGCGACTGAAGTGAGGGGCTTCACCCGCTTGCCCTGACTGGCCAGTCGCTTTTTTCGGCACTCTCCCACGGCCTCCAGGAATTCCCGGCCCCACAGTTCAATATCATAGTGGCTGACTACCTCGTAGCCTTTCTGCAGGCGGTCCTTGGCCTCGTCCTTCTGCATGGCAAGGGCCAGGTAGCAGGTGCGGGCCATCTCCACCGGATCATGGGGGTTGGTCAGAAGTGCACCCCGCAGTTCCGCCGCTGCGCCGGCAAATTCCGACAGCACCAGCACGCCGCGGCCATCGGTCATGCCCTGGGCGGCCACGTATTCCTTGGCCACCAGGTTGAGCCCGTCCCGCAGCGGCGTAATCCACATCACATCGGCCATGGCGTACCAGGCCACCAGTTCCTCGAACGGGAAGCCCCGGAAGAAAAACTGGATCGGCGTCCAGCCCACCCGGGCGTACTGCCCGTTGATGCGGCCCACCGCCTGCTCGATGTCGGTCTGCAACTGACGGTAGATGGTCATCTCCCGGGCCGCCGGCACGCATACCGTCATCAGGGTGACCTTGCCCACCAGCTCCGGGTGATCCTCCAACAACCGGCCGAAGGCCTCCAGTTTTTCCAGGATGCCCTTGGTGTAATCCAGCCGCTCCACCGACAACACCAGGCGAGTATTGCTCAGCTCGTTGCGCAGGTCTTCCATCCGCTTCTGCACATGCTGCTGTTTCAGGACCTCGCTGACCCGGCCCAGGTCCAGACCCACCGGGTGGGCACCCAGGCCAATCTCCCGGTCATTGACCCGGATGGTGGTGGTCATCTCATCGAGCCCCACCGCACAGCCATAGGTCAGGAATCGTGGTGCGCAGCCGCCACGGTCCACTACCTCCAGGGGAGTCACGCCCCGGGCCACATCCACGAAGTTCTCCGCCTGGCGGGGAATATGGAAGCCGATGTAGTCACACTGCAGCAGGCTGCCGACAATCTCCCGGCGCCAGGGCAGCACGTTGAACACGTCCGCCGAAGGGAAATAAGTATGGTGGAAGAACGCAATGGTCAGGTCCGGTCGCAGCTCCCGCAGGAACGCCGGCACCATCCACAGGTTATAGTCGTGCACCCAGACCACGGCGTTTTCCGAGGCTTCCGCCGCGGTGCGCTCGGCAAATAGCCGGTTCACCTTGAGGAACACCTGCCAGTGGTCCTCCCGGAACGTGGCCCGCTCCCAGAAGGTGTGCAGGGTTGGCCAGAAGGCCTCCTTGGAAAACCGCTTGTAGAAGATATCCACGTCGTCCTTGGTCAGCTGCACCCGCGCTGCCCGCAACCGGGCGTAACGGCTGGTGTCCACCTCGGTGTGGGTCTCGAAGGCACCCAGGGCCGGGTCGTGTACTGACCAGGCCACCCAGGAGCCGGCCTTGCCGTCGGCAAAGAAGCTCAACAGGGTGGGAATGATGCCGTTGGGGGATGTGGGACGACGACGTACCAGGGTGCCGTTCTCCGCCACCTCCTCGTAAGGCAGGCGGTGATAGACGATGACCAGGTCGGACTTGCCGGGCTTGAGGATATCCCGCGCTTCGGCCGCCAACCCCTGCGGACCCAGGAAGCCGAAGTGGCCGATGGCCTCGAGAATACCGCCACAACCGGACAGGGTGGCGTGGTAGACCCGGGCACGGCTTTCCGTGGCGTCCAGCAGGCCCGGCTCTGACTCGCCCACGCAGACACCGATAAAGCCCTGCTCGAACATGGACAGGTCATTGAGGGTGTCGCCGGCCACCAGCACATTTTCCGGGTCCGCGCCCAGGTGGTTCACCAGGTCCCGCAGGGTACGACCCTTGTTGACGTCCGGCGGCAGTACGTCCAGGTACAGGCCGGCGGAATACAGCAGGTCACAGGACAGTTCCTTCACCGCCGCCAACACCTCGTCGGTCACCGCGTCCGGTTCGCACAGGAAGGAACAGCGGCGTTCCTGGGGGACTTCCTGACGGCTCAGGCCGTCAAACGCGGCCATCACGTCTTCCACCACGTGCTCACCGGGCCAACGCTTCTCGATCTCCGCCTGGATCTCGATAATCGGCTGCTGGGTCTCCCCTTCCACCACGGTACAACCCACATCGCAGATAATGTAATCCGGCTGCGGCAGGGTCGGGTCCGCCAGCAGCGGCAGCACCGACTCCAGACCGCGGCCAGTCACGTAGACCAGGGTCAGGTCAGGGTGGGTGGAAATGAGTTGGTAGAGTTTCAGGCGATTTTCCGGATCGCCGGCGAGAAAGGTTCCGTCCAGATCAGTGGCAAGTATCACGTTCACTCCCGGCCATGCGGCCTCGGTTGTAGGGTGAGTCCTTATCCCGGGAGGTGCAGGTTCTGTGCCGGTGACCGGTTTTTCGCACGCTTTTCAAGCACTAGGCCTGACTCCCTTGCCTCACCCCCGAGTCAGAGCCGAGACGGAGCACCTTTTCGCACCAAAATGGTGCAATATCGCCATCTAATCGTGTGCCCGTTCCTTGACCCGGTCCGGGCAGGCTATATAGTGACGGGTCCGGGATAAGGAGATGCAGTACATGGAAGACAAGAGCCAGTTTCGCCTGCTGTCCGAGCGACGGTTCCTGCCCTTTTTTCTGACCCAGTTCGCTGGCGCCTTCAACGATAACCTGTTCAAGAACGCCCTGCTGCTGATCGTCACTTACAGCGCCGCCGGCCTGCTGGGGATGCCGCTGGATGTGATCACCAACCTGGCGGCCATGCTGTTTATCCTGCCGTTCTTCCTGTTCTCGGGTATTGCCGGGCAGGTGGCGGACCGCTACGAAAAGTCCTCGGTCATCCGCTGGATCAAGCTGGCGGAGGTGGTGATCATGGGGCTCGCTGCCATAGGCCTGTGGTACGGCTGGTACGAGGTCCTGCTCCTGCTGCTATTTCTGACCGGCACCCAGTCCGCCTTCTTCGGGCCGGTGAAGTACGCCATCCTGCCCCAGGTACTGAAGGACAAGGAACTGGTGGGTGGCAACGCCCTGGTGGAAACGGGCACCTTCGTTGCCATCCTGCTGGGCACCCTGGTGGCCGGGGTGATGATGAAATGGCCTCAGGCGCAGCAACTGGTGGCGGTGGCCGTGGCCCTGCTTGCCGTTGCCGGACTGATCTCCGCCCTGCTGATTCCGAAGGCACCGGCGGCGGCACCGGATCTGAAAGTCTCCCTGCACCCGCTGCGGGAAACCTGGAAACTGATGGCCATCGCCCGGGAGAACCACAACGTCTTCCTCAGCATCCTGGCGATCTCCTGGTTCTGGTTCCTGGGGGCCGCCTACCTGACCCAGTTCCCGAGCTTTGCCAAGTCCGACCTGATGGGTGACGAAACCGTCGTCACCCTGCTGCTGGCGATTTTCACCATTGGCGTGGCCGCCGGCTCCATCGCCTGCGAGCGCCTGTCCGGGCACCGCATAGAACTGGGCATCGTGCCCATCGGTTCCCTGGGCCTGAGCCTGTTCGGCCTCGACCTGTACCTGAACATGCCCGAGCAGCCCATCCCCTCGGACTGGTGGATGATCCTGACCGACGCCTACTACCGCCAGGTGGCGATTGATCTGCTGGCCATCGGCATCTTCGGCGGACTGTTTATCGTGCCCCTGTATGCCTTTGTGCAGCGGGAAACCGCGCCGGACAAGCGCGCCCGGGTAATCGCCGCCCTCAACGTGTTCAACGCCCTGTTCATGGTGGCGAGCGCGCTACTGGGCATATTGATGCTGGGCCTGTTCGGGCTGAGCATTCCCGAATTCTTCCTGGTGCTGGCGATCATGAACCTGGCGGTTGCCGCCTTCGTGTACCAGCAGGTGCCCGAGTTCGCCCTGCGCTTCGTGATCTGGGTGTTGTCCCATACCATCTACCGGGTACAGCACCACGACCTTGACCGCATACCAGAAGATGGCCCGGCGCTGCTGGTGTGCAACCATGTGTCGTATATGGATGCCCTGGTCATTGCCGGTGCCGTACGCCGCCCGGTACGTTTCGTGATGGACTACCAGATCTTCTCGACGCCGGTGATCGGCACCTTCTTCCGCCTGGCCAAGACCATTCCCATCGGCCCGAAATCGAAGGTTCCCGACATCTACGAGACGGCCTTCGACCGTATTGACGAGGAACTGGCCGCAGGCAACGTGGTGTGTATTTTCCCGGAGGGCAAGCTGACCCGGGATGGTGAGATCAACCCCTTCAAGTCCGGCGTCGATATGATCCTGGAACGCCGGCCGGTGCCGGTGGTGCCCATGGCCCTGCAAGGACTGTGGGGCAGCTTTTTCAGCAATTGTGGCGGGCCGGCCTTCGGGCATATTCCGAAGCGGTTCTGGTCCAGGATCCATTTGCGGGCGGGTGACCCGGTACCACCGGAACAGGCATCGGCCCCTGTTCTGGAACAGCAGGTTCGCGCCCTGAGGGGAGATCAGCTCTGATCCGCTGGGTTCTTTGAGTGGCGGGCCGCCTGTGGCCAGCCAGAGGGCACCACAAAGGTGCGTGCCGTCTCTTGCCACAGGCCGGTGTCCGGGGTTTCTTCCAGGGCGGCAAACAGTCGTGGCCGGTATTGTTCCTCCACGCTGGCCAGGGCAGCGATTGATATAGCCGGGTCTGGCGCCTCTACCTGCCACCAGGGGCCCAGCCAGTGGGGTTTGTGCAGTGGCACCCAGTGGCGGGTGTCCATGTTTTCGGTGTCATGGTGATAGAGCCAGTGCCCACGCAGATGATCCCGGGGCACAAAATCCGGCAGGTTGACCACCTGACCAGTGGGATAGAACAGGTAGCCGGGCATGAAAACCCTTGGCACCACCGGCCCATCGATACCCAGGCCTGACAGCAGGGCCCGGGTTTCCGGCCGCTCGCCCTGCTGGCTCTGGTGGTCCAGTAGCCGGTGCACCTTCACGTCCAGCCGGTCGCGGCTGTTGGGGCCGTACCACAAGGCGCCCGCCTCTTCCCCGCTGTCATAGCCCAGGTAGAACTTCACCGCAATCTCGTGATGCTCCACCGCGCCGGTGTGGGGATTACGCAGCACGAAATCCAGCTCACCCAGGGTACGCCCGCCCGCGTCCCGTATCGGCAGGTTCTTCGCGAGTAGCGTCCAGCCCATTAGCTCCGTCAGCACGCATTCGTAGAGTCGTTCAAAATAGTAGCCCAGGCGGGGATTGGCGGGTTCTGCCAGGGCGGCCGGGCGGGTTTCCGGGTCTGCCGCCCAACCTGACAGCCGCACGTGCCAGTCCTGCGGCAGGTAGTCCGCCAGGGGAAAGGTCACCGGGCTGTCGAGAAGCTGGGGGCCTGGCATAGCCAGGCCAGGTGGTTGGCGGGATGCCACTGGTGCACGGCAGTCTCTCTTGCGTGGATGACCGTTACCACGATACCAGCAGTGCGGTACCGGCCCAAATCCCCACCAGCGCCAGGTAGATCCCCGGATGGATACCGGTGATCCGCTCCTGCAGGCGTGTCAGTAGTGAACGCTTGCCCAGGGTCACCTTCTCATTGCTGCCCATCAGGCGCTTGAACTGGGAGGCAGTCTGCTCCGGGTGGAACACCAGCCGGTCTTTGGCGGCCCGGCCCACCAGCACCATGCCACGGTCATCAACGCTGACCAAGGACGGGGTGAGTAACTCGCCGAGTGGATTGGGAATAATGCGGCTTTCGCCGCTCTGCCAGACACTCACCAGGCTGTTGGTGGTGCCGAGATCGATGCCTACTACTGCCATGCGTCCGTCCTTGTGTGGGAGCCACTGAGCTGGCCCCGTATAGATCCTTAAGTTGTAATAGCGAAATATACCCAAGCCGGACGGACGGAAAAACGGGGCGTTTCAGAGTGAAGGGCAAAAAGGTGAATTCATGTGTCTAGTTATGTGATGCACCATCCATGGCGATTTCGGGGAAACTGAGCAACTCCGCTTCCAGATGTGCGAACAGCTCACTGGAGTTGGGGTGGGGCCAACAAGCCCAGCTCATCGGGACAGGATGCCATAGCTTCCAGGTAGAGGTTTGTTTGCGGATTGGATTGAGCAAAGAACCGACGGGACAACAATGCCGACCAGCAGAGAGCGCATCGGCACACAGGCTGGCGGCACCGGATAAACAGGGGGAACTCGATGGCTAATGTCCCGTCTGGCCAGTTAAAGGAGCATTCGTCGAACATCGCCCAGCAATTTCCCCACCAGGGTGGTAAAACGAGCCGCATCAGCACCGTTTACCGCTCGGTGGTCATAAGACAGGGATAAAGGCAGCATCTGCCGCGGCTCAAAAGATTCTCCGTTGAAGCGAGGCTGCCAGTCAGAACGGGAAACGCCAAGTATGCCAACTTCTGGGGTATTAACGATCGGAGTAAAGCCGCTCCCACCAATACCGCCCAGACTAGACAAGGTGAAGCACCCACCCTGCATCTGGTCTGGCTTCAGCTTGCGATCCCGAGCCAACGTCGCCAGCTCGGTCAACTCCTCGGCCAAAGCCCACAGGTTCTTGCAATCCACATCCCGAACCACTGGCACCATCAGCCCCTCGGGGGTATCCACCGCCACGCCGATATGCACGTAGTGCTTGTAAACCAACTCATTTCGCTCGATATCCAGGGAGACATTGAACTGGGGATAGGCCCGCAAGGCATAGGCAATGGCCTTGAGCAGGAATGGCACCAGGGTAAGTTTCAGCCCCTTCCGTTCAGCTTCACTCTTTTGTGCCTTGCGAAAACTTTCCAGAGCGGTGATGTCGGCATGATCGAACTGGGTAACGTGCGGAACATTCAGCCAGCTGCGATGCATGCTCTTCGCCGTGGCCTGATGAAGGCGGCTCATCGGTGCCCGTTCCACCGGGCCGAACGCAGCGAAATCAGGCAGCTTGACCTCCGGCAAGGTGCCGGCGACCCTTTCGGCCTTCTCCATCTGAGCGCGCACGAACGCTTCCAGGTCGTCCTTCAGAAGCCGTCCGCGAGGCCCACTCCCGGTCACTTTATCCAGCGGAACGCCCAGTTCCCGGGCCAACTTTCGTACGGCGGGCCCGGCGTAAACCATTGACTCTTTCGCCGGACTACCCGGAAGCTCATGGCCGGATCTGGCCGGTTCCGAACGGGCGGGTGGTTCCGGTGCCGGCTCTGGCATGCTGACCGTCGGCTGCCCGGTTTCGGGCAATGCCGATTGTGCGTTTGACTGCTGCCCCCCGTCACTGTCGTTCTTCTCCGACACCTCACCCTCGGCGGGTTCGAGCATCAGCATCAGGTCGCCGGTCTTGACCTGGTCGCCGACGGACACATTCAGGGACTGTACCTTGCCAGCGCCGCTGGCTGGTATTTCGATGGTGGCCTTGTCGGACTCAACCACCACAACCGAATCGTCCACCGACAACATCTGTCCGGGCTCGACGCAAAGCTCAATCACCTCCGCCTCACCGGGGCCGCCCAAATCGGGTACATTCATCTCAATAGCGGACATGGCAACCTCCTCAAACGTGTGGCGGGTAGGGCTTGTCGGCGTCCAGGCCGAACTGCTCCAGGGCTCGGGTCACCTGAGCCGGCTCGATCAGGCGCTGACGCCCAAGAGCTTCAAGGGCTTTGATCACGATGCTGTAGCGGTCCACTTCAAAATGGCGCCGTAGCTTGTCGCGGGTATCGCTACGCCCGAAGCCGTCTGTACCCAGCACGTAGTATTGCGCCGGCACATAGGCCCGGATCTGGTCTGCATACAGGCGCATATAGTCGGTAGCAGCGATGCAAGGACCGGAGGCTGGTTCCAGGCACTCCGTGACGTAGGACTTACGCTCCGGCGCCTCCGGATGGAGGCAATTCCAGCGTTCGCACTGGTAGCCGTCCCGGGCCAGCTCGGTGAAACTGGTAACGCTCCAGACGTCGGCCTGAACTCCGAACTCTTCGGCCAGCAGGTCCTTGGCCGCCAGAGCTTCGTGAAGAATGGCCCCGGAACCCATGAGTTGTACCCGGTGGCCGTCGCCGTCGGCGGAAGCCACCCGGTAAAGTCCACGCACGATGCCGTCCTCCACACCGTCGGGCATGGGCGGCTGGGGATGGTTTTCGTTAAGCAGGGTCAGGTAATAATAGATGTTCTCGTCCTCTGCATACATCCGACGCAGGCCGTCCTGGATGATCACCGCCACCTCATAGGCAAAGGCGGGATCGTAGGAGATGCAGTTAGGCACCGTACTCGACAGGACGTGGCTGTGGCCGTCCTGATGCTGCAGCCCTTCCCCGTTCAGTGTCGTGCGCCCGGCGGTCCCACCCAGCAGGAAGCCCCGGCTGCGCATATCGCCAGCCGCCCAGCACAGGTCGCCCACCCGCTGGAAACCGAACATGGAATAGAACAGATAGAAGGGAATCAGCGTACAACCATTGGTGCTGTATGACGTTGCCGCGGCGATCCAGGTGGACATGGCCCCAGCCTCGTTGATGCCTTCCTGAAGGATCTGCCCCTGCTGGTCTTCCTTGTAGTACATCACCTGATTCCGGTCGTTGGGCGTGTACTTCTGTCCTTCGCTGGTATAGATACCGAGCTGGCGGAACATGCCCTCCATGCCGAAGGTGCGCGCTTCGTCCGGCACGATGGGGACGACGTGACTGCCTATCTCCTTGTCCTTGACCAGAAGCCCGAGCAACCGCACACAGGCCATGGTCGTTGAGATGGCACGCTCGCCAGTGCCCTTTAGCAAGGGCTCGAAGGTATTCAGGGACGGAACCGGAATCGCCTCCAACTCACGCCGCCGCCGCGGCATTGAGCCACCCAGCGCTTCCCGGCGCTGCCTCAGGTACTTCATTTCCGGGCTGTCGGGATCCGGCCGGTAATAAGGCAATTCCGCCAGTTCGTCATCCTTGAACGGCAGGCCGTAGCGGTCACGAAAGGCCTTCAGGGTATCCAGATCCAGCTTCTTCAACTGGTGCGCCGTGTTCTGGGCCTGGCCCTGTTCGCCGAAGCCATATCCTTTGATGGTGTGGGCCAGAATCACTGTGGGTTGGCCCTTGTGATGAACCGCGCGGTGATAGGCGGCATAGACCTTGTAGGGATCGTGGCCACCCCGATTGAGGCGATAGATGTCATCATCACTCAGGTGCTCGACCCGCTTCTTGAGCTCCGGATCACGTCCGAAGAAGTGTTCTCGCACATGGCCGCCACCGTTAGACTTGAAGTTCTGCATCTCGCCATCAACTGTCTCGTCCATGACCTTCTGCATACGACCATCGGTGTCCTTTTCGAACAGCGGATCCCAGTGTCGACCCCAGACCACCTTTATGACGTTCCAACCGGCGCCACGGAAGTTGCCTTCCAATTCCTGCATGATCTTGCCATTGCCCCGAACAGGTCCGTCCAGACGTTGCAGATTGCAATTGACCACGAAGATCAGATTGTCGAGCTTTTCGCGACCGGCCAGGCCAATGGAGCCCAGGGATTCCGGCTCGTCGCACTCGCCATCGCCGATAAAACACCAAACTTTACGCTCGCCCTTCTCAGCTAACCCCCGGCAATCCAGGTACTTCATCATGTGGGCCTGGTAGATGGCCTGGATGGGCCCCAGTCCCATGGAAACCGTAGGAAATTGCCAGTAATCCGGCATCAGCCAAGGATGAGGGTAGGAAGAAAGCCCGTCACCATCCACTTCCTGTCTGAACCGGTCGAGGTGCTTTTCATCGAGACGCCCTTCGAGATACGAGCGGGCATAGAGGCCAGGTGAAGAGTGGCCCTGGAAATAGACCAGATCCCCTTCACGTTCATCATTCCCGGCATGAAAGAAATGGTTGAAGCCAACATCCAGAAGAGTCGCGATCGAGGCAAAACTGGAAATATGGCCGCCCAGATCCGCCTCGCGCCGGTTGGCCCGCATGACCATCGCCAAGGCGTTCCAACGAATCAGGGAGCGGATGCGACGCTCCATGAACAGATCACCCGGCATGGGAGCCTCTGCGTGGGGCGGAATCGTATTACGGTAGGGGGTAACACTGTGATCAGGCAGCGCATAGCCAGCCTGGATCGCGTGTTCAGACAGCCGCTTCAGCAGGAAGCTGGCACGCCCGTCCCCCACATGCTGGCTGACGGATGTCAACGCGCTCAGCCATTCATGGGTTTCAACGGGATCGATATCGACAGACATAGGCTACTCCAGATCCAATGGAATGGAACCGGCCCTCACTTGCAGCCGGCACAACGACAACGCAGCAACCGGCGTTTTTTGCCGGGCTGCGCGCCCTGGAGTCCCCTTTACCCGTGAAAACCGTCCGCCTCGATATAGAGACGGACTTGCTCACAAAAACGGGTTTACGAACACAGTCGCTCACCCTGCTATTCTGGCCCTGGGGTTTCGCTCGGCAACAAGGCGCTGCAGTGCTTTCCTGCTACCTACCGCGCAGAGCCCCAGAACGCGTACCATGGTTTCATTCGTGATTACGCCCACGGGATCGCGTTGTTATTTTACTATCTATTGTTCATTTTTTTCGGATTATATCCATTTTTTTGCTAAGTTAACAACACCGCCAACAACAAGATTCATAAAACAATGACAAAGCCTGTAGATCTGCGCGCACTGCCACTGATTGGCGCCAAACTTTTGCCTCCACCCCAGCCACCTCACCTACTGGAGCGGGAAAAGTTCAGCGAACTGCTGCATAACACACAGATTCCCAGCCTGCTCCTGATCCAGGCTCCGGCCGGGTATGGCAAGACGACAACCACTGCTCAACGCCTGGCCCGTCTTGATGCACGCACTGCCTGGTACCGCCTCGACACCCAGGATAACGAATGCACCCTGTTTGCGCGGTACCTGACGGAATCCATCCACCAGGCAACGGGCGCTTGTCCAGACACGCGAGAGTTGCTGAGAAATGCGCCCGGGACGCCGTTGCAAACGGCCCTGACGGCTCTGCTCTCGGAGTTGCCACTGGACGATGAACCGCTCTATGTCGTACTGGACGACTATCATCTGATCGACAACCCGGAGATCCATAAGGGCGTCCGCTTCCTGCTGCGCCATATGCCACCCTATCTCTGCCTTGCAGTGCTGACCCGTCGCCTGCCGCCCCTCGGAGTCGCCCAGTTGCGCATGCAAGGACGCCTCCTGGAAGTCACAGCGGTCAACCTTGCTTTCAGTGCTGACGAGGCTCAGGCCTACTTCGAAACCCGACAGCCTTTCGAAATCTCCCGGGAATCCATCGAACGGGCCGTACGACGTTCAGAGGGCTGGATCTCCGCCCTGCAGTTATTAGCCACCCACGCTGATACCAGTATTGTCTTTAACGAACGAGTGGAACAGCTGGAGACCGGCAACCAACACATTTTCGAGTACTTCGACGAGCTGCTGGAACAGAGCGTGGACGAGCGCCAGAAGGACTTTCTCATGCACACCAGTATTCTGGATCGCTTCGACGCCCCTCTGGCGGCACGCCTGATGGGCGCGGAGGACAGTCAGGAGCTGCTGCACAGCCTACTGGGTTCCGGCCTGTTTATCGTTACGCTGGACAGCAGCGGGCTCTGGTTCCGCTATCACGCGCTGTTTGCGGTCTACCTCAAACATCTGCAGGCGTGCCTGTTGCCTCAGAGGAGCCGCTCACTACATCAAGCTGCGTCAGATGCCTGGTATGAGCGAGAGTGGTACGACGCAGCCGCTCATCATGCGGTCCAGGCTTACGATGAGGAGCGGATTACCCGATTGCTGCAACAAAAAGGCCAGCAGTTTTTCAAGGAAGGACGACTTTCGATACTCCAGCGCTGCCTGGACGCCCTGAACCAGGACGCAATTGCCGCCGACCCCGTGCTGACGCTACTGCAAGCGTGGATTGCCCAGAACCATTATCGTTTCAACGATGCCGAAAAGTGGCTGGCCGCGGCTGAACGCAGTCTGCAATCCAATGTGGAAGTTCAGACAGTGGAATCCATCCAGAGCGAGTTCAATGCCGTCCGTGCCCAGATAGCGATGAATCTGGGCGAACCAGAACGGGCGTTGGTGCTGGCACATTCAGCACTGGCCCACGAGGCCCGATACCTGCCGCCATCCAAGGTCGCTGCTGCCTCAGTCATTGGTGAGGCCCTGTTCGTGCAAGGTAACCTCCACGAAGCCCTGGAGCATATGAAGCGTACCGAGCAGGTCGCCCTGGCCATGGGCGCGCACCAGAATGTTCTCTGGGCGTTGTGCCAGCAATCGGAGATCAGCGTGGCCCAAGGCTATCTGCAAAAGGCATACAACCTTCAGGAGCGGGCGTTCCAGTACACGGAGGAAAACCATCTCCAGCACCTGCCGATCATGGAGTTCCTCTACCGAATCCGCAGCCAGATCATGTGGGAATGGCACCATCTGGAAAGTGCTGAGAGTTGCGCCCTGAAAGGGATTGAAATCCTTGAAGCTCAAGGGGAGCGCTGGCATGTGCAGAGCTACATTACTCTGGCCAAGGTGGCCCAGGCCCGGGGTCGCCAAACGCTGTGCGCCGACTACATTCAGAAGGTCCAGAGGATGCTGTCAGCCGGCGAATACCATATCGACTGGATGGCCAACGCCCATGCAGCCATGCTTGCATACTGGCAGGCGGCGCACGACCGCGAATCCATTCTGCACTGGCTGACGATTGCCCCACCCTACGACGTAGACAAGGCCACCAACCACTTCATGCAGTGCAATGCCCGCAACTGGGCCCGAGCCTACACTTCCCTGGAGCAATACGACCAGGCAGAAAGCATTCTGAAAGCTCTTGAAGAGCGCGCGGAAAACCTCGGCCTGTGCACGGACGAGAACCGCAATCACATCAGCCTTGCCTGGCTCTACTGGCTGCGCAATGACCGCGAACAGGCACTGGATCATGCCTGGGAGGCGCTACGTCTGGCCAGCACCACTGGCGCCGTGGGCAGTTTCCTGAGGCTTGGCAAGGTGCTGATCAACCTGCTCAAGGCTTTGATAGCGGAGCGGGAGCTGGAAACCATGGAACGACAACGGGCTGAACGCCTGATCCAGCTCGCTCAACAGCAACGGGATTTCTCCCGCGCTATCCGCATCAACCTGGATGAGGCCATTATCCAGGACATCATCGACCGTCCGGATGTTCCCGAACTGATCCGTACCTCTCCCCTGACCCGCAGGGAATGGCAGATACTCAGCCTGATTCACGCCGGTCTATCCAACGATCAGATCTCGGAGCACCTGAAGGTGGCTCCCACCACGGTCAAGACGCATATTCGCAGTCTCTATCAAAAACAGAACATCACCCACCGATCGGAGGCAATTGAGCTAGCGAAGAATTTGTTGAGCAAGATTCAGGGAGAATGATTACAGCGACAGTCGTACCGTGCGCCAGAAGCCTGGCAGCACGCCCTGACTGGCATCTACTCCTCTCCTCCTCCCCACTACTACGCCGATAAAAACCCCAGGGGGAGGATGCTCCGGCATCATGGGAATCACACCATAGAGGTCTCAAGAAATCCCGTTCAGAAAAATCAACGGGTAGCCCCTATCCCTTATAGCTGAAGTGAGGCGTAATGCAGAACAACAACGAATGGTGGCGCGGTGCCGTCATCTACCAGGTTTATCCTCGAAGTTTCTTCGATTCCAACGACGATGGCATCGGCGATCTGCCGGGGGTCACGGCCAAGATGGACTACATTGCCAGTCTCAACGTCGATGCTATCTGGCTGTCCCCTTTCTTTACCTCTCCGATGAAGGACTTCGGTTACGATGTCGCGGACTACCGGGACGTCGACCCGATTTTCGGCACCCTGGACGATTTTGGCCGGTTGATCGATGCTGCCCATACCCGGGGCTTGAAGGTGATGATCGACCAGGTCTTCAGCCACACCTCCGATCAACATGCGTGGTTCAAGGAAAGCCGCCAGGACCGCACCAACCCCAAGGCCGACTGGTACCAGTGGGCCGATCCCATGGCCGACGGCACTCCACCCAACAACTGGGTATCCGTTTTCGGCGGATCGGCCTGGGCCTGGGAAAGCCGGCGCAAGCAGTACTACCTGCACAACTTCCTGGCCAGCCAGCCCGATCTCAACTTCCACAATCCCGAAGTGGTCGATCAGGTCCTGAGCGACGTTCGCTTCTGGCTCGACCAGGGCGTGGACGGCTTCCGCCTTGATGCCATCAACTTTTGCTTCCACGATCCCATGCTGCGGAACAATCCCCCCAGCGGCGTGATCCGGGAGGGCTCCATCGGCGTTCGGACGGAAAACCCGTACGCCTACCAGCTACACCAGTTCGACAAGACGCGCCCGGAGAACCTGGAATTTCTCAAACGCTTGCGACGGCTACTGGATGAGTACCCAGGCACCACCACTGTCGGCGAAGTTGGCGACGACAATTCGCTCAAGACCATGGCAGAGTACACGCGCGACGGTGACAAGCTGCACATGGCCTATTCCTTCGACCTGTTAACCAGTCAGAGCGGGGCCGACTTCATCCGTAACACCGTGAAAACGGTTGAAGCCGAAATGATCGACGGCTGGCCCTGTTGGGCTATCGGTAACCACGACGTGACCCGGGTTGCCAGCCGTTGGCAAGCCCAGGGAGTGGAACAACTGACCCAATTCATGGCCACACTACTCAGCCTGCGAGGCAGTGTCTGCCTCTATCAGGGTGAAGAACTGGGTCTGCAAGAAGCCGAACTCGCTTACGAGGATCTGATGGATCCCTACGGAATCAACTTCTGGCCGGAATACAAGGGCCGGGACGGCTGCAGGACACCATTGCCCTGGCAGTCCGACAGTCAGCATGGCGGTTTTTCCGCTCACAAGCCCTGGCTGCCCGTAGCCACACCCCACCTGCAACTCGCGATCGACCAGCAGGAAGCCGACCCCGATTCGCTCCTCCACCGCTACCGAGAATTCCTGGCTTTGCGACGCCTTGAACCGGCGCTGCGTATCGGCGATATCCGTTTCCTGGAATCGCCTGACGGCACCCTGCTTTTCAAACGTCGCACCCACAACGAAGCGCTCCTGGTAGGCATAAACTTCCAGGGGCAAGACATCGACATTGACACTCCGTCGATTCAGACCCCGGTTGACCAGGCCCCGCTGGTCGTCAACGGCAAATGGAGTGACAATCGTCTTCATCTCCCTCCCTTTGGTGTGGGCATTGCCCGAATCGCCCCAGAATAAAGACAGGCAGGTTTCACCATGGCAAGCGTCACATTACGCAATATCTACAAACGATACGACGAGGCCCAGATCACCACGAATGTCAGCCTCGACATTGATGACGGCGAATTTGTAGTCTTCGTCGGCCCCTCAGGATGTGGCAAGTCCACCCTGCTACGCATGATCGCCGGGCTGGAAGACATAACCGAAGGTGACCTTTTCATCGGTCAGGATAAGGTCAACCACATTCCGCCCAAGGACCGCCAAGTGGGCATGGTCTTTCAGTCCTATGCCCTTTACCCGCACATGAACGTGGCCGAGAATATGGCCTTTGGCCTCAAACTGGCCCACGTCAAGAAGCGGGAAATCGATAAACGCGTGCAGGAAGCAGCCGAGATTCTGCAGCTGGAAAGCCTGCTGACTCGTAGACCCAAAGACCTCTCCGGTGGCCAGCGTCAACGGGTCGCCATTGGCCGAACCATGGTCCGTGAACCGGCGGTGTTCCTGTTTGACGAACCGCTCTCCAACCTTGATGCGGCGTTGCGTGTGCAGATGCGCATCGAGATTTCCAAACTCCACAAGCGCCTCAACGCCACCATGATCTATGTCACCCACGACCAGGTGGAGGCCATGACCATGGCCGACAAGATCGTGGCGCTGGACAATGGCCAAATTGCCCAGGTCGGTAAACCACTGGAACTGTACTACTACCCGGCCAACAAGTTTGTCGCCGGCTTCATCGGCTCGCCCATGATGAACTTCATCCCGGCAGAAGTGTTGGACGCCGACAGCCAATGCGCCAGGGTCAGGTTAATCGGTGGCCTGGAAGTGACCCTGCCGGTCAATGGCTCGCGCCTGGAGGTGGGCGAAAAAGCGACTCTGGGCATTCGTCCAGAGCGATTCTGCGACGAGGACGACGCGACGGTAGTAATTCACGGCACGGTCCAGGTTGTGGAGCGACTCGGATATCAAACTCTTATCCACACCGAGGTCGAAGGCCTTGACAGGGTGCTCACACAGCGGGCCCAGGGCACACAACCTATCGACGAAGGCGCCTCCATCGCCCTGGGCATTACGCCGGCAGCCTGCCACCTCTTCGCCAGCGATGGTGAAGCCTGCCCCCGGTTGCATCAGGAACCGTGTGTCGATTTCTGATAATAGATAACGTCTGACGCCGAAAGTCCGGCGTCAGACGCCACCTCCGTTTAGACCGTCGTTACCTGTTTCAGCCTCCAACACCCCACAAAAAACCCGGCCATAAGGCCGGGCAATGCGCAAGAGAGGAAGGCGGTGCCCTCATGCGCAAAAGCTAACCCTTCACCCCACCGGCGGTGAGACCGCCGACAATCCATTTTTGGCAATACAGGAAGACAACCGTGATGGGCAGGCCGGACAATACGGCCGCCGCAGCGAAGTCGCCCCAGAGATAGTTCTGCTCGTAGAGGTACTGGTTAGCTCCGACTGCCAGTGTCAGTTGATCCACATCGAGCAACAACACAGACGCCATGGGATACTCCATGATGTTCATAATGAAGGCGAGGATGAATACCACCATCAGGATTGGCACCGATAAAGGCAAGAGGATGTAGCGAAACGCCTGCCAGGTCGTCGCGCCGTCTACGATTGCCGCCTCTTCCAGTGATTGATCGATGGATTCGAAATACCCTTTTAGTGTCCAGATGTGTAAAGCCACCCCTCCCAAAGAAGCGATGATTACAGCACCATGGGTGTTGATGCCCAGCCAGGGCACGTGGTTGCCAATCTGGTCGAACAGGGCATACAACGCCACCAACGAAAGCACTGGCGGAAACATTTGGAATATCAGCATTGATTTAAGCATTACTCCCTTCCCCTGGAAACGCATGCGGGCAAAGGCATAGGCGCTGGTCGTCGACAGCAACAGGATCAGAACAGACGAGATTACCGCGATTTTCACCGAGTTCCACAACCACAGCAGCACCGGAAATGGTGGCTGTAGCACTGTTCCGTCTGCCTGTTCGTAGGGAATGCCCAGAGCCAGATACCAGTGCTCCAACGAGGGGGACTGGGGCAGCAGACTGCCCGTCGCGAAGTTCCCGGTACGGAACGAAATCGAGGTCACCATCAGCAACGGGAAGAGGATGATGGTTATGAAGCCCAGAAGGGCCAGATGGGAAGCCCAGACCCGATAACGGGTTGAAGGCGGTTGTACCATAGCCATAAGTCAGTTTCCTTCAGGAGTTACACCTTGACCTTGGACAGTTTCAGATTGATCAGCGAAAGCGTCCCCACCAGGAGGAAGATGATGGTGGCGATGGCTGCCGCGAGGCCGAAGTTCTGCCCCGAATCCTGAAACGCGATCCGGTAGGTATAGCTCACCAACAGGTCCGTAGTACCCGCCGGGGTGCTGGCGCCGATAATATCGGGGGCGCCACCGGTCAACAGGGCAATCAGGACGAAATTATTGAAGTTGAAAGCAAAGCTGGCAATCATCAGCGGCATCATCGGCTTGATGATCATCGGCAGGGTGATCCGGAACAGGTTGTCAATGGGGCCTGCCCCATCCATAGCTGAAGCCTCGTACAGATCACGGGGGATGGCCTGCAAAAGCCCCATACTCAGCAACATCATGTAGGGATAACCCAGCCAAGTGTTGACGATCAGGATCATGGTGCGTGCCAGCGCCGGGTCGCTGAACCAGTCAGGGCGGGCGCCGAACAGGTTCTCCAGCACCAGGTTGATCTCACCGAAATTCTGATTGAACAGCCCCTTGAAGACCAGAATCGAGATAAATGCCGGCACCGCGTAGGGCAGGATCAGCATGGTGCGGTAAAAGCCCTTGGCACCAATCCTGTCCCACTGCAGAAGACTGGCCAGCACCAGGCCCAGAATGAAAGTGAACAACACGGTCAGTCCGGCGAAGGTGAAGGTCCATATGAAGATTTTCATGAACGGACCGCTAATGCTGGGATCTGTCAGGACACGCATGTAGTTGTCGAACCCGATGGTGACGGCCCATCCCGGGGTCAGCCGTTCACCTTCTCCATTCTCAAAAAAACCGGATTCCTGATTGGGGAAATAGAGCTCCCCCGTGCGGTTGTCCACCAGGCTGCCATTATCCTGCTGCGAATAGACCGGAGCCAGGGAAGCGAAGCTACGCAAACTGGCCAGTTCCAGCGGTGTGCCGTCAGGCTTTGTCAGCGTCAACTGCTTTAAAGCCTCACGGTTCCGGATCACCGTTCGCAGTCCCAGTGCATCGCCGGCCGGGGGGACCCCCACCTCTTCCAGCATCACCGGTTCTTCAAAGTCGCCCCCGTTCAGTGGCAGGGGTGGGCTGACATAACGTGTGCCGTTTTCCAGATAAGCGATGACCCCGCCCGGTGTTTCATACAACTCGAATCCGAAACGGCCCTCATCTTTCTGGTAGCGTTTGGCCAGGAGTTGATCAGTAACCCGCTCCTGACTCAGCAGGTTGGACGCACTATAGTTGGTGAAGCCAATCCCTACCGTATAGAACAGTGGGAAGATGACAAACAGCCCCATACCGGCGACAGCGGGATAAACATACCGGTATTTATACGCCCTCTGGCTGGCGAAGATATAAATGGCCGACCCGGTCAGCACCAGGAACAGCAGGGCAAACACGAACTCACGCTGCAGGTACAATGCGGTGATCAGATAGAAGGCCAAGGTGAATACACCGCCCAGAATGGGCCACTTGAGAAAAACCCAAGGCATAGAATGGTTGCCTTTCGGCAATGAAAACGTCGCGGTCTGCGTCGACATGCTGGACACCTAATGTCTTGAGGTGGAGAGGGCCCGGTACAGAACCGGGCGCCAGGGCCACAACTGAATTAGCGTACGATCCGCTCAGCAGCGGTATCCAGGGCACTCTCGACGGACTGGCGTCCGGAAGTCATATTCTGCAATGCCGGCCCCATGGATGACCAGAAAGCGCCCATAGCCGGCACATTGGGCATCGGCTCGCCCAGCCGCGCGTTCTCGAACGTCGCCTTGATATTCGGGTCTTCAGAGAGAGTTTCCATAAAGGCCTTATCCGCGACCGCTCCCAGGGGAACATCGGCATTGACGGTTTGCAGCCCCTTCTGGGAAAGCATGTAGTTCTCGATGAATTCGACCGCCAGTTCCTTGTTGGGGCTGGCCGCATTGATGGTCGCGGCCATGACCCCAACGAACGGCTTGCCCGGTTCGCCATCGATCGTGGGAATGGTGCTGACCCCGAAATCAATACCACTCTTACGCAGGTTGGACCAGGCCCAGGGTCCAGTGATCATCATGGCCACTTCACCCTTGTTGAACTTGGAGTCCATGACACCGTAATCGGCACCACGAGGCATGATGCCTTCCTCAATCAGGCGCGTAATGGTCTTGGCACCCTTGAGCGCGCCCTCGTTGTTCACACCCGTGTCCGTGACGTCATAGCCATTCTCCGTTTTCTTGAACGGGTAACCCCCATTGGCCGCCATCAGGGGCCAGGAGAAATAGGTATTGTTGTAGTCCCAGAGGATCGCTTTCTTGCCGTCCTCGGCAAGTTCACGACCGAGCTTTTCCACCTCCTCAAAGCTCTTGGGTGGCTCCTTCACCAGATCCTTGTTATAGATCAGGCCAATGGATTCCACCGCCATCGGGTAGCCGTAGATGTCGCCATTCCAGGTAACCGCATCCCACGTGAAATCGAAGATACCATCCTTCACGGATTCGGAGGGAGTCACCGGCACAATCAAACCGCTCTGGGCCCATTCGCCGAAGCGGTCATGGGCCCAGATGAAGATGTCCGGTCCATTACCGGTGGCTGCAGCTTGCTGGAACTTATCGGTCACGCTGTCTGGATGCGCCACTTCCACGGGAATACCCGTTTCTTTGGTAAACCAGTCACCGACATGCTGCAGGCCGTTGTAGCCCTTGTCACCGTTGATCCATACCACCAGCTTGCCTTCCTCGATTTCCGCGGCGGCCGGTCCGGCCAAGCCCGCGGTCAAGGCGACGGTGGTGAGGAGAGCTTTACTCAGATTGTTGTTGAACGGTTGCATAATCAGAACCTCAATTGGCTTAGGAACGATCACACCACCCGCAGCCTTTCGTTTTGTAGTTAGCTTCGCCTGCCAGTAATCGCGTTACCTGGCGCGCAGACTACAACTGCCGGTTGCTAAGAACGTTCCTTATTCTTGTTTTGATAGTGACGATCTGACACCGCCACTTCGTATTCGTTACCGATGCTCTGTGAAACTTGCATTATGCACATCCCCCTTGATTTTCATCCCTGAGGCGTAGAAGAGGGGCGTAGCCCGGTGTAGAAATTCCCCCTGTTAAGTCTGCTGCTGATCTGCTGAGATGCCTTCATAAAGCAACGACCAGCCCTGCCGGCAGGATGTCGCAAAGCCCGGGTGCGGGAGCCGCCGACGCTGGGCCTGCCCGACACATAATGACAACAATGGAGTAGGCTTTTTATGTTCCGCAGCTGTTTCAGTATTACTCTGGCCTGTCTGCCCATATTGGCTCTTCTCGGCTGTGCAACTCCGCAACCAGCCGGTATCCAACTTTCCGCTGCCAGTGGCCCGACCGAATGGGCCGATTCCGAGGCCCGGATCGCCCATTTTGCAGCCGGTGACTACGAACTGAAATTTGGCTCCGGCAGTTCGGAGGTCCAGCCCGCAAAGGTCTATCTCCGCAATGATTTTACCCCGCCCCATAACGCCACCTACCAGTTTACGGTGAAAAAGGCAGGGTTCTATCGACTCCATGTCGCCTCTGGAACCCGGTCACATTTTCGCATTGTCAAGGCCAAGGCCCCACAAAAGAACATTGGCGCCGCCCCCCTGCGCCCGGCAAATAGTGGTCCGGATAGCTGTAACGCAGACTACCGGCCCCTCACCGTGCCGGTAAGCGATGTCTTCAATAACGGAGAATGGCTTCAGGATGCCTACTCAGGCCGAAAGGCCCAGGTGAAAAATGGCACCATAACGCTGGCGCCTGCGCCGGACTCGAATGGCTTGCTACTCCTTGAGGCGGCCAACGCGCAAACCCACGAATTCCACTGGGCCAACGCTACCGTCTACTTCGTCATGACCGATCGCTTTGCCAACGGCCGTGCCAACAATGATCACAGTTACGGACGACAATCCGACGGCAAGCAGGAGATCGGCACCTTCCACGGCGGTGACTTCGCCGGGCTCACGGAAAAGCTGGACTACCTGGAAGACCTGGGCATCAACACCCTTTGGCTGTCCCCACCCTTCGAGCAGATACATGGCTGGGTCGGCGGCGGCGATCGGGGCGACTTTCGTCATTACGGCTACCACGGCTACTACACGCTCGACTTCACTCGACTGGATGCCAACATGGGGACCCGTAAGGAGTTACGGACTCTGGTTGAACAAGCACATCAGCGGGGTATCCGGATCCTGTTCGACGTGGTCATGAACCACCCAGGCTACGCTACTTTGCAAGACATGCAGACATTTGAGTTCGGGGGCTTGAGAGAGGGCTTCGAGCAGTATCTGCCGGATCGCTGGGGCGACTGGCGGCCCAGCGGCTATGACGACTTCCACGACTACCACGCCATGATTGACTACGGTCACGAAGGCTGGAGCCGCTGGTGGGGCAAGGATTGGGTGCGCGCCAGCATCGCAGATTACCACCAGCCTCCCAACCTTACCGTAGACCCGCAAAAAGGCTCACTGGCCTTCCTGCCGGACTTCAAGACCGAGTCGGACGATCCGGTCAAGCTGCCTCCCTTCCTGGCTGAAAAGGCCGATTCCGGTGCCAGCCCTCTACGCGATGCCGCCGTGCGAGACTACCTGATCAACTGGCTGACCGGCTGGGTACGCGAGTTCGGCATTGATGGGTTCCGGGTCGACACCGCCAAACACGTGGAGCCCCAAGCTTGGGCTGAACTGAAACAGGCCGCCCAACAAGCCTGGGAGGACTACTACAACAACCATCCCGACCAGCAGAGACCGTCGAACCAGTTCTGGATGGTGGGTGAGGTGTTCCCTCACGGTATGCAGAAGAGCCGATACTTCGACTATGGCTTCGATGCCATCATCAACTTTGACTTTCAGAAACGCCACGCCAGGGACGGCGCCCGCTGCCTGTCCAATATGGAACCGGTGTTTGCCGAATACGCCGACAAACTGAACAGCGACGAAGACTTCAACGTCATGAGCTACATCTCATCCCATGACACCAAGCTGTTCAGCCAAATGGCCGACGATGAGTCGATGCAGAAGGGCGTGGCGCCCGCCCTACTGCTGCTTCCCGGCGCCGTGCAGTTGTTCTACGGCGACGAAACAGCCCGCCCCTTTGGCCCCAGCGGCTCCGACCCGACCCAGGGCACCCGTTCCGATATGAACTGGACGGCAATCAAAGATGAGGAGACAGCGGCGTTACTTGAGCACTGGCGTAAAATCAGCCAGTTCCGGAACCGCCACCCAGCCATTGGCGGCGGAACCCATCGCAAGCTGTCGGATGCACCCTACGCCTTCAGCCGGACGCGTGGCGCTGACCGTGTAATTGTTGCAGTGGGCGAAAAGCGCCGATAGGCCTGGCTTGCCAGGCAATCGGGTTAACCCCGGGACCAGGGACGTCTGCTCCAGCCAGTCAGACTTCCTCATTGTCCAGCGCCTCTGCGGCACCCAGAAGGCCCGTATAGGGTTCGGTCACGACATAGGTGGGTATCGACTCCATCAGCGGACGCATGCGCCCCTTTTCCTCGAAGGCCACACGGAACGGGCTGTCACGGAAGAAATCAAGGAAACGCGGTACTATGCCACCACAAACATAGACCCCTCCCAGGCTGCCGAGTGTCAGCGCGGCATTCCCGGCTACCCGACCCAGAATTTCGCAGAACATCCTTAGTACCCGTCTGGCGAATGGGTCGTGTTGCTGCAACGCCGCCTGAGTGACAGCCTGAGGGGTGTGCAGCCTCACGGGTTCTTGCTCGATTTCAGCCAGCGCCTGATACAGATTGAGCAAACCCTGCCCACTGAGAATCCGTTCCACGCTGACACGGCCAAATCGGGCACGCAGGGTCTGCTGAACCGCCACCTCCAACTCGTCCGTGGGAGCAAAGTCCACGTGCCCACCTTCGGTAGCCAGGGGGACAAAGTCGTGATGGGTGGGCACCAGCGCCGAAACACCGAGGCCTGTGCCAGGTCCGATAACCAGGCGCGGTCGGTGCATATCCCGTACACCACCACCAACGGGGTGCAGCTGGTCGGCGGTAACGTGGGGCACTCCCAGAGCCATGGCAGTGAAATCGTTGACAATCTTGAACAGTTCCAGGCCCAGAGCCTCGCGCATCGCCGTCTTGCGAAAAACCCAGGGGTTATTGGTCATACGCACCGTCTCGTCATTCACTGGACAGGCGAAAGCCATGCAGGCCCGATTCACGTCACCAGCACCTGCCTGTTGCAGGTAGTCCCTTACCGCCCCGTCCAGGTTGTCGTAGTCGGCGCAGGGCAGCACCGCGACCGAATTCAAGGTAACCGAGCCCGGCTCCACCAAGGCGAAGCGGGCATTGGTTCCACCGATATCTCCAACCAGTGCCAAAGGTGTATTAGTCATTCTGTCTGTGCGGTCCAAAAAAAGGAGGCTCCGTTTTCCGGCGTGTCGGCCTTCGCACGCATCCAGCCAAAGAGCTCGCGCCCATAGTCGTGTTGATGAGCCGCCAGATCGGCCTGGACCGGCTCCCGATACATCCAGTCATTCAACCCGACAACATCCAGAGTGCCTTCCCGGGCGTCCAGCCGGATGTGGTCGCCGTCATGCACTTTCGACAGGGGGCCACCGTCCGCAGCTTCGGGATAGACATGGATAGCTGCCGGCACTTTACCAGAGGCTCCGGACATGCGTCCGTCGGTAACTAGCGCCACCCGGTAGCCGCGATCCTGCAGTACACCCAAATAGGGCGTGAGCTTATGCAGCTCCGGCATACCTATGGCTCTGGGTCCCTGAAAACGAATCACCACGACGCAGTCACGATCAAGCCGACCTTCTTCGAACGCTTCAGCCACAGCTTCCTGACTATCCATCACCAGGGCCGGGGCTTCGATCACATGGTGTTCCGGGGCCACCGCCGACACCTTGATCACGCCACGCCCCAGGTTACCGTCCAGGACCCGCAGGCCTCCGTCCTTGGCAAACGGTTCCCTGGCTGACTCCAGCACGGCGGGATTGAGCGAACAGACCGGCGCGGGCTCCCACAACAGTCTGCCCTCACGCCATTGCGGCAACTCGGTATACCTGCGAAGCCCGTGACCCACCACGGTCTCCACGTCCTCATGCAGCAGCCCGGCATCCAGCAGCTCGCGGATCAGGAAGGCCGTGCCGCCGGCGTCATGGAAGTCGTTGATATCCGCCTGCCCATTGGGATAGATCCTGGTCAGGCCAGGCACAACCCCGGAGAGGTCATCGAAATCATTCCAATCAATCAGGATGCCTGCAGCACGGGCAATCGCCACCCAGTGCATAGTATGATTGGTCGAACCACCGGTGGCCAGTAAGGCGACCAGCGCATTGACTATATTCTTCTCCGCAACCATATCGCACAGGCCCATCTCGCCTCCGTTAGGCGCCGACAGACGGATCACCTGCTCGGTTGCCTCGCGGGTCAACGCATCCCGAAGTTGCGTCCCGGGTTGCACGAATGCCGAACCGGGCAGATGCAGCCCCATCACTTCGACCAGCAACTGGTTGCTGTTGGCGGTGCCGTAGAAAGTACAGGTGCCCGGGCTGTGATAGGACCGGCTTTCTGCCTCCAGCAGATCCTCCTTGCCCACCTTGCCTTCGGCATAGAGCTGACGTACTCGCTGCTTTTCCTTGTTGGGCAGGCCGGAGGGCATGGGCCCCGCAGGTATGAGGACCGTCGGCAGATAGCCGTAGCTCAAAGCGCCAATCAGCAGGCCGGGCACAATCTTGTCGCAAATTCCCAACATCACGGTAGCGTCGAACATGTTGTGGCTCAGCGCCAGGGTCGTGCTCATGGCGATCACATCCCGGGAAAAGAGACTGAGATCCATGCCTGGCTGACCCTGGGTGATGCCGTCACACATCGCCGGCGTGCCGCCGGCAAACTGGGCCACGCAACCCATGCCAGCCGCGGCCTGTTTTATAACCTCCGGGAAATCACGGTAAGGCTGATGGGCGGATAGCATGTCGTTGTACGCCGACACTACCGCCACGTTGGCCTGATTCATGAAGCGCAGGGTTTCCTTGTCACCAGAGCCACAAGCGGCGAAACCATGTGCCAGGTTGCCACAGGACAAGACTTCCCGCTGCGGACCTTCGCGCCGCAACCGCGCCATCCTCGCCAGATAACGCTTACGTTCCTCACGACTCCGATCAATGATGCGCTGAGTGACCCGCTCGACCATCGGATGCATAGCTAACCCCTTTGTGGTGAATATTCATCCAATCCAGATTTGTATCGGTAATATTACTATATTTATTCCACATTTTCACACAAAGAGCTACCTAATACGGTTTTTGTTTGTTATGTTTACTACATCGTGAATAATTCAAACAACCCCGGAGAGTGCATCATGACATTGCGTGTCGCTATCAATGGCTTCGGCCGCATAGGCCGAAATGTTCTCAGGGCCGTCTACGAAGGCCAGTACCGCGACCAGATACAAGTCGTCGCCATCAATGATCTGGGCGATGCCGCCATCAACGCCCACCTGCTCAAGTACGATTCCGTCCACGGCCGCTTTCCTGGCTCGGTCAGCCATGATGAGGAATCCATCTCTGTGAACGGGGATCGTATCGCCATCTCTTCCATTCGCCAGCCCAGTGAGCTGCCCTGGCGGGCCCAGCAGGTTGATATCGTCATGGAGTGCACCGGCTTGTTCACCACCCGCGACAAAGCCCTGGGCCATCTGACCGCTGGCGCCAGAAAGGTCATTATCTCCGCCCCCGCCCATGACGCTGACGCAACCATTGTCTATGGAGTCAATCACGAGGCGCTAAACAGCCAGCACCAGATCATCTCCAATGCCAGCTGCACCACCAACTGTCTGGCTCCGATCGCTCAGGTACTGCACCAATCGGTAGGCATCGAGAGCGGACTGATGACCACCATCCATTCCTACACCAACGACCAGAACCTGAGTGATGCCTATCACAAGGACCCATATCGGGCCCGCTCGGCTACCCAGTCCATGATTCCAACCAAGACCGGCGCCGCTGCTGCAATCGGCCAGGTTCTGCCGGACCTGGATGGCAGACTGGACGGCATGGCGGTACGCGTGCCAACCATCAACGTCTCCCTGGTAGACCTCTCCTTCATCGCCGCCCACACGACCAGTGTCGAAGAAATCAACGGCATCATGAAGATGGCCGCCGAAGGCTCGTCGGTGCTGGGGTACAACCCGGACCCCCTGGTCTCCAGCGACTTCAATCATGAAGCCCTCTCCAGCGTGTTCGACGCCAACCACACCAAGGTCAAAGGCCACCACGTCAAAGTCATGGCCTGGTATGACAATGAGTGGGCCTTTTCCAACCGCATGCTGGACAACGCACTCGCACTGGGAAACCAATAATGCTCAGAAGGACCAAGATTGTGGCCACCCTGGGCCCCGCGACCACCGAAGAGGACTCCATCAGGGACATAATCGCTGCGGGCACGGATGTGGTACGACTCAACTTTTCTCACGGCAACGCCGAAGAGCACATAGCGAGAGCCAGGGCTGTGCGTCGCATTGCCCGCTCGGAAGGCCGCACCGTCGCCATCCTGGCGGACCTGCAGGGACCCAAGCTGCGGATTGCCCGCTTCAGGGAGGGCAAGGTCAATCTGGCGGCTGGCGACCAATTCACCCTGGACACGACGTGGCCAAAGGACGCCGGCACGGAAACCTGCGTTGGCCTGGACTACGAGCATCTGACCCAGGATGTTGAGCCGGGTGACATCCTTCTGCTGGACGACGGGAGGATCGAACTGGCCGTACAGCAGGTGGAAGGCACCTCAATTGCCTGCCAGGTGCGACTGGGTGGAGAGCTTTCCGATAACAAGGGCCTTAACAAGCGCGGGGGGGGCCTCTCCGCCCCCGCCCTCACCGATAAGGATCGCAGGGACCTGAAGACCGCAGTGGAACTGGACACGGACTATGTGGCGGTCTCCTTTACCCGGTGCCGTGAAGACATCGACCAGACCCGCGCGTTACTTCGGGAGTGCAACTCCCAAGCGGGTGTCATCGCCAAAATCGAGCGTGCCGAGCTGGTGAACGACACCGACCAGTTGGACAAGGTTATCATTGCCTCGGATGCGGTCATGGTGGCCCGCGGAGACCTGGGAGTGGAAATCGGCGACGCCGAGCTGGTTGGCGTGCAGAAGCACATCATCGGCCGGGCACGCGCCCTGAATCGCGTGGTGATAACGGCCACACAGATGATGGAGTCCATGGTCACCAGCCCCATACCAACCCGGGCGGAAGTTTCCGACGTGGCCAACGCCGTCCTCGACTACACCGACGCCGTGATGCTGTCGGCGGAGAGCGCAGTCGGGCGATACCCGAAAGAGGCGATAGAGGCCACGGCACGCATCTGTGTTGGCGCCGAGAGGCAGTCGTCGACCCACCACTCCAGGCACCGCATCAACGAAACCATGGAGAAGGTGGACGAAGCCATCGCCCTGTCAGCCATGTATGCCGCAAATCACCTGGAAGACGTCCGGGCCATAGTCTGCATGACGGAAACCGGGGCCACCCCGCTAATGATGTCCCGCATCAAGTCTTCGTTGCCCATCTTCGCTTTCAGCCGACACTTAGCCACACAGGCCCGGGTGACTCTCTATCGGGGCGTTCAAACCGTTCCCTTCGACAGCAGAACCATACCCAACGAAGCCATAAATGCCAGCGTCGTTCTGGAACTGGAGCGGCGCGGCGTGATCAAGGCCGGCGATCGAGTGGTTATCACCAAGGGCGACTACGCCAACGCCCAGGGTGGCACGAACACGATGAAGATCGTCAAGGCAGGCAGCAACATCCGATAGCCTGGCTCATCTCAGCCAGGACCAACCTTTCTCACCCACTGGGTGCCTTTTGCAGGGTTTTGGAGTCCCCTCCTACCCTGCCTTTTTTTGATCGCTCAAAGTGGATGCCTGACGGAGGCCCGCCTGACAAAAGGTTTTATCAGGTGCCAAGAGACCGGATGGCTTCCAGGCTATCCCGGGCTACCCGTGTCACAACCTGCCAGTCACCATTACTGAGCGCGCTCTCTGGCGTCAACCAGGTGCCGCCCACCGCAGCCACATTGGCCAGGGCCAGGTAATCACTGGCAGTGGCTTGACGAATCCCGCCCGTCGGACAAAAACGCACATCGCCGAAGGGGCCACCAAAAGCCTTGAGCGCTGCCACACCACCGGCGACCTCGGCAGGGAAGAACTTGAAGGCCCGATATCCCAATCGATAGCCTTCCATAAGCTCCGACAGGGTGGCGACGCCGGGCAACAGCGGCGCAGTCGCACGAGAGCCATAGTCAAGCAACTCCCGCGTCAACCCCGGCGTGATCACGAACTGACCGCCGGCATCCTCAACTGCTCTATATTGATCCAGGGTGGCAACTGTTCCTGCTCCAATCCAGACGTCGGGGTGGCGCGCGCGCAACCTGGAAATGGCATCCAGCCCATGCGGTGTTCGAAGGGTAATCTCGAGAACCCGTAGGCCTCCGGCCACCAACGCGTCCCCCAAAGGAACCACCTGAGCCGGATCCTCGATGGTGATCACCGGAATCAGCGGGGAGGCATCCAGAATCTGGTTCATACGATTCTTGAGTGACACAGAAAGCTGGTAGTCTGCCATGATCAAGCACTCCAATATACGGCCAACCCACTACGCAGAAAGGCACGGATGGGCATGGAAAGGATAAGTTCGGGGCTGGCCAACGCCTTCTCCAGCGTGACGAGCTTGTCTTCACCGGCAATGTGCAGAACCCGGTGACGGGCAGCATCGATCACCGGGCGGGTGAGCGTGATTCGCTCCTGCAAAGCCTCCGGGGGGCTCATTGCCTGGCAGCGAGAAGGACAGTCTGGCCTCAAGGCCTGCTCAAGCCCTGGCGTACCGGGAAACAGGGAGGCGGTATGGCCGTCTGTACCCATACCCAGAATTACCACGTCCAGGGTGGCCGGCAAGGCAGCCAACTGCGCCTGGACCTCAGGCTGCCCCTCCCCCGGAGAGGCCGCATTCGTCACCAGAGGCGTGAAGTTCGCTTGAGCAGCCGCCCCCTTCAGCAGATGCGCTCGCAGCAAGCGGGCATTGCTGGCCTGATGGGATTCCGGCACCCAGCGCTCATCTACCAGGGTGACGGTCACCCGCTCCCAGTCGAGCGGCTGGCGGGCCAGCGCCTGAAAGAATGGCACCGGCGTGCTGCCTCCGGACACAGCCAGGGTCGCCACCCCGCGTTCAACCAGCGCTTCACGCAGCCATGCCGCGACCTGCATTGCCAAAACTTCGCCCAGAGCCCCCCTGCTCTCTGCGGAATTCGTGGAGACACCTTCCGGCCAGCCGAGCTCAGACATCCTCCTCATACCAGCTCCTTCCGTCCCGGGCCATCATCGCAATGGAGGCAACGGGCCCCCAGGTACCAGCCACATAGCGCCTGGGCGCCTCGCCGGACGACTCCCAGTCAGCAATAAGCCGGTCGACCCAGCGCCAGGCGAACTCCACCTCATCGCGACGGACGAACAGATACTGGTTGCCTTTTATCACCTCCCACAGCAAGCGCTCGTAGGCATCAGGAATACGGGCAGTATCGAAGGCTTTCGAAAAATTCAACTGCAGCGGCCCCTGACGCAGACGCATCCCCTTGTCCAACCCCTGATCTTTGGTCAGCACTTCCAGGGAAATGCCCTCGTCCGGTTGCAGACGGATAATCAGCTTATTGTGGGCCAGGTGCTTCTGGTCCGGGTCAAAGATGTAGTGTGGTGCAGGCTTGAAGTGGATAATGATCTGGGACACCTTCTCCGGCAGACGCTTTCCCGTACGCAGATAAAACGGTACGCCAACCCAACGCCAGTTCTCGATCTCGGCCTTGATCGCCACGAAGGTCTCGGTGCAGCTTTCTCGCACGGCCCCCTCCTCCTCCAGGTAACCCGGAACCGGATTACCATCGGAGGTACCGGCCGTATACTGACCGCGCACCAGATGGGTGGCCATCAGGTCCGGCGTTATGGCCCGCAGCGTTTTGAGAATCTTCACCTTCTCATCGCGAATGCTGTCGGCGGACAGGTCCGAGGGCGGATCCATGGCAATCAGGCACAACAGCTGCAAGAGATGGTTCTGCACCATATCGCGCATCTGGCCGGCTTCGTCGAAATAGCCCCAACGGCCTTCAATGCCCACCCTCTCGGCCACGGTGATCTCTACGTGGGAAATATGGTTCTGATTCCACTGGGCCGCGAACAGGTTGTTGGCAAAACGCAGGGCAATCAGATTCTGAACCGTTTCCTTTCCCAGATAGTGGTCAATACGGAAGATCTGGCTCTCATTAAAGTAGCGGGCCAGTTGATCGTTGATCTCACGAGAAGACCTCAGGTCGTGACCGATCGGCTTCTCCACCACGACACGGGTATCAGCGACGATACACTGGGCCTCGTGAAGACCCTCGCCTATCAACCCGTAAATGGACGGTTGCGTGGCCATGTAGACGATCAGGGGCACCGATCGCTGCTCCCGCCATTGCTTCAGAACGGAGTACCGTTCCGCCTCACTGAAGTCAAAAGCCTGGTACTCGACCTTTCCCAACAGGGCCTGGACAGTATTGCGATCCAAATCACTGGCATCGAGCTGCGCTTCCAGCCGCTTTGCAGTCCGCGTGGCAAAAGCGCCCGGTTCCATTTCCTCGCGTGCCAGAGCAAGGATCCGCGATTCGGCGGCAAGAAGCCCCGCCCGCTCCAACTGATAGAGTGCCGGCCAGAGCTTTCGCTGCGCCAGATCGCCCAGGGCGCCAAACAGCACCAGATCGAAAACTGTATTATTGATTTCCATGGACCATGCCGCTTATGTAGTAATATTTATTATTATTCTTCCATATAACCCAACTTTTTCCAACCCATTCGATAAAATATACCTAATTTAACAACGAAACCGCTGACCCGCCGCTACTGAAAGGCGCGGCGCTGCTCGACACTCCGGACGGGAGCCCGGTATAGTACGCAACGTCGTAAGTTCACCACATTGGGAGCCCCACCAAACCATGGCCGAGTCCGAATACCCCAACATGCTGGAGGCCATTCGCAACCGACTGAACGATCTCAACCGCTCTGAGCGCAAGGTGGCAGATGCCATCCTCAGAAATCCGGCTGTCGCGACCCGCTCCAGCATAGCCACCCTGGCGCGTACCGCGGACGTCAGCGAGCCCACAGTCAACCGTTTCTGCCGCAATTTCTCCACCAAGGGGTTTCCGGACTTCAAGATCCGATTGGCTCAAAGCATGGCCAGCGGCACGCCCTATGTCAGCCAGAGTGTCGATGCCGACGACAGCGTAGACGTCTTTGCCGACAAGATCATGCGCAGTACCATCGTTAGTCTGGACAAAGCTCGAAAGGCGCTGGACAGCCAAAAGCTGGGCCAGACGATCGACTATCTGATCCAAGCCAAGCAGGTAGCCTTTTTCGGCATGGGCGGGTCGGCAGCGGTAGCCCTGGACGCCCAGCATAAATTCTTCCGTTTCAACATTCCTGTCACTGCCTACGACGATGTACTGATGCAGCGGATGGTAGCCGCAGGCGCCAGTACCGGCGACGCCATCGTCCTGATATCCTATACCGGTCGCACTCGTGACCTGGTAGAAATTGCGGAATCCGCCCGCGAGAATGGCGCAACGGTCATTGCCATCACAGCACCGGATTCGCCCCTCGCCGATGCCTGCACCATAGCGTTGGAGGTGACCACCACGGAAGACACCGAAATGTATATCCCGATGACCTCACGCATCATTCACCTGGCCATCATCGATATCCTGGCCACGGGTGTCACACTCAAACGTGGCGCTGACTTCCAGGCCCACCTCAAAAAGATCAAAGATAGCCTCAAGCCGACGCGGTTTCCGCCCAAGGGCACCTAGTAGTCTCAGACGTCCAACGCTGCATTTGGCCTGCGACTCAACCGGAGGCCACCCTGGAACACGGCAGTTGCAAGCCCCTTACCTTACCAGGACGGCAAGGCTCAGCTCCTCTTGCATCGGACGCAGGCGCCCTGAACCTTCTACGCCCCTCTTCCCCCCTCTACCCCCTCCCTGAAAAGTTGATGTCAGGAGGATGTTGCTGCCTACACGCTCCGTGACTATGGCTTCACGTTTCCCGATGTCGGGATTCCTGGCAGCGGCGGAATTACATTCAGACCTCTGCCAGAACAAACAAAAAGGGAACCACCCCACAAAAGAGAAACAGGAAACGCACGATGACGTCGACAACACAACAACACCGTACAGCTAGCACTCCTCTTGCCCTGGCCGTAGCAGCGGCTTTCACGGCCTCCCCCGCACTGGCCCTCGACTTTCACGGCTATGGCCGAGCCGGCCTGTCCAGCAATATTGACAGCGGTGGTGAACAGACCTGCTTCGGCAGTGGCGCGGACGGTCACTTCACCGGACGCCTGGCAGATGAGTGCGACACCTATCTGGAGATTGGCCTGGGCCAGGAGCTGTTCTCCCGGAATGAGCAGACCTTCCGCTTCGACTCCATGGTCTCCTACCAGGCACTGAACCAGGGCAATGACTATCAGGCGTTCGATGGTACCGACGATGTCACCGGCGTTGACTTCGCCAATGAGTCGGTGAACACCAACAGCGACAGCCCGTATGCTGGCGGCGAGCTGGCCCTGCGCCAGGCCTACGTGTCCGGTAAGAACGTGGTCGAAGCCCTCCCCGGTGCCACCCTGTGGGCCGGCAAGCGATTTTATCAGCGCAAGGACGTGCACCAACTGGATCTGTACTACCTGAACAACTCGGGCTACGGCGCAGGTATCGAAAACATCAAGGCCGGCCCCGGCACACTCTCGCTGGCGTGGGTCAATTTTGACAAAGATCAGAACGGCGATTCGGACGCTATCGTCCAGAACAACAAGTTCGATATCCGCTACGCTCTTCCAGTTGGTGGCAGCACCCTGGAATTTGTCGGCATCTATGGGATGGCCGACCTGACAGACGCCCAGGAAGACGCGGGTATGGATGACGAGGACGGCACCCACCTCATGGTGGAACTCTCCACCGGCATGATGGGCGGCTTCAACAAACTGGTCCTGCAATACGCCACCGATTCTCTTGGCGAGTCCGCCTTCGGCAACCACGGTTCCAGCGCCAGCCTCAACGAACCCTGGTGGGATGGAACCCTCAAGGAGAGCTACCGCATCCTTGACCACGGCGTAATCGAGCTGGGCAACGGCTTCGACCTGGGTTACTCCGCCCTCTATCAACAGGGCAAGACCTACGGCACCGGTTTGGCCGAGGAAGAACCGGAGCGCACCAGCTTTGTCCTGCGTCCGGTCTATAACTGGAGCACTGTGTCCAGCACCGCTGTGGAAATCGGCTACGACAATGTCCAGCAACCGTGGATGAGTAAGGACATGGACCTTCAGAAAATTGCGGTTGCTCAGCAATGGTCCGCTGGTCCCGGCTACTGGGCCCGCCCTGTCATCCGCTTTTACGCCGCATCCTACTTCGGTGACCAGGCGGAGAATGCCCGTGGAGATGGTATCGAAGGCGATATCCGTGTGGGCGCCCAACTTGAAGCGTGGTGGTAAACACGGACACCCGCAACAACACCAAAAGGCCGGCCTTGTCCGGCCTTTTTTTGGGATTTGCCGCCGCAACTCCGGTGCTTACAGCAACGCAACTACTCCGCCCTCTCAGGGCCGAGGGGACCAAAAGATGTAGCTGCATAACAACAAGAAGGATTTTGTAATGAACCCCCTACAACTCATGGCCGGAATCATCCTGGCCACCATCGTTCTCACCGGCTGTCCAGAGAATAATCCTGAAGAAGTCGCCGACGATGACGGACTCATCGACCCCCACGATCAGCAGGCCGTGCTCTATTACAAGCGCGCAGATGGCGACTACGACGACTGGGGCCTACACCTTTGGAACACTGAGGCTTGCAATGGCCTGGCCAGGAGTACCGACTGGAGCCAGCCCAAGCTGGCTGACGGAGTCGATCCCGAACATGGGGCCTACTACCGCATTGCACTTACTGCACACGCCCAATGCATCAACTTCACCATCCACAAGGGCGACGAAAGCGACCTGGGCGGCGTCAACCAGATGTGGTCCTTCGACGAGTATGGTCGGCGCCTGTTCACCGTTTCCGGCTACAATCACCTCTCCTCCACCCCCTTTGACGAACCGCCCATCCGCATCGTCGGAGCCTCGGCCCACTGGCTGGATTCGCAAACCCTGGTCTGGTACGACAACACCCCCACCAACGTGGAGCTGGTCTACTCCCGCAACGCCGGAATCGAGCTCGACAGCGACAATAACAAGGTGACAGGCGGCAAGTCGGTACCACTGACACCTGCCACTCTTTCCGATGACCTGAAGGCCCGCTTTCCTCACCTGGCCGACAGTGCCGCCTTCACGGTGCCGATCGACCCCCAGACCCGGGAAGAGGCCCTGAAGGGCCAGGTGGTCGCCGTGGCGCGCAATAGCGCTGGCGAGATCATGGACGCCACCGAGGTGCAAACACCAGGCGTACTCGACGACCTCTATGCCTACGACGACGACTTGGGCGTTATCTTCACAGGCAACGGGCCTCTTTTTCGGCTTTGGGCACCGACGGCCCAGAAAGTGCGCCTCCACGCCTTTGATGCAAACAGAAAACTGCTTCCCGGGTTCCCCAAGTCTATGGCGGAAGTGAAAGGTGTCTGGAGATACCAGGGCAACCATTCTCTGGATCGGGCCTACTATCAGTATGAGGTCACCGTCTACCACCCCCTCACCCGGCAGGTTGAAACGCTGATGACGACCGATCCCTATGCGGTCAGCCTGTCCAGGAACAGCCAATATGCCCAGGTGGTGAACCTGACAGACACAGATCTAAAGCCCGCTGGCTGGAACGACCAGAGCACGCCTACGGTGGCCAACCCGGAAGATATCGTGATTTACGAGTCCCATGTCCGCGACTTCAGCGCCCATGACGAGACCGTTTCCCAGGAATTGCGCGGAAAATACCTGGCCTTCACCGAAACCGGAAGCGATGGCATGAGGCATTTATCGGACCTGACCGAGGCAGGCATCACCCACCTGCACCTGCTGCCAACCTTCGACATTGCCACCGTTAGCGAAGATACGGCGGCCACCGTAGATATCAACGACTCGTTCCAGGTTCTTTGCAACGCCTCCGAAACGGCAGCGGAACAATGGAGTGAGTACTGCGGCTCGCAGACCATTCGCAGCGTTCTGCAGAGCCTCGACCCGGCCACCGGCGATGCCCAGGCCCTGTACGACACACTGCGCGGAAAGGACAGTTTCAATTGGGGCTACGACCCCTGGCACTACACCGTGCCGGAAGGCAGCTACGCAACCGACGCCGAAGGTAGTAACCGCATCCTGGAATTCCGGCGATTGGTCCAATCACTCAATGAACTTGGTCTTAACGTGGTCATGGATGTGGTCTACAACCACACAAATGCTTCCGGCGTGAGCGACAAGTCCGTGCTGGACCGCATCGTCCCTGGCTACTACCACCGCCGCGACCCTGCCACCGGCAACGTGGAGCAGTCCTCTTGCTGCGAGAACACCGCCTCAGAGCACGCCATGATGCAAAAGCTCATGATCGACTCATTGGTGACATGGGCGCAGCACTACAGAATCTCCGGCTTCCGCTTCGACCTCATGGGCCACCACATGCGCCATAATATGACCCAGGCCCTCGAGGCGGTCAGGGCGGTTGATCCGGACACCTACTTCTACGGCGAGGCCTGGAACTTCGGCGAGGTTAAGGACAACGCCCGTGGCACCAATGCCATTCAGCCCAATATGGGCGGTACCGGTATCGGCAGCTTTAACGACCGGGCCCGGGACGCCGTTCGAGGTGGAGGCCCCTTTGATGGGGGCCAAGCGCTACGCCAGCGCCAGGGCTTCGGAAACGGGCTCTACGTGCAGCCGAACGAACTGAACATTGGCAGCGACGCCGAGAAAGCCCGTCTCCTGGAGCGCGCTGACTGGATCCGTAGTGGGATCGCCGGTGGTCTGGCGGACTACGTCTTCGAGACGGCCGACGGTACGGTGAAAGCCGCCCGCAATGTGGACTACCACGACCAGCGCACTGGCTACACAGCCGACCCACAGGAGCTGGTCAATTATGTCTCCAAGCACGACAACCAGACCCTTTGGGACAATAACCAGTACAAGGTCACCAGCAGTGCAACCCTGACAACACGAGCGCGCATGCAGATCGTGAGTCTGTCGGTACCCACGCTCAGCCAGGGCATCCCGTTCCTGCATATGGGCTCGGAGATCCTTCGCTCCAAATCCATGCAGCGGGACAGCTACGACTCCGGCGACTGGTTCAACGAAATCGACTTCAGCCTGACCTCAACCACCTGGAACCGGGGCTTGCCCCGGGAAACCAAAGACGGAGGCAACTGGAACCTCATCAAGCAGATCATCCAGGACAGCAATGCACGTCCAGACACCAGCTCCATGCTCGCGGCCAAGAGCCAATTCGAGGATCTCCTGAAAGTCCGACGTTCGAGTCCGCTGTTCCGCCTGACCTCCGCCGCGGCGGTTCAGGCTCGCCTGCAGTTCCACAATACCGGTCCAAGTCAGATTCCGGGTGTCATCGCCTACTCCATCGACGACAGCACCCACGCAGGCGATGATCTGGATCCGCAGCGAGACTCAGTAATGGTGATAATGAACGCCACGCCTCAGGTTCAGACATTGGACAGTGACCTGTCCGGCTTCCGATTGCACCCCTCTCAGCAAACCGGCGATGCAACCACGGCCCGCGCCAGCTTCAATTCCGGACAGTTCGCCGTTCCTGCCTGGACCACCGCCGTATTTGAACAGCCCCAGATCGGCGGCCAAGGCGAAGGCGTCCCGGTCAGCAACGTTATGACACTTGTCGGGGACGCCGCTGATGAAGATCGAACACGTCACTGAGGCTCTGACGTCCGGCATGGCGCGCACATTATCCGACAGACAGCCCAATCATGCCGCCCAGTGCAGATGAAGCATGGGGGGCTGCCTCCTCGCGATGGAGCAGATGGGGCGGCTCGTATCTGTCTGAGCTTGCTCACATATGCACCCAGTCGGCCCATACTCCCCTTTGCTACGCCTAATTCATTCACCTGAGGGAGGATCCCCCAACTCCCGCAGCTTGCTGAGATGAAGTCGGTTATCCGGAGCCCACGGACGTCCGTATGCGGTCCGTGCCTGGCTTTTGCACTCGGATGCTTCAAAAACAAAGACAATGAGGAGAGCAACGATGTATGCATTAAGCAACCAACGCCTGGGGAAGATGCTGGGCACCGGCCTGCTGCTCCTGGCAGGCTCGTCATCTATCAACGCCGACAACACGGGAACCTCGCCCAACGGTGTTCGTTACGACGGCGGGGATGAAATCATCCTGCAGGGCTTTCACTGGAACGTTGTCCGCACCAACACTGGCGACTGGTACAACAAGCTGGAGAGCATGGCGCCGACCATCGCCGCAGATGGATTTACCGCCGTCTGGATGCCCCCCTCCTGGCGTGATTTTTCCAGTTGGAGCGACGACACAAGTGGCACCTACGGGGGTGGTGAAGGCTACTTCTGGCACGATTTCAACAAAAACGGTCGCTACGGCTCCGAAAGCGAGCTAAGAGACACCGCCAGCAGCTTTTCCCTGAACGGCGTCAAGCTGGTATTCGATGTAGTCCCCAACCACATGAACCGCAACTACGATCCCAAGGAAATCAACTTCCCCCCAGACCAGGGCTACTGGCGCCAGGACTGCCCGGATTACGGCTCAAACATCCCCAACAACTGTGACGACGGGGACCGATTCATGGGCGGTGAGGCCGACCTGAATACCGGCCACCCCGACATCTACAGCATGTTCCGGGAGGAATTCACCAACCTGCGCACCAACTACTTTGCCGGCGGTTTACGCTTTGATTTTGTGCGTGGCTATGCCCCCGAACGGGTGAATGCCTGGATGAACCAGTCCTTTGATGAAGGCTTCTGTGTTGGCGAGCTCTGGAAGGCGCCAAACGAATACCAGGAATCGGACTGGCAATACAACGCCAGCTGGCAAGATATCCTAAAGGACTGGTCGGACCGCTCGCATTGCACCGTTTTCGACTTCGCGCTCAAGGAACGAATGCAGAACTCCAGTATCCGCGACTGGCAATATGGCCTTAACGGCAACCCGGACCCACGCTGGCGCGAAGTGGCTGTCACCTTCGTCGACAACCACGATACCGGCTATTCTCCCGGCCCCAACGGCGGACAACACCACTGGCCACTACCAGAAGGCAAGCGCAAGAAGGCTTACGCCTACACGCTCACGAGCCCGGGCACACCGGTGGTATTCTGGCCGCATATGTATGAATGGGGATTGGATGACGAGATTCGGCAGCTTATCGATATTCGCCGTTCTGTCGGTATCAAAGCGTCATCGCCCATCGTATTCCACAACGACTATTCCGGTTTGAATGCCACCGTGACCGGCTCGAACGGCAAGCTGGTCCTGGCTCTGGATTCGAACCTGGATACTCCGCGCCAGGTCGCCAACGGTGACTTCCACTCGGCCATGGTCGCCGACGGCGGGGCAATCCGGATCTGGACCACCACCGCTGGCGCATTCTAGGCGCCTCCCGGCAGGCCCCGGATGGTGAGCCTGCCGGGCTCATGCACAGCGAGGAGATACTCCATGAAAAGCTGCCCGTTGCCATGCCTGTCGCTGGCTCTTCTGATGGTGGCACTGCCTGTCGTCATACCGGCCAGGGCGACACCGATGTGCACCAAGTCAGAACTCAGCTGGGTGCCGTTCCGCCACTATGAACGAGGCGCAGTAGTGTTTTACCGCAGCGACTGGTATCGCTCCGTAGAGCGCCATGAAGGTCGGGAACCAGGGGAGAGGACGTTTGCGTGGCAACGCCTGGAGGCACCACCATACTGTTCCAAAGATCAGGGCCAGGCAGAGCGGGAACCTGTACCCACCCATCTTCCGGACCAGTTTTCCACGGACTCACCAACCAAGCCGAATCCAGTTTCCGACCCAGGGAGAAACTCGACCACAACGACACCGGAAACAGCCAAGAACGACTGCCCCGAGCCCTCGGCGTGGTCTTTTTCCAGTGCCTACAGTGTCGGTGACCGCGTTCTCCATGAGGGGGAGGCCTATCGAGCCATCCGTCCAAGCAATGGCACCCTACCGGGATCTGGATATCCGCCTCGCTGGCAACCTTTGGCACAACCCTGCCAGGGCTTACCTTGACTACTTGGAGGGTTTTAGTCGTGGTTTACGAAATCACAAGCAGGCCTTTGGGCCTTATGTTCATTCCTTTTCCACTCTGACCCGGCTCTGCTCCAGCCTGTCCCCATCCAGCCGGCCTTCCTTATCTGCCTTCAGCAATGCATACATGGCGGAATAATACTGATCCGGATCATAACTGATGAGGATCATGTCGACGCCCGCATTCACCGCATCCACCGTTGCCTGGCCAATGCCACCGGGCGCGTCGTGAATGGCGCGCATGCAGAAATCATCGGTCATCAGCACACCATCGAAATCCCACTGATTTCTCAACAGCTCCTGTACCACGGTGGCAGACGTCGAAACCGGCTGGTCGGGGTCCATTTCAGGCAGAATCACATGGCTGAGCATGATCCAGGGGGATGAGTCGTCGTGGGCCAGCCGGCGGAAGGGTGCCCAGTCCGATTGCTGCAACACGTCAGGCGATTCCGCAAGCACAGCGCGCCGTACGTGGGTGTCATGGAACACCCGGCCGATGCCGGGAAAGTGCTTGAGAGTGCAGCGAACACCAGCCTCCGCCAGGCCCTGACAGTAAGCCCCTGCTGCCAGGGTCACCACCTCGGGGTCATCCGAGAGGGCCCTGGTGGAAATCCGGGTGAAGCGGTCCGCCGGGTTATCCACCTGATGATCAACATCCACTACCGGTGCCAGGTTCAGGTTAACACCCAGGGATGCCAGGCCTTCGGCCTGCCGCCTGGCGTAAGCCAACGCAACAGACTCAATAGATTGCCCGGGGCTTAGCTCCTCCAGCACCTGGCCCAGCGCCGGTTGCACCGGCAACGGCGGCGACAGCCTGGCAACGCCCCCGCCCTCCTGGTCCGTGGCGATCCACACCTGCCGGGGAGCAGCCACCGCCAGCTCTGCGCGAAGCCAGCGGATCTCCTCCCGGATCGCGGTCTCGTCCAGCCCCTCGATATTGTGGCGGGTGATGAAGAAGCCGGCGACAGCCTTTCGATCGCCCAGGGCCTGAACGTAGCTTCTGTCCCGGTAACCCACAATAAAATGCCGGCCCAGCGTTTCCAGACGCACCGGGTCGCTGTTAAGCACAACATACCGCATCCACTGGAAACGCCCCTCGGCGGCAAACACCAGGACCAGCGACGCCAGCCCGACAGCCCCGGCCAGCACGGTAATACCCGCCGGAACACGCAATGCATGGCCCGCCCGTAATCGCCGGCAGGCGGTCACTGCGAGCCCGACCATAAGTGTCGCGACAGCACAAGCAACCGTCAGTGCAAGTACCCGGTAACCGGCGAAATCCGGCGACCGCCAATCCAGCGCGAAATAGCCGAAAATGACCGCCAGCAACAAGAGCATTGCCGACCCGATATAGGCACCAAACGTGCTCACAACCCACCTCCGTGTATGGAACCTTTCCGGTCAGTTATCCTGTCGAAGCCTGGATGCCCGGTATTGCTGAATATCCGGCCTGCCACTGTAAAGCGTATCAATGAAGGCGTTGCGCTCGTGCCAGATCACTTCCAGATCCCAGAGGCAAAACGAGAAACGGCTCGGGTCCTCCACCCAGCCTTCACCGGTGAGGACGGATACCGAATTGAACAGTTCATTATCATTGCCCCACCAGCACAGCACCAGGTAAGCCATACCGGCTCCGTCGTGGAATATGGCAAAGGCAGGTGTGCTTGCCCAGTCAACGGATCTGGCGAGTTTCACCTCCGCCAACCTGGCATGATAGGCAGCCGTGTCCACCGGCTGACCGGTGGCCGATATGGTGTATAGCTTGATGCCGTCACCGTCCAGCCAATCGGACGCACTTTCGATCTTTCTGGACTTGAACATCCCAACTCCTTTTGGTGATCTCGGGCCTATTTCAGATTTCCGACAGATCCAGGGGCGGTTTTCAGAGATCCTGCCCATGGAAGCGTCTCGATCAGGTTCTATCTACAACAGGAATATTCATGAATAACTGATCAACCCATTTCTGCATGGGGCCGTGCGGCACTTTAAGCGCGCCGAAGACAAAGGCATCCGAATGATGCGTCGGGTCAGGCACGGCTGATTGCTCCGCCACTACGTCAGGTCCTGGTAAGGGTTGTATGCAACTTCCCAGTAATGGACTTCCGGGTCTTGAAAGTAACCAGAGTAACCGCCCCAAAAAACGTCCTTCGCTGGTTTGATGAGCCGGGCCCCTGAGGAAACCGCCTGGCTGAGTACCGCATCAACTTCTGACTTGCTCGCCACATTGTGAGCCAACGTAATGCCTGAGAAACCACCTTGACTGGAGACTGCCAACCCTATGTCTTTGGCAAGCTCTTCGCGAGGGTAAAGTGCCAACCATGTTCCTTCCAGGCTGAAAAAGGAGATGTTACCACCTTCAAAGTCGTACTTTGGCAGGCCAAGGCCCTCGCCATAAAACCGGGTCGCCCTCTCCAGATCCTCCACACCAAGCGTAATAATGCTGATTTTCGGTTTCATGATTCCCTTCCTGACACCTTGCTTTTGCAGCGTGACGGAGCGCCAGCGTAGGCGCATCCGAAAACAGCGATTGGCTAGACGCTTGAATGCGCATGGTTATGCGCATAACATCAAGCCGCGCATTAAAAATCTACCTGGAGGCCCTCATGACCGAACTCTATGATTCAGCCGCCCCCAAAAAAGCAGCGAATCTCTCAATCAATAGCGATCTGCTGCGTAAAACCCGTGAACTGAACATTAACCTGTCTGCCACCCTGGAACGAGCTCTGAAAGAAGAGCTCTCAAAACGCAAAGCCGCCCAGTGGGTTGAGGAAAATCGCGCTGCGATAAGAAGCTACAACGACTTCGTCGAGCAACACGGATGCTTCGGCGACGAGTTCAGGGAGTTCTGATGGCACAGTTCGATGTGTACCCCAATCCGAGCAAAATCAGCAAGGCTCACTACCCTTACCTCGTGGATATCCAGAGCAGACTCCTGAGCGATTTGGCCACTCGCATTGTTGTCCCTTTAGGCAAACGCTCTGCCTTCGGTGGCGAAGCCATGCAAGGGCTCACACCGGGAATCAGCTTTGCCGATCAGGAACTCTTGCTGTTAACGCCGCAAATTTCCTCCGTGCCTGAAAAACATCTCAAGACCCCCATTGGCTCCCTCTCACATTTCAGGGACCAGATTCTTGGAGCTCTGGACCTGGCTATCACCGGCATTTAACGCCGAAGCGCACCGGTGGCTTTGACGTAGCGAAGCGGAGACAAAGGCATCCGAGTGACGCGCCTGGTTAGCTGCTACCAAGCATGTACGCACGAAGCTGCCGCTCCTCTCGCATAACATAGAGAACGAAAACCCGCTGCTCATCCTCACGATAAAAAATGCGACACGGTGGAACCACTACCTCCCTGTATACCGAATTAGGGAGCTCTGGAGGAATTCGTCCGGATTGGGGAAAGTCCCCCAAACGTTCGGTCTTATCGAAAACTTCCTGGACCAGATGACTAGCGGCACCAGGATTATCCAGAGCAATGTACTCGGCGACGGCATCCAACTCTTGAAGGGCGGGCTCCGTCCAGATTACTTCAGCCATTTACTCATTTTCTCCCTGGCCTCACTCTGACTGTACGTTCTTCCCTCAAGTACAGCGCGCTCTCCCCGTGAGAGCCCCTCAAGCAGCTCAAGTCGCCGCTGCATAAACTCATAATCCTGCACATCAACAAGGTATGCGGATGGCTGACCATGCTCCGTGATCAGTATCGGCTCCTTAGACAAGTGCAAATCTGCCAGAATCTTTGTGGCTTGGCGCTTGAGGTTAGTAACAAGCTCAACTTTCATGGGCTCACCCTGAATCAGACTAATAGTGTTACTATAGTATCACTTTTCAGATGAGGCAATCATAGCTAACGCCCGCCATCACCGGTGGCAAAACCAGAGCGAAGCGGAGGTTTTGGCATCCGGTGCATGGCCTGGTTACACCTCACTCGGGTCAGTGGAGCTGATTGAAAACTTCCGGGTGTTGCTCAGCAATTCGCAGAAGCGCAACCGCAGGCCCCTGCGGCTCGCGCCGACCCTGCTCCCAATCCTGAAGGGTTCGCACACTCACGCCCATAAGACCGGCAAATGCAGATTGCGACATGTTCAACTTCAGCCTGATCACTTTAGGCGGTGAGGGCTCTGATAGCTCATGGGTTCGTAGAGCCAATTTGCCCTTCTTGAACTGCTTGATTTCATTGATACCATCAAGAATTTCTGCCCCAAGGTTCCTGTCACCCATTTTTGATTGCCTCCGCTATCTGCTTGAGCGTGTGGCCAGGGATGCTGGCGCGCTCTGATTTACTGTACAGCGTGAGCATCCATATCTCGTGGTCAGACTTCTTCCAGTAATAAATTGCTCTGATGCCACCGCTCTTTCCAGAACCCGCTGGTGCCCATCGAACCTTGCGAACACCACCCGATCCCTTGATCAAATCTCCGGCATCCGGCTTCTGCAAAAGGTAGGTTTGAAGCCCACGGCATTCCTCATCCGTAAGGTAGCTCGGCAATAGCTTGGTGAACGTTGAAGTTTCGATGAATAGCATTACCAAAATATACGGCGTTGCCGTACTATCGTCAAGGCCAGATCAGTGAGGTGTAACGAGGCTGTAGAAAAAACCCGATTCGGGGCCTTTCCCAGCACCTGACTGCTAAATTTTTTGACCCGCCCGTCAACGGAACGGTTCTCCAGATTCCGGCGCATGGGAAGGCGTTTCGGCTCCAGGAGGCTGCGGAGGCCGGTACCACCGGCTTCCAGAAGGCCCACTCTCGGCCCTTTTGCTCCTGATATCATGCCG
>NZ_JBHSDI010000017.1:0-506 GCF_042651045.1 Marinobacter lacisalsi
AACCATGCCCTATTACTCGCCGGAACGTAAGGAAGCCATTCTCCAGAAGATGGCGCCACCTCACAGCCTGACAGTGGCCGAGTTAGCCGGTCAGGAAGGCATCAGCACCGCGACCTTGTACAATTGGCGTAAAGCCGCCAGAGAACGAGGTGCCGTTTTGCCGTCGAACTCAGCCACACCTGAAAAGTGGAGTAGCGAAGAGAAGTTCCGCATTGTGCTGGAGACCGCCCCAATGACTGAGGCGGAACTCAGTGAATATTGTCGCAAGCACGGTCTGTATCCAGAGCAAATCGAAGCCTGGAAGACCGCCTGCATGGGGGCCAACGCCCAGTCTGATGAACAGGCCAGGCGTAACCGGAAAGCAGCGACGACTGAGAAAAAGCGCGTCAAAAAGCTCGAATCTGAATTACGTCGCAAGGAAAAGGCCCTGGCAGAAACGGCAGCGCTACTGACGCTGTCAAAAAAAGCCGAGGCGATCTGGGGCCCCAAAGACGAGGACGAATGAC
>NZ_JBHSDI010000018.1:0-529 GCF_042651045.1 Marinobacter lacisalsi
AAAGACATTTATTTATTAATTGAAATAAAGAAATTCGAGTTTATTTGAGTATATGTTAGATTGCATGTTTCGCTTTCTTATTTGGCAAAGTATCGTAATGCTCCAATACTTGTTTAATATCTATTACTGGGTATGTTGGGATTACATACAAAAGATCCGGTAATTAGATTAAGTATAAATCATGTTCACAATCGGTAAATAAAGTTTGGGCGCTTTATTTTGATAAGATTGTGGTGCGGACTATTTCCATAGTGGGAGTGATCTAATCTTGGATCATTGTAAAGAGTTTACAAATAGTGGCACCAGTATGTTATTACACATATTGAGCAGGACCATGATAGAATAAGATCTTCAACGAATCTCCGTTTGATTGTATGAAGAACTTTATATTCTATCGTTTGATGACTAGTTTATGGATGGATCTTAATCCAGACCGTTTGATTAACTCATATCTATAATTTGTGTCTTTTGACTTATCAATGAGTGAGATGCATTGTGCTTCAAATACCTCGATATCTTGGAGATATGA
>NZ_JBHSDI010000019.1:0-546 GCF_042651045.1 Marinobacter lacisalsi
TTGATCGTTATCGCTGAAACTCTGTTCTGAACTAGAAGAACAAAGCTTCGTGTTTCAATCTCATCCGAATTGTTAAAGAGCAATTCTGACCCAGTGATCAGAAAGGAAGGCTTCAGCATTCTGAAACATTCGTTTCTGTACACTACATTTGCCAGGACATTCCGTTCAGGGTAGTTTTGGTGGAGCTGAGCGGGATCGAACCGCTGACCTCCTGCGTGCAAGGCAGGCGCTCTCCCAACTGAGCTACAGCCCCTTACAGTAGCCAAGAATTTTGCTGATCTAGGCATCAAAGTGCGCCGCATAGCCTGCTATGCAAGTGCTTTGATAACGACGAGCAGCGAAATTCTGGTGGGTCTGGGTGGACTTGAACCACCGACCTCACCCTTATCAGGGGTGCGCTCTAACCACCTGAGCTACAGACCCGGTTTTGCCTGTCTCACGACAAGCCAAGTCGGGCCCGAAAGACCCTTTGCTCTCTTCTCATTGACCAAGTAATTCGTGTGGACTCTGACCGAAACCTCCAGCGTTCGTTAAGGAGGTGATCCA
>NZ_JBHSDI010000020.1:0-595 GCF_042651045.1 Marinobacter lacisalsi
TTGATCGTTATCGCTGAAACTCTGTTCTGAACTAGAAGAACAAAGCTTCGTGTTTCAATCTCATCCGAATTGTTAAAGAGCAATTCTGACCCAGTGATCAGAAAGAAGAGCTTCATCAAACTGAAACGCTTGTTTCTGCACACTGACTTGCGTCAGGTAATCGTAAAGGTCTTTGTTCGTCTCGATATGGTGGAGCCAGGCGGGATCGAACCGCCGACCTCCTGCGTGCAAGGCAGGCGCTCTCCCAGCTGAGCTATGGCCCCTAATATCAGCCACTCACCAAGCCGGCCACACAATGGATTCGCCGTACTCGGAAAATTGCGTGGATCTAGGCGTGTTCGGGCGCCGCATAGCCTGCTATGCAAGTCCGGACACAACGACGAGCCACGCAATTTTGGTGGGTCTGGGTGGACTTGAACCACCGACCTCACCCTTATCAGGGGTGCGCTCTAACCACCTGAGCTACAGACCCGGTTTTGCCTGTCTCACAACAAGCCAAGTCGGGCCCGAAAGACCCTTTGCTCTCTTCTCATTGACCAAGTAATTCGTGTGGACTCTGACCGAAACCTCCAGCGTTCGTTAAGGAGGTGATCCA
>NZ_JBHSDI010000021.1:0-608 GCF_042651045.1 Marinobacter lacisalsi
CTCTGTGCAGCAGGTAGTACAGCTTCCGCGTTCCCAACCTCGGCAGTCGCTTTCGAACCTGCTGCACAAGGGCCTTAACAGGCTCCAATTGAACCTGGCGCATTTTGCGCCGTTGAAGGCGTTGATAAATTCCTTGGCGAGAGACTCCAAAGAGTGCACAGCTTTTGCTCAGGCTTACTTTGCCTTTTGCTTGCAGCGTGCGCGCTCCTTGGATAAATACTTTTTTCGCAGGCCGGCTCCATAGTCCCGGTCCATGATATCGACCATCTCATTGAGCAGGAGATTGCGAAGACGCTCATCTTCCAGCTCTTTTTCCAGTCGCTTGATCTTCTGCTCGGGCGTTTCCTGGGATCGGTTCATGGGCGAGCTCCTCGGCAGGGACCAGTCCAATTTACCATGCTTACGGAGCCAAGTGAGAACCGTGCTGCGGCCCTGGATGCCGTAGATCTGCTGGGCCTGTTTGTAGGTGAGTTCGCCTTTTTCGACCTGGTCCACAACAGCCAATTTAAAGCCCAGGTTGTAATCACGCTGCGTGCGCTTCTTCCGGGTGGGAGTATCGTTGCCCATCTGCTCATTCTCCAGATGACAACGTATTTCAGGACGGGACA
>NZ_JBHSDI010000022.1:0-661 GCF_042651045.1 Marinobacter lacisalsi
CATCTACCGGCAAGGCACGGTTGTCACCGCCGACACCGGCTTCGCCAACGAAGCCAACATGAAGTACCTGCACGACCGGCAGATCAATGGCTACGTGCCGGACAATAAATTCCGCAGCCGGGATCCGAAGTTCCAGAACCAGAAAGACAAGTACGGCAAGCGGCACCAGGACCTGCCCGACAAGGGCTGGAAGGCCACCATTCCGGCGAGCGAATTCCAGTTCGATCCAGTGAAGCTGACTTGTATCTGCCCAAGCGGCGAAACTCTCACGTACCGGGGCCAGCGGGACGCCGAGAATGGCAAGACCCGGGTGCACTTCGAAGGACGGCTGCTTCAATGCCGGCACTGTCCCAAGAAGCACCGCTGCATGCAGAGTCCGGCTTCAGCAGACCACCGCAACGGTTCCGGTCGACAGGTATCGTTCACCGTCGAGAACAAACGCCTGCCCAACTACACCGACTGGATGAAGCACCGGGTGGACAGCCAGCAGGGCAAAGAGATCTACAGTCACCGGATGTCGGTGGTGGAACCGGTGTTCGGCAACATTGGCACCACCAAACGGTTGAACCGCTTCAGCCTGCGGGGTAAGAAGAAAGTACAGGGTCAGTGGCAGTTATACTGCCTGGTGCATAATATCGGGAAGTTGGCGAACTACGGGCAG
>NZ_JBHSDI010000023.1:0-661 GCF_042651045.1 Marinobacter lacisalsi
CATCTACCGGCAAGGCACGGTTGTCACCGCCGACACCGGCTTCGCCAACGAAGCCAACATGAAGTACCTGCACGACCGGCAGATCAATGGCTACGTGCCGGACAACAAATTCCGCAGCCGGGATCCGAAGTTCCAGAACCAGAAAGACAAGTACGGCAAGCGGCACCAGGACCTGCCCGACAAGGGCTGGAAGGAGACCATTCCGGCCAGTGAGTTCCAGTTCGATCCAGTGAAGCTGACCTGTGTCTGCCCGGCAGGAAACGAGTTGCATCATGAAGCGACCCGGACTGACGAGCAAGGCATCATCAGAGCCCATTTTAAAGCGCGATTGCTTCAATGCCGGTACTGCCCTAAGAAGCATCGCTGCATGCAGAACCCAGCCTCAGCCGATCACCGCAAGGGGGCCGGTCGACAGGTGTCATTTACCATCGAGAATAAACGCCTGCCCAACTACACCGATTGGATGAAGCATCGGGTAGACAGCCCGAAGGGCAAGGAGATCTACAGCCACCGGATGTCGGTGGTGGAACCGGTGTTCGGCAACATCGGTACCACTAAACGGTTGAACCGCTTCAGCCTGCGGGGTAAGAAGAAAGTACAGGGTCAGTGGCAGTTATACTGCCTGGTGCATAATATCGGGAAGTTGGCGAACTACGGGCAG
>NZ_JBHSDI010000024.1:0-726 GCF_042651045.1 Marinobacter lacisalsi
CGTAGGTGTAGTTGGATGCACCCATCACCGCCACAAAGACCTGCGCCTGGTGGATTTCTCCGGTGGTGCGGTCAATGACAGGGACAGTCTGGCCGGCGTAGTCCACGAACAGCTTTTCTCCGGCCCGGTGATCCTGGCGCATCACCAAATCCAGCTTGCCCTGCCAGGCCCGGTAGTGCTCGCAGAACCAGCTGTACTGATACCCTTCCGGATTGGCCTGCCGGTACTCCTGCCAGAGGAGAAACAGGGTGACGTTCTTGCCCCTGAGTTCCTCGTGGATCTGCTGCCAGTCCGGTAGGCCCCGGATCTGGGCCGGCAGGTCCGGTGGCGGGGGGAACAGCAACTGTTCCAGATGGGCCTCATCCAGATCCGCTGGCAGTGGCCAGCTCAGGCCAGCCTCAGCGGTACGGCGCAGGTACTCGCTCACGGTGGGGCGGCTAACGCCGCAGGCCACCGCAATCTGGCGATTGCTCAGGCCCCGCTCCCACTTCAGGCGAAGAACTTCTTTGATCTTTCGCATGGATAACCTCTTCGCTGGCATCTGGCCTTCTCCGGATGAAAAGGATCAGAGTACCGTTAAGTTATCCCGCGTCGGACGATTTCGATGGGGTGATTCAGGCAGCCTGCCGGGGTGGCAGCTTTGCCGTGGAATCAGTGGCAGCTTTCGCGTGGAATGGGTGGCAGGCTTCGTCTGGAATCAGTGGCAACCTTGGCCTGGAATACGCA
>NZ_JBHSDI010000025.1:0-764 GCF_042651045.1 Marinobacter lacisalsi
TGCTCATTGTAGTCCAAACGCCAATTGCTGATCTTCTCCCGCGCGTGTGCAAGATCCCGGAACCAGTGTTCATTCAGACACTCATCCCGGAATTTTCCGTTAAAGCTCTCGACGTAACCATTCTGCATCGGTTTGCCGGGCTGAATCAGCTTCAGTTCAACGTTATGGCGGCAAGCCCATTGATCGAGCGCTCTACCAGTGAATTCTGGCCCCTGATCGGTCCTAACGGCTTTCGGGTAGCCTCGGAAGGCAGCGATACCATCCAGTGTTCGGACGACCTGTTCTCCTGAGATACCCATGGCCACGGGAATATCGAGGCATTCCTTGGTGAAGTCATCCACGATCGTCAGACATTTTATCCTGCGGCCGTTGGCCAATGAATCCATCACAAAGTCCATGGACCACGTATGATTCGGTGCATCTGGCAACACCAGGGGCTGCCGTTCCACCATCACGCCTTTACGGCGCTTGCGTTTGCGGACGGCCAGGCCTGCCTCTCGGTAAAGCCGATAGACCTTCTTGTGATTCACCTCAGCACCCTCACGGCGCAGCAACTGGTGAACACGCCGGTATCCGAACCGACGGCGTTCGAACGCAATGGCTTTGATACGCTCCGTCAGCTCACGCTCTTCTGGGGAACGCTGAGACTGATACCGCATCGTTGCGCGGGATAACCCGACGAGTGAACAGGCTTTGCGCTCGGATATCGCTGTCTCCGACAGCATGGTGCGCACAGCCTCGCGCTTGTTCCCGACGGTCAGTAC
>NZ_JBHSDI010000026.1:0-849 GCF_042651045.1 Marinobacter lacisalsi
GATCTGGCTGTCGGAAAAACGTGACCTCTTCATGCAGAATCTCCCTGCGTGTAGCTTACGGAAAATTCTACTTTTGATCACCGCTGTTTTTCGGGGGGATTACCCACCCAGCTCGCAACAGACGTAACCGTGACCTCAGGAAAGGAAAGTGGGTTGAACTGGCCAGTAATATCTCGCTTTGTGGAACTGAACTCGAAGAATTCCCGCAGCTCGGCATCCGACAGCGACCACATGTACCAATAGCGCTGAACGCTGAGATCACTAATCAGGTCCATCAGACGAGTGGTCAGACTGTTACGGGGGATATCGTAGATAATCTGCGCGTTGATTGCCGAGCGTTCCTGTGAAGGCAGGTGCCGATATACCGCAATTCCATTCAGTATCGGCGCATACAGATCAGGAGCTTTGGCGAGCTGGGCCTGATAGTTGCTCAGCCCCATCAAATCCGCGAGAGCCATAAAGGGGGATTGCCGAAAATCGGCAGTAACATATCGACCTGAAACAGCCGGGGTAGCCATATACTCTCCTTGTAAAATATCGTCCAGTTCCTGAAGACGGTTAATAATTTGACGGGGTCAGACCACTGTGTCAACTATCCGAAACCACGACATGTGTTCGTGATTCGGGGAGCTGACAGCAAGATCACGAACACACACAGTCACGAATCTTATAACGTCAGCTCGTCTTGCTTGAGCATGGGCTTGCCTTTGAAAGAAGATTTTCTGCCACGGAATCCACGGAAGGACATATATGGTCTCCTCCCATTTGCAAGGCCTCAGACGTTGATGAGGGACAGGTTGCTGCCATATATCCGGCCTGTTGACGAGGCGGCTCTGCCACCTCTGGCCC
>NZ_JBHSDI010000027.1:0-853 GCF_042651045.1 Marinobacter lacisalsi
CTGGCAGGCGGCCTCCAGCCGCGACTCGCCGTAGCTCTGCCCCAACCGGAGAATGCCCAGACAGGAGCGGTAAGCCTGCTGTGGGTGTTTGCGGGCACCCAGTGCGGTGCGGATGAGCTTCTCCGTCGCCGGTCCGGTCTTGGCCGCCCAGGCGGTCAGCCGCTCTGGGGTCCACTCACCAGCCTGGCGATGGGACTCCGGCATGTGAGCGGCGATGGTGCTATGCCGACCCTTCTGGTCCGAGCGCCGGTGGCTGGCGATTCGATTGCCTCGGTAGAAGCACTCGATGGTGTTGTGGGTGATCCGGACCTCCACCTCCTTCTTGATCAAGGTGTAGGGAACCGAGTAGTAATGCCCGTCGATGGCCACGTGGTAGTCGATATGAACGCGGGCCTTCTTCCACTCCGCGTAGACATACGGCTCCGCCGGCAATGGTTGCAGGACCGGCTTGTCCAACTGTTCGAAGTGGTCGCGCCGGCAGCCGGGTAACTTGCGGAAGGGCCGGCTGTTGAGTCTTTCCAACAACTCACGGATGGTGGCATTGAGCTGCCCCAGGGAGAAGTGCTGACGGTGGCGCAATGCCGCCAGGATCCAGCGTTCGACGATCAGCACACCGCCTTCCACCTTGGCCTTGTCGCGGGGCTTACGAGCCCGTGTGGGGACAACGCCCACACCGTAATGGGCGGCCATATCCTGGTAGGTCGGGTTAAGATCCGGCTCGTAGCGGTGGGCCTTGGTGACACCGGAGCGGAGGTTGTCGGGCACCACTAATTCCGGAACCCCATTCAGGTACTGGAAGGCACGGATGTGAGAGCCGATCCAGTCTGGCAGTTTCTGGCTCCAGGTGGCTTCG
>NZ_JBHSDI010000028.1:0-911 GCF_042651045.1 Marinobacter lacisalsi
CCGAAACTTCAGCTTACCGGAATCAGTGACTCTGAATCCGGAAAAGGCGGCGAACTGTTAAAGAGCTGATGACTTAAACGCGACAACTACGTTGACAGACTCCGCTTACGCCCTACTAGAATTAGCCGAAATCGCAGCATACGTCCTCAGCACCCCTGCGACATCCCCAGTTAAGCTAGACGGGCGTACATATTTTGATAACTTTACATTAATAGGTGCAGCGGTTTTTAGCTATTACGACATTGACGTTTCCGAATTTATAGCTATGTCAAGTAGCTTAAAAGATGAGATAAACGACAACATAGTAGACAGATCAGCTGTCGCTAGAGCACTTCTTTTATGGGCGTCGGAGTACCCAGAATCAAAAACAATAAAACCGCTAAATCACTGGTATAAAGAGCTTAAAGAAATCCTTGCAGATGAAGAACATGATGATTGGCCAAAAACCACACGGAGATTTGGTGCCGAGCTCAAAAAGATTGCTCCTAGATTGAAGCCAAAAGGGATTACATGCGAAACATTAGGAAAGCAAGGTTCTCACGTTCACTGGGAGATACGAGTCGCCTAACCAGGCTCAAGCCTGGAAGACATTTAAGACGTACACGACGTTTTTTCTCTAATTTTCTTTTTTCATCGTGCCGAATGGCCCGGAAATAGGCCAATTCAGGCTGAGTCCGCCGGATGTCTTGGGGCATAATGTCACCTAGGCAGGGCCGTTCATCGCCGACTGGATACCGCCGCTTTACGGGTTGGACGAACCATGCCTCCCACCTCCAACTGTCGATCTTCGCTCCGACCCGCAGCAATCGTAAGCGGTCCACTAACTACACCGGCATAGCCTCATCCTGATTCCACGGCAACAGGCCATCCAGATCCTTATCGGTCGCCGCTGATGGCAACTCGCTCAGCAC
>NZ_JBHSDI010000030.1:0-963 GCF_042651045.1 Marinobacter lacisalsi
CCCGGCTGGATAAACGCCAGCTTGATGTCCCGTTTTTCAGCCCAGGCTGACAGCTTGCCGCTGATGTACTCAGGCCCGTTGTCACAGCGGATAGAACGCGGTTTACCTCGCCATTCAATGATCTGATCCAGCGATCGGATAACCCGCTCTGCCGGAAGCGAGAAGTCCACTTCGATGCCAAGCCCCTCGCGGTTAAAGTCATCGATAACATTCAGCAGCCGGTAACCTCGTCCATCGTTGAGCTGGTCGTGCATGAAGTCCATCGACCAACTGTCGTTGATCGTTTCCGGCACAGCCAATGGCTCCGGTTTTTCACGAACCAGACGCTTCTTGGGCTTGATGCGCAGATTCAGCTCCAGCTCCCGGTAAATCCGGTAAACGCGTTTATGATTCCAGCCAAACCCCTTGACGTTTCGAAGGTGCAGAAAGCATAGGCCAAAGCCCCAGTTCCGCTGGTTGTGGGTCAGCCGAACCAGCCAGTCTGCGATCTCGGCATTCTCGCCGCTCAGTTTGGGCTGGTAGCGGTAGCAGGTCTCACTGATGCTGAACATCCAGCACGCCAGACGAATGCTGATGCGCTTTTCACCAACGGCTTTCTGCGCCATCTCACGGCGACGAGACGGCTTCACCACTTTTTTTCGATGGCTTCCTTGAGGATGTCAGCCTTCAGCCGCTCCTCGGCATACATCTTCTTGAGCCGGCGGTTCTCATCCTCCAGCTCTTTCAGGCGAGCCATCATCGATGCGTCCATACCGCCGAACTTGGCGCGCCATTTGTAAAAGCTGGCGCTGCTCATGCCGTGCTCACGGCAAAGCTCCGGAACCGGCACGCCGTTCTCGGCTTGCTTGAGTATCGACAGGATCTGGCTGTCGGAAAAACGTGACCTCTTCATGCAGAATCTCCCTGCGTGTAGCTTACGGAAAATTCTACTTTTGATCACCGCTGTTTTTCGGGGGGATTACC
>NZ_JBHSDI010000031.1:0-1022 GCF_042651045.1 Marinobacter lacisalsi
CCAGCGCGCCCTGATGCTGGGCAGCTGCCGCTACAAGAGCATCGAGTCCATCCTCAAACACCGTCTGGATCAGCAGCCTCTGGAAGAGCAACAGGAGTTGGCCTTACCCGACACTCACGACAACATCCGCGGCCCCGCCTACTACCACTGAAGGAACCTGACATGCTGAAACATCCGACTCTGGATAAGCTCCACACTCTCAAGTTAACCGGCATGGCCGCCGCCCTGGCGGATCAGTCGGCCACCCCCGACATCACCGACCTGAGCTTCGAGGAGCGCCTTGGGCTGCTGGTTGATAGGGAAATGACCGAACGGGACAACCGGCGCATGAGCAGCCGGTTGCGCCGGGCCAAACTGCGACACACCGCCATCCTCGAAGACATTGACTACCGGAACTCCCGCGGCCTGGACAAAGGACTCATCCAGTCCCTGGCTGGCTGCCAATGGGTGAAGGAGCACCTGAACATACTCATCACAGGCCCCACCGGGGTTGGTAAAACCTGGTTGGCCTGTGCCTTGGCGCACAAGGCCTGCCGAGAGGGTTATACCGCACAGTACGTGCGCCTGACCCGGCTGCTACGGGAACTGACCATCGCCAAGGGAGATGGCCAATACGCCAAACTCCTGACCAACCTCGCCAAAGTGGATGTGCTGATCCTGGATGACTGGGGGCTCATGAAGCTGAGCGCGGAGAACCGAAGAGACTTGCTGGAGGTGCTGGAAGACCGCCATGGCCGGCGCTCAACCATCGCCACCAGCCAATTACCCATGGATCAATGGCATGACGTGATCGGGGACGCCACTCTAGCCGATGCCATCCTGGACCGCCTCGTTCACAACGCCTACAAGATCAATCTCAGGGGCGAATCCATGCGAAAGCGGCAGTCAAAGTTGACGGACACTACGGCTTCGGAGTAAGAAGAGAAACCCCGCGTCGCTACGCTCCGATGGGTGGCAGCCTTGCTCCGGTCCGAGTGGCAGGCTTCACGTGGAATGGGTGGCAACCTTCAGCGGTTTACGCA
>NZ_JBHSDI010000032.1:0-1045 GCF_042651045.1 Marinobacter lacisalsi
AGAAGAGAAACCCCGCGTCGCTACGCTCCGATGGGTGGCAGCCTTGCTCCGGTCCGAGTGGCAGGCTTCACGTGGAATGGGTGGCAACCTTCAGCGGTTTACGCATACTGAGCACAGTCAAGAACCGGTATATCGGGCCTGGAATGCCCAAATACAGGACTATCAGAGTGGATGGACGCTGTAAGCAAAGAAGAGCCCATGGTGGTCCATACCTACCATGGGCCAATGAGATTTTGCTAGCGGTCGTCGAGGTAGCTGGGAACTATCAACTTGACCCGGGTTGCAGTCCTTCGCCTCGCACACCGAATGCCTATCCCCTGAACAATAGAGGTGCCGACCCGACGGCCTTTGCGAAAGAGCCCATGAAGTGTGGGTTGTCAGAACCCGGACGTCCTTGTCCGAGGTTGCATACCGCTCTAGTTGAGACGCTCTATCCTATTCACCATGGACACCATCTCCTGTAATGCCCTTCTCTTACTTGGCGTCGACGGAACGACCACGATCCCGTGAGATCCGGGTGCAAGCAATTTTCCATGCTTTTTACCCTGCTTGAATCTCCATCCATGGCGAACCAAACGTTTCGCAAACCGGTCAATGTCCTTATCCGAAGAGAACCTCATGCCGCACCTCCGGCCTCACCGGCATACCGAGCAACAAATCGATCGGCATCAAAACTGACCTGTTCAAAGGCCTTCGCTACACCGACGTCAAGGATGGGCTGGCTGTATTGGTACCCGGCACCACATGGCGAGTTCTGGAAGAAGCGACCTTGAGGATCGACCATGATGTAGGATTCCACCATGTCCTGGTTGTCCTCAACTGCAGCAATTCTGTGATGACGCTGGTGGCGTTCAACGAAAGATCTGAACTGCTCATCACTCACGGTCATAGACTGATCAATTACCGGAAGGGCCCTGAGAATCTTCCACTTATCCGGTCGCAGGGTAATCCCCCCGAAAAACAGCGGTGATCAAAAGTAGAATTTTCCGTAAGCTACACGCAGGGAGATTCTGCATGAAGAGGTCACGTTTTTCCGACAGCCAGA
>NZ_JBHSDI010000033.1:0-1152 GCF_042651045.1 Marinobacter lacisalsi
CTGCCGGGGTGGCAGCTTTGCCGTGGAATCAGTGGCAGCTTTCGCGTGGAATGGGTGGCAGGCTTCGTCTGGAATCAGTGGCAACCTTGGCCTGGAATACGCACTGACTATGAGAAAATGGTGGGTGCGGGCATGATGTACTCAGCACCTCCGGGCTTCGAGGAAATTGTCGACGCAATCCGTAACCTCGAAAGCCGTGTTAATGCTCGTTGAGGGTCACTGTGCCTGTCGCGTGATCAATTAGCCCGTTTAAAATGCGCTGATCTGCAATGAATCTAGGCTTATGTTCAGAGCTCGACGAGCGATCGCCTGATTTTAAACCTGGGACCTTTCGGATTTGGGAGTGTTCCGGGAGATGGGGGTATAAAGTGTTGATCTGCCATCAAAATGGCCCGCCCGTCAGGATTCGAACCTGAGACCTTCGCCTCCGGAGGGCGACGCAACTACCCGATAGCAAGCGGTCTTAATCGACTAAAAGTCCGCATGATCAATTACTTACCCAAAAAGCTATCACCATAAAAAATACCGATATATCAGTATGTTGACCGATTAACGCCGATTTTGGGCACAAGACTGATAGGAGTTGGATGTCCGGGGTCAGGACATTTGATCGGTGCCCCAATCCGGCTTTTGCCCTCGGTTGCCGTTAGTTTACGCGCCCATGGTTGGTCCGCAACTGTTAGAAAACACTGTCCGGAAATTGGACAACGGCGGGTTGGCGACTTGCGTCCTACTGTTTTAGTGAGATAACGATAGCAAGCCCTTGGAGTTGATTAACAAGCTATTGCCCCCGGCCAAAAGAATTCAGAATACGGTTAAGTCCCGAGTTGCTGATTGCCAAGGTTTGGCCAGCTCCATGGTGCGGGATGTGCTTTGGTACCGGTGTTGGCTGGCCTAGGCGAGCTTATTCTCTCCTGTCGTCGTCATGTCAGTGACCTTACCATCCGCCTTCCTGGTCACTTCTAACCGTTAGCGCAAACCGAGTCTGATCCAATGGGAATTGCGTTTTGTAACCGTGAGCCGGAGGATGCCTCTGCAGCTACTAATTCGTAAGCGGTCCACTAACTACACCGGCATAGCCTCATCCTGATTCCACGGCAACAGGCCATCCAGATCCTTATCGGTCGCCGCTGATGGCAACTCGCTCAGCAC
>NZ_JBHSDI010000034.1:0-1208 GCF_042651045.1 Marinobacter lacisalsi
CATCGAAGCAACTTACTCGATGATCTTGGAAACCACGCCGGCACCAACGGTACGGCCACCTTCGCGAATCGCGAAGCGCAGGCCATCTTCCATGGCGATCGGAGCGATCAGGGTAACAGACATCTTCACGTTGTCACCCGGCATTACCATCTCAACACCTTCCGGCAGCTCACAGGAACCGGTCACGTCAGTGGTCCGGAAGTAGAACTGCGGACGGTAGCCCTTGAAGAACGGGGTGTGACGACCACCTTCGTCCTTGCTCAGCACGTACACTTCACACTCGAACTTGGTGTGCGGAGTGATGGAACCCGGTACCGCCAGAACCTGGCCACGCTCTACGTCGTCACGCTTGGTACCACGCAGCAGGGCGCCGATGTTCTCGCCGGCACGACCTTCGTCCAGCAGCTTGCGGAACATCTCAACACCGGTAACAACCGTCTTCACGGTGTCCTTGATGCCGACAATTTCCACTTCGTCGCCAGTCTTGACGATGCCGCGCTCTACACGACCGGTGACAACGGTACCACGACCTGAGATGGAGAAGACGTCCTCGATCGGCATCAGGAACGGCTGATCGATGGCACGCTCCGGCTCCGGCAGGTAGTCGTCCAGGGCTTCCACCAGCTTCTTGACCGCGGTAGTACCCATCTCGTTGTCATCCTTGCCTTCCAGCGCCATCAGCGCGGAACCAGTGATGATCGGCGTGTCGTCGCCCGGGAAGTCGTACTGGCTCAGCAGTTCGCGAACTTCCATCTCAACCAGCTCAAGCAGCTCTTCGTCGTCTACCATGTCGGCCTTGTTCAGGAACACGACAATGTAGGGAACGCCTACCTGGCGGGACAGCAGGATGTGCTCACGAGTCTGCGGCATGGGGCCGTCAGCCGCGGAGCAAACCAGGATCGCACCGTCCATCTGCGCCGCACCAGTGATCATGTTCTTCACATAGTCAGCGTGGCCCGGGCAGTCTACGTGGGCGTAGTGGCGATTCGGGGAATCATACTCCACGTGAGAGGTCGCGATGGTGATACCACGCGCCTTCTCTTCCGGGGCGTTATCGATCTGGTCGAATGCACTTGCAGAACCAGTACCCCACACTTCGTGACATACGCGAGTCAGTGCCGCCGTCAGAGTGGTCTTGCCATGGTCAACGTGACCAATGGTGCCCACGTTCAGGTGCGGTTTGTTACGTTCAAATTTTGCTTTAGACA
>NZ_JBHSDI010000035.1:0-1389 GCF_042651045.1 Marinobacter lacisalsi
CTGCCGGGGTGGCAGCTTTGCCGTGGAATCAGTGGCAGCTTTCGCGTGGAATGGGTGGCAGGCTTCGTCTGGAATCAGTGGCAACCTTGGCCTGGAATACGCACTCAGTATTTCGATGATAACCCGGCGCATCGCCCTTATCAGGCAGTGTGAGATCAGAAAAAAGTTCCCGCAGCAACCCGAAGGATTCGACCTGGCGCATCCACTTCGTCTGCTCGTTCAGGGTGAAGAACCAGTTCCTGCCAGGAGTATGTAATCGGGGCTTCATCGAGTAGGACACGGCTTTTAGGATGTCCTCCTTAAGCACTCCCCCCTGGCCAAGGAACCTTTGAGCCTTTACATGTGGTGCATAGGCAACCTGGAGAGCTTGCTGCCATTGCGATGACCATTGTTGCTCCGGTACGTAGTTAACTCCGCCGAACATCGACGGTCTGACCAAAAGCAGGCAATGGAAGTGTGGATGAGCAGTCGTCGGGTCACGGCCTCCGTCTTTTATCTCCGTGAATCTTACTGCCCCCAGAACGTTGCGGTTCCAGAAATCACGATTACCCATACGACGGAAAGCGTCATTCATCTGCTTCAGGGTTGCCCGTAGATCGTCGACGTGGCAGTTACGAACTGTAAGTGTCAGATAAACCCATTTGCCCTCGAGTACCTCGGGCTTCTGGTCCAGTAACCGATGAAACTTACTACGGTACCTTAGAGACTTCCTCCACTGACAAATTGGGCACTGGCGGTGTTTGCAATACCACGTGTTGACGATCGTTCCGTATGCATCGCCTGGATATGTTCGCAGTCGGCTGGCGCATTCTCTAATCCTGACAGCGTCTGGCAGAGTCTCTGTGGTTGATAGGCAGTGCTGGACAATACCTTCGGCAGAGGTTTTCAGTTGTTTCAGGTAGTCCAAGCTTGCGTCATTGGTCGCATGATTATTCATGAGGCGTTCCTTGTTTTGCTATTCGTGGTCGAGGTCTTGTTCTAGATTTATGACGAGTGCGCCCCTACATGCAGCTGTTCAGCGCTTGTTCGTCGAAATAATCAAGGCAAAATGGACTTTGCTTTAGGGGAGGAGGGGAATACCAGGTGTTGAGAAGTTGTCTATTAATTAAATATAAAGCAGGGGGTTTAGATGGCTGGTGCAGATCGGTCAGAGGTCGCTAGCCGGTAATCGCGTTCTTCGACGGCTGAAAGTATCCATTCATCAACTTCGGAATCTATCCAGCCAACGGATCTGCCGCCAAGCGGGATAGGCTTTGGAAAAGTGCCCGCGTCGACGTACTTATAAAGTAAGCGCTCCACCAACCCCATCTTAACGGTCTGACCGGAATTCGCCAGACTCCCAGCCTCTGACTGAAGGAGGCTGACCATGAACCATCAACTGACCTCGAC
>NZ_JBHSDI010000036.1:0-1550 GCF_042651045.1 Marinobacter lacisalsi
TCGTGCATGGTCTCCTCCTTAGCTCGTTGGATAGTGTCTGCAACATCTATCCTGGCGCATTACGACGCCGATTTGGAGTGGGGAGGAGACCATCCCATCTCGGAAGGAAAAACAAAAGACCTAAGAAAACCTGGTAACTTTTCCTTTCTCTTTTTTCCGTGGTCTTCCGTGGATTCCGTGGCCAATCAAGTCCTTGATTTCAAGCCCCCAATCGCCGAACACCACTATCGGACGATTATTCAAGCGGCACAGAACGGCACCACACCAGGTCAGCCACATCCCCACTGGGTGCGTAGCGTCAACCGCGCCTCACACCACCATCAGACTGAGCCAACGGTACCCTTGTTGCTGCGTACGCCCAGGTGACGTACAATCAAAACCGGATTTACCTGTAAGGAGCTCACATAATGCTCACCATACCTGACAACACCCCGGAAAATCGGGATCGCAATACGGCCCGCTTCAACTTCCGTACCACCGAGCGGATCAAGCAAACCGTAGAGCACGCCGCTGCAATGCTAGGGCAGGATACCTCAACCTTTGCGGTTACTGCTGCATACGAACGTGCCATCGAGACAATCCGGGCGCGGGAAGTCACACACCTGAAGCCGGAAGATCACCAAGCGTTTTTCGAGGCACTGGAGCACCCTGCCGAGCCAACAGACAAACTCCGTCACGCGTTCAGCCAACACAAGGAAAAGGTTTCAAAGCGCTAAATGACAGGGAAGTTCGTAATCGAGCCGCTCGATACCCGCAGGCACGACAGAATGACGTTCTCATCAGGGGTTGATGCCGTTGATAACTTCCTGCAAAAAACAGCAGGCAAGTTAATGAAAGGAGGTACAGCGAGAGTATTTGTCGCGGTGGACCCGGCAGACACGTGCGGACGAATCCTCGGATTTTACGCCATCAACGCCCATAGCATTGAATATCAGGCTCTGCCCGGCCGTTACCGACGATACGCTCTACCCGACGGCAACATTCCGGCAGCATTCATCGGCATGATCGGTGTCACGGAGGCTGTCCAGGGTAACGGCCTCGGCGGCCTGCTACTGGCGGATGCGCTCAAGGGCGCCCAATTCGCCTCAGAGCGCGTCGGCACAGCTGTCGTGTTACTGGATATTCTGGATTGCGGTAATCCGGACGCTGTTACCAGACGGCAAAGATTGTATGAAAGCTACGGCTTCCAGTCCCTGCCATCATGCCCCCTCAGGATGTTTCTTCCAGTAACTACAATTGCCAGGGCCTATAACGATCGGTGAGGCTGGGCGCCCGTCGGAGTCTGACTCCATCCTTTGAATACACAGCCGCGAATCTTGTAGGTCAGCTCGCCTTCCTTGAGCATCGGTTATTCCTTTAGGAAAAAGATTTTTTGCCACGGAATCCACGGAAAAACACGGAAGGAAAGACAAAGACCTAAAAAACCCTGGTAACTTTCTCTTTATTTTTTTCCGAGATGGGATGGTCTCCTCCCCACTCCAAATCGGCGTCGTAATGCGCCAGGATAGATGTTGCAGACACTATCCAACGAGCTAAGGAGGAGACCATGC
>NZ_JBHSDI010000037.1:0-1551 GCF_042651045.1 Marinobacter lacisalsi
ATCTGGCTGTCGGAAAAACGTGACCTCTTCATGCAGAATCTCCCTGCGTGTAGCTTACGGAAAATTCTACTTTTGATCACCGCTGTTTTTCGGGGGGATTACCATATGACCTGACTGACCGATATTCCGGCCCGACCCGATGGGTCACCACATGACCAAAGCGACCGGGGTGCCTGACCCCTTCGTGGTCGCTTATCGTGATGCATGCAGATGCATGGCACCGAATACGCACCCTCACCGAATTGTCGGCGACCAGCTCAGGTGCTGAGCCATACGTTATTCCGGAGAACCGCTTTCAGCGACGACACTTGTGGTGTTTGACCGGCCATGGTTCGATATGGGATGGAATTTTCGTCATTGCTAAGGATCAGCATGCCTCGCCCGAGAGAACAGCAAATCTCGTTGTCTGACACGCCCTATTACCACGTCGTTTCCCGCTGCGTTCGGCGGACCTTCCTGTGCGGTGTGGATGACCAGACCGGGCAAAGCTATGAACATCGCCGTCAATGGATTGAGCAACGCATCCGGTTACTATCATCGATTTTCACCATCGACCTCTGCGCCTATGCGGTCATGTCCAACCACTACCACCTGGTGGTAAAACTTTACCCCCAACAGGCTGAAAGCTGGAGCGATGACGATGTTCTGAATCGGTGGACCAGCCTGTTCAAAGGCCCATTGCTGGTCCAGCGCTATCAATCAGGAGAAGACCTGCATGAGGCCGAACTACGCTCCGTTAAACAAACCATCGGCGTTTACCGGCAACGGCTGACCGACCTTAGCTGGTTCATGAAGTGCCTGAACGAATCCATCGCCCGGGAAGCTAATCGAGAAGACGATTGCACGGGACATTTCTGGGAGTCCCGTTTCAAGTCGCAAGCCTTGCTTTCAGAGCAGGCCTTACTGAGTTGCATGGCCTATGTGGACCTGAATCCGGTCCGTGCAGACATGGCAAAAACACCAGAAACTTCAGACCACACCAGTATCCAGGAACGGATTGCCTCCAGATTCAATCTTGCAGAGGCGGTCCAGTCACAGACCGCGCAGTTATTTCTGAAGCAGTTCCCCCTCCCCCTCAAACCGCTATTGAATTTCGAAGGCGCAGCCAGGAACGAGCCGCAACTTGGCATCCTGTTTTCACTGAGCGATTACCTGGAGCTGGTCGACTATACCGGACGAATTATCAATCCCGACAAGCGCGGACACATAGCCGAACACCAACCGCCCATCCTGAAAAGATTCGAACTGACTGCCGAGGACTGGCTTGCCGAAGCCACGGAATTCGAAGACCGGTATCACGACAACCACCGGGCTCACCTGGACCGGCGACGATCCGCGGCCTAACCCAAAAACCCGGCCTTATTAATCCATACCCTTCATACTGGCCCCCGTCAGGGCCACTGCCTGACTGTAATTTAGCCTTAGCGCTGACTTTTTAACCAGAACTGCGTATTCCAGGCCAAGGTTGCCACTGATTCCAGACGAAGCCTGCCACCCATTCCACGCGAAAGCTGCCACTGATTCCACGGCAAAGCTGCCACCCCGGCAGGC
>NZ_JBHSDI010000038.1:0-1634 GCF_042651045.1 Marinobacter lacisalsi
CCTGCCGGGGTGGCAGCTTTGCCGTGGAATCAGTGGCAGCTTTCGCGTGGAATGGGTGGCAGGCTTCGTCTGGAATCAGTGGCAACCTTGGCCTGGAATACGCAAGTGAGCATGACAAACGCTATCTGAGGAGAATTCATGCTTGATGAGGTCCCAGGGTACAGCTTGAACGCATTGCTGAACGCTGACTTCAGCCCGAGAAAGCCCATGCTTGGGTCATGGTTGTTGGAACGTAGCCTGAACATGATTCACGCCCCCGCAGGCCTCGGTAAGTCAATGGCGTGCCTTTCACTCTCGCTGGCGCTTGCCGGTGGGGGTGAGTTTCTCGGATGGAAAGCACCGAAACCGCGCCGAGTTCTGTATGTGGATGCTGAAATGGACCCCAGTGACCTGAGGGAACGAACAGAGGATTTGCTGAAGGCGTCCGGGATGACAGATGCTCAGATTAATGATGCCGGACACAACCTCCAGGTCATTCCCCAACAAGGACTGGACGACGACAGAAAGCTGCCTGACCTGAAGGCAGAACCTGACGAGGCCAAAGAGATACTTGGTGATTGGTGTGACGCATTTGAACCAGACCTCGTCATTCTCGACAACCTCAGCACCTTGGCGGAGGTAGAAGACGAGAATAGCGCCGGAGGTTTTGCCTTCGTGCAAACGTTGGGGGACTTTCTCAAGAGCCAGGGAGTGGCTGTCCTTCTGGTTCACCACGACCGAAAGGGCTTCAGCGGCTCTGAGTCCTTCAGAGGGAGTTCCAAACTGGACGCCTTGCTGGATGTCCGGTGGGGATTCAGTAGGCCAGAGAAACGAATCCCCGTAAGCTCTGTGTGCTTTACCTTGGAGTGTCATAAGTGCAGGCCCAGGCGTGGAGAAGATGTCCGCTCCTTCACTGTGGGACTAGTCGATAATGATGACCATCCGACGTGGGAATCCTCGGACAACCCTATCCCACCCAAGGTCCAGCAATATGTGGACGCTGTACGGACCAGACTATACGGAACGGGTAAAGCTATTGCCGAGGCACTGGGGACCACCCCCGTCGATGTCAGCAGGCGAAGGAAGAAAGCCATAGAGCTGGGCGCGATTACAGACGAAGAGCTGACGGAGTGCTTGGCGGAGGGGAAGACCAAGGATGATTTCTAATGGAATCCACGGAGGGGAGACACCCATGCGGGCATTAGGGGCCTACCTTGGCCCCCATAGGGTTCTCAGTTTCCATATTTCAATACTCTTAGGGCACTGAAATTTGAAATCACCTTGAAACCCTTGGGGCGCAGGGCGTTTAGCGACTCTGGCAATCCTGACGTTTCCACGCTCTGCCGTCCCAAATTTTTAGTTTCTATCCACGCTCTGGCCTCAGCATTGAGTTATCGGACAAACGTGGTACTGTCGAATGGTACAAACTAGCAGTCCCATCAACGCTAACCATTTGATTCCATGGAGGTGGGTAGGCACGTTTCAATTCCCGCCGTCTCCACCAAACAACCACAGAAAAGCCCCTGATTTCAGGGGCTTTTTTTTGCGCAGTGTCCCGTCCTGAAATACGTTGTCATCTGGAGAATGAGCAGATGGGCAACGATACTCCCACCCGGAAGAAGCGCACGCAGCGTGATTACAACCTGGGCTTTAAA
>NZ_JBHSDI010000039.1:0-2250 GCF_042651045.1 Marinobacter lacisalsi
GTAAGCGCTCCACCAACCCCATCTTAACGGTCTGACCGGAATTCGCCAGACTCCCAGCCTCTGACTGAAGGAGGCTGACCATGAACCATCAACTGACCTCGACCCAGGCGTTCTGGCTGGGGCACCTGTACCACGCGCACTCCCTTGGGCTGAGCCTCAGCGCTTACGCTCATGATCAAGGGCTCCGCTTTGCCGACCTGATGACCTGGCGGCAGCGACTGGACGTTCAGCATATTTCACTGCCGCCGATGCACCGGCCAAACCGGTTTGTGGCGGTGGAGGTCCGGCCATGATGCGACCGGACCTGGAGGTGGCCGTCTACCTCTGCCGGGAACCGGTGGACATGCGCAAGTCCATCGACGGTTTGTCACTGCTGGTTCAGGAGGCGATGGAGCTCAACCCATTCGAAGAGGCCGTGTTCGTCTTCTGCAACCGGCAGCGGGACAAAGTGAAGATCCTGGCCTGGGAGCGCAACGGCTTCGTGGTCTGGTACAAGCGACTGGAGCAGGAGCGCTTCAAGTGGCCGGAGGCCTCAACACAGGATGTGATGACCCTGTCGGGCCAGCAACTGAACTGGTTGCTGGATGGCTACGACATTGCCCGGATGACGCCTCATAAATCGCTATTTTTTGAGTCAGTTGGGTAATTTCAACATGCTGATTTACAGACGTTTTGGTATAATTCAGCCATGTCGGACGCCGCTTCCCAATCCCAACTTTCCACCGCGCAACTGGAGCAACAGTTGCGCGCTCAGGAGGCCGAGATTGCCCGCCTGAAGGCGGACAATTCTGCCCTCCAACGCAAAGCGACTTCCTTTGAACGCAAGACGCAGTCCCTGGAGGCGGCGAAGCGGGAGTTGTTCGAGCAACTCCGGTTGCTGATTGAGAACCGCTTCGGCCCCTCGACCGAGAAGTACTCGGTGGACCAGCAGGATCTGTTTTTCGACGAAGCCGAAGCCCTGCTGGACCGGCTGGAGGCCGAGGATGTCGAAGAGGACGAGGACCGCGACGAGCCGACGCCTTCCACAACAAATACCCCAAGCAAGCGCCGCTCACGCGGTGGCCGCGCGGCTTTGCCGCCGGAGCTGCCTCGGGTGGACGTGGTCCACGACCTGGACGAGCACCAGAAGCAGTGCCACACCGATGGCGCTGAACTGACCTGCATTGGCGAAGAGATCAGCGAGCAGTTGGACATCGTTCCGGCCCGCATCCAGGTCATCCGCCACATTCGTCGCAAGTACGCCTGCAAGACCTGCGAAGAAGGCGTGGCCACGGCTCCCATGCCGCCTCAGCCACTGCCCAAGAGCAACGCCAGCCCCAACCTGCTGGCCTACTGCCTGATCGCCAAGTACGTGGATGCCTTGCCGCTATACCGTCAGGAGCAGGTGTTCAAACGGCTGGGTATTGATCTGCCCCGCAACACCCTGGCCCGCTGGACCATCCAGGCCAGCGAACTGATCGAGCCCTTGATCGAACGGCTGCGTCAGCACCTGCACCGCAGCCCGGTACTGCACATGGATGAGACCACGGTGCAGGTCAACGCCGAGGATGACCGCAAAGCCAGCAGTCCGTCGTACATGTGGGTGCAGCGGGGTGGGCCGCCCAGCCAGCAGGTGGTGCTGTACGACTATGACGCCAGCCGTTCAGGTCAGGTCCCTGTGCGCCTGCTGGATGACTATGGCGGCGTCCTCGTGACCGATGGGTACGAGGGCTACAACCAGGTGGTCGTTGCCAACCAGCTGACCCATGCCGGTTGCTGGGCCCATGCGCGCCGGAAGTTCGTGCAGGCCCAGAAAGTCCAGCCCAAGGGCAAGAAGGGCCGTGCGGACCAGGCCCTGAGCCTGATCCGTAGCCTGTATGCCGTTGAGAAACACGGCAAACACCTGAGTCCGGAAGAGCGCCTCGAACTGCGGCGGGAACAAAGTCAGCCCACCCTGGACAAGCTCAAGGCCTGGCTGGATAAGTCCCTGAACCAGGTGCCGCCGAAAACCACCATCGGCAAAGCGTTACAGTATCTGGCCAATCAGTGGCCCAAACTGACCACCTTCATGAGTGACGGTCGCATCCCGCTGGATAACAACCCGGCAGAGAATGCCATCCGCCCGTTCGTGATCGGGCGCAAGAACTGGCTGTTCAGCCAGACACCCAGAGGCGCTCATGCGAGCGCCCGGATCTATAGTCTGATCGAGACTGCTCGCGCCAACAGGATCGAACCTTATCGGTACATGGTCAGGGTGCTGAGCGAGTTGCC
>NZ_JBHSDI010000040.1:0-2411 GCF_042651045.1 Marinobacter lacisalsi
CTGTTGAACTAAACCGCTTCGCGGTAGCGAGCGGACCGGTGGATTCCCCGCGAGATCCGGTGAACTGACGGATACTTTTGGTTAGCCCAAGTGGGCTGATCAGAAGAGGAGAATTCGTCATGACACCGTTACGTCAGACCATGATCCAGGCCATGTGCCAACATGGCTTTTCCCCCCGAACCCAGCAAAGTTATCTCTATGTGGTCACCGAGCTGGCTCGGTACTACCGGCGCTCGCCGGATCAACTGCAAGTCGATGACCTGCAGGTCTATTTCAACTACCTGGTTCAGGAGCGCGCCCTGTCACCGGCCAGTTGTCGCCTTTACCTCCACGGTATCCGATTTTTGTACCTGCAAGTACTGCACTGGCCGAACTTTGATGTAACGCTGGTATTACCCAAGCGCCCCCAGCGCATTCCGGAATTGCTGACCCGCCAGGAAGTCACTCGCCTGCTATCGGTGGTCTCCAATCCGAAGCATCAGGCGTTGTTATCTATCATCTATGGCTGTGGCCTGCGAGTCAGTGAAGCCGTGGCGTTGCAGGTGAAGGATGTTGATGGCGAGCGTCACCTGCTTCGGGTTGATCAGGGCAAGGGAGCCAAGGATCGGATGGTGCCCCTGGCACCAGGACTGCTCCAGGTGCTTCGTCAGTATTGGCGGGCTCGTCGCCCTATGCCTTGGTTATTCCCCAGTGATTTGCTGCCGGATCGGCACCTTCATATCACCACGCCTCAGAAGATTTACCATCAGGCCAAGAGCGCCAGTGGTATTCAGAAACGCGGCGGCATTCATGCCTTGCGCCATGCCTACGCCACCCATCAGCTAGAACAGGGCGTTCCCCTCCATGAGCTGCAACGGCTGCTGGGGCATAGCGATCTGCGCAGCACACAACGGTATCTGCATTGGCTGCCGGGCGTGACACCCCAGAACTGTGGACCTGTCGACCTGATTGCAGGTCTGGGAGGTGGGTGATGGCCAGTTCACTAACCGTTCAGACCATTCTGGATCAGTTTCTCCCCGATGAGCCACTGGACGGCCATCGCCGCAAGGTCTGTGCCCGGTTAACCGGGTGCCGGACGGCCCGCATGGGCGGCATGGAGATGCAGTGTGATCACTGCAAGGCACGCTCCGTCTGTTATTACGGCTGTCGGGACCGACATTGCCCGCAATGCCAGGGCCGCGCCAGCCAGCGGTGGAGCGACCGCCAACGGGCGTTGTTGTTGCCAGTGTCATACTTCCATGTGGTGTTTACACTGCCTCACACCCTGAATGGTTGGGTGCAGTTGCACCCGGACGTGCTTTACCGCCGCCTCTTCGAGGCTGTCTGGAACACACTCAACCAATTCGGCCGCAATACGCGGCATCTGCAGGGCGAACTGGGAATGACGGCGGTGCTGCATACCTGGGGGCAGAACCTGAGTCGCCATGTTCATGTGCATTGCCTGATCCCGGGAGGTGTACTGACAGGCAGTGGTGAATGGCACAAGGCAAAAAGCCATTACCTGTTCCCGGTACGGGCATTATCGCGGCGCTTTCGGGGGCGAATGGCGTCGTTGTTGAGAGTATCGGCGAACGCCGGTGAACTGTATCGGGTAACCAACAGCGGTGAGGTTGATGGCGTGCTCAACGGCCTGATGCAACAGGAGTGGGTTGTCTATACCCGACACTGCCTGAACCAGGCCGATACGGTTGTCGATTATCTCGCTCGCTACACTCACCGAATTGCCATCAGTAACGGACGGTTGTTGTCGATGGAGGGCGACCGGGTCTCATTCCGATACAAGGATTACCGGGATCATGGGCGGCTAAAGACCCAATGGCTGGAAGGACAGGAGTTCGTGAGACGGTTCCTGATGCATATTCTGCCTAAAGGGTTCATGCGCATCCGCCACTTTGGTTACCTGAGCAACCGAACGCGACGACAAAAACTGGCCGTCATCCGACAGTGCCTGTTGCAGCCACCCCAACCAGAATCAAACCGAGTGAACCAGGAACCGCCTCGTTGTTGGCCTTGCCTGCGCTGCGATGATGGTCTGGTTCACATGGTTCGTCAGATCCCGCGCTTCAGACTAGCGGCCGTGCCGCCTGGCTAGCCTTCCCGCAGTTCCTGATCTGGCGGGTGAGCGTTTACAGTTCCTTGTGAGCTGGGCCCACATGCAGCCCAAGACTGGAAAAAGCCATAGCTGCGGGGTAATCTGGCTCAAACCATAATAAGGAAGCAGCCCATGACGGATATAACGCGGCGGATGATTACTGGTGCTGACGCCCTTCAGCGACCAACCTCACCGTTCCGAGCCCTGCCTCCCGATTACTTTACCCTTATACGTCGCCCGATAGCTTCGGTGCCGGCGGCTTAGTCCAACAGACATTTAAAGGTCATGCTGCGCACGACCATTAAATGCTTAGGTGTTA
>NZ_JBHSDI010000041.1:0-2967 GCF_042651045.1 Marinobacter lacisalsi
CGTTGCGCGGGATAACCCGACGAGTGAACAGGCTTTGCGCTCGGATATCGCTGTCTCCGACAGCATGGTGCGCACAGCCTCGCGCTTGTTCCCGACGGTCAGTACTTTCGGTTAAGGGCGGGCTTCAGAGACCTCCAGGCCGCCATACTTCTTGCGCCAGGTATAGAAGGTTGCGTCCGAAATGTTGTACTTCCGGCACAGCTCTTTGACCGGGAGGCCAGCCTCGGCTTCCTTCAGAATGGGAATGATCTGTTCTTCGGTGAATCGCTTCTTCATGTTCATCTTCCTCTCTGGTGATGAACATTACTAAGATCACGATGGATTAGAAAGTTGGGTGTAGGTCAGACTGTCTTGTTGCTTTGGATCGGGCCATCGCTTAAGTTAAACTTGGGAGTTGTCTGAAAGGTCAATATACTAGGCTGATACTGAGTCGGGGGTGCCAGACCTGTTTTCGCGCGCTCCCAAAATGCTGCACGATTATCATCAAGGAGCTGCAGTTATCCTAAGTTGTGCGCTAAAGTGAACACCCCGTAAAGAAGGAGCGTTGTAAATGACAAGGATTCGGTTAGCACTCTGCATTGCCTCCCCCATCATTTTACCGAGGAACGTCTGGCCAATACCGATCTTTCCACACCCGCTAACCTCGGTGCAGATCATCGCGTCAAACGTTCCAAAGGCAACAGTACTGGTGCCGGTGGGCGAATAGACATTCGAATCTGAGGGCTGTTCTACCACACAACGGATGCCCTCTACGCAGTTTCGGCCGTTTGCTGCGCAGAAACCTCAAGTGGCCGGGATCTGCCTGTCGACTGGACTTAGGAGAAAGCAAGGCTCTGGCCGGTTTAGACTTTGCCGGCGCTAGCTGCACCTCCTGCTCGTATCCTTAGATACGGCTGCTTCATTCACCGAATCGAATTTCAGCTCTGAGGACACTGTATGAGAGCAATGCCCCGGCAACGCAGTAAAAAGTACCTGTATTCAACCATAGTCGAGTATATCGAATCCGTGATGTTGTCCAAAGGCTCGGAGGGGGAACGGCTGCCCTCTATAAGAGATATTTGCCAAATTTTTGAGGTTTCACCTCCAACAGTGGTTCGAGCCTACTCCGAGCTAGAGCGCAAAGGTAAAGTTGTAGCCAGACCGAAGTCCGGCTATTACACGGCAAATGATCGTGCGTCAGTTAGGGTAGACGCTCAAGAGAGCCCACTGAATATGGTTTACTTGAACTCTAGAGCGGCTGGGGTTATTCCATTGAGTATCGATTTTCCGTCTAAGTTCTCCCCACTGCCAGTCCGCCTAAATAGATACATCCGCCGCTCTACCGATTCCAGTCCGTCAGAATTAACGCGTTCAAGCTTATATGGTGAGCCAAAGCTCCGCGCGGCAATCGCTTGGTTTTATTCAACCAAAGGAATGAATAGCTGGGCTTACGACGACGTCTACATCACCAACGGTTTTCAGGTTGCCCTAATTTCTGTTCTAAAAAGTGTGGCTCGCGGCGACCATGTTTTAGTGGAGTCGCCATGCTCTTGGCTTATACTAAAGGTCGTGGAAGTACTTGGGTTTCGACCGGTCGAGTTAGATCTGAATTGCTGCTCGGGGGATGTTTTACTAGACGCAGAATTCGCTATAAGGGAGCATGGAATAACCGCTGCAATCTTTTCTTCTAATATAAACCCCGTTACCGGGTCTCTACCTTCGTCAGACATTTTAACCGGTATTAAAAAGATCATGAGAGAGGGGAAGGTTTTCGCAATTGAGGTTAACACTTACGGGGACGTAATGTTTGACCCGAGCGCGTCATGTCTGCGGCAATCTTATGATAAAGAGTATGTCGTATCGGTAGGCAGCTTCAGCAAAACAATTGGGCCAGGAATAAACGTGGGTTACGTTATCTCCTCTAGCCATAAAGAAAAAATTACAGAGGTGCTCCAGTTTTCGCCAAACGTGGTACCTGCATACATGCAAAACGCACTAGCGAAAATGTTTGTGGACGGGCATTACCGGCGGGATCTGGAGGAGCTATGCAACAGACTTAAGTACCACATGAGAATTATGGAGGGAATGCTTGAGGGGATGCGTCGCGATGAGCTCATAGATTATCGTATTCCTGCTGGAGGGGCGGTATTTTGGTTGAGGTTGAAAAGGGGGGTGAGAGCAATGGACGTGTACCGGCTACTTATCGACCAAGGAATAGCTGTCGCCCCAGGAAATATCTTTTCAGCAACAGGTAACTTCGACGACTATTTGAGAATTAGCTATGCCACCGATTGGAGCTTGGACATACCGGGAGCACTTGCCGCTCTGGCATCGGGCATATTGTATCTTAGCAAACGGCGCGTCGACGGTGGAATGCCTTTTCTGCAGTAAGTGTGAAAGCATCATAACATGCAGCCATGTTAGGTTCTGTGGACTACCACCATTCAGTATCACTTTGGAGTTAAGGTTTGCCCGGTCTCACCACGTCCAAAAGCACCGTCCTGATCGCGGCTCAGACTCCCATATCGCAATCGTTACAATCTGAGTCTGGCAGATATATCGCGACTATATAACCTGATTTTTGGGGTTAGCTGGCGTATTATGGAAGGTTCTATCGCTCTGCCATGTACCCGGTGCTGCGACATTTCAACCGGACGTTGGTGGCTTGGGCGATGATGAAGTTCCAGCGCCTGAAAGGCCGGAAGATGCGGGCAAGTGAGCTTCTGAGAACACTGGCTAAAACCCGGCCTCCCCAGTTTGTACATTGGCAGCGAGGTATGGTGGGTGACTTTGCTTGATGGGAGCGGTGCGAATCGAGAGGTTCACGCACCGCTCTGCGAGAGCAGAGTCTGTCAACGTAGTTGTGTGTGCCACAGGAATGCGGTAAGCGCTCCACCAACCCCATCTTAACGGTCTGACCGGAATTCGCCAGACTCCCAGCCTCTGACTGAAGGAGGCTGACCATGAACCATCAACTGACCTCGACCC
>NZ_JBHSDI010000042.1:0-3261 GCF_042651045.1 Marinobacter lacisalsi
ATACGCGAGTCAGTGCCGCCGTCAGAGTGGTCTTGCCATGGTCAACGTGACCAATGGTGCCCACGTTCAGGTGCGGTTTGTTACGTTCAAATTTTGCTTTAGACATTCGACCAGTCTCCCTAATCAACAAGAAAGTAACGTTGACCGGATAAATTGGAGCTCATGGGCGGATTTGAACCGCCGACCTCACCCTTACCAAGGGTGTGCTCTACCAACTGAGCTACATGAGCATTCAACCAAAATTGGAGCGGGCAGCGGGAATCGAACCCGCGTCATCAGCTTGGAAGGCTGAGGTAATAGCCACTATACGATGCCCGCATCAATAAGTGGTGGAGGGGGCAGGATTCGAACCTGCGAAGCTTACGCGTCAGATTTACAGTCTGATCCCTTTGGCCACTCGGGAACCCCTCCAGAGAGAGCCCCAACGTTCGGAGCCACCTCAAAAAACTTAAGTGGAGCTGGCGGACGGAATCGAACCCCCGACCTGCTGATTACAAGTCAGCTGCTCTACCAACTGAGCTACGCCAGCTCACGCTCGCCTCATCAGCGAGGGCGGTATACTACGGATTTTTTTCAGCGGTTGCAACACCTTCACAAGCACTAAATTCAATCAGTTGTAGACCGGCTTCGCTTTGGCCGGAGGCATCACTCAGGTCATTAAATGACCGGGGCGGCACCCCCTCAAAAACGAGGGCGTAGCTTATCTGATTTCGGGGGAACATTACCAGTATCGCATCAATGTTTTGTTGCTGACGGCGCTGGAGAACGCCTTCCGCCGAACGCCTTGAGCGGAATAACCCTAAAGATATGGCATTCTGTCTCTCGCCGGATGGCACTACGTAGGCTTCCACCCCCATAGCCACCAGCTCCCGGTAGCGCTCCAGGGCCGCTTCACGGCTATCCAATGGCGGAACGATAACCCAATGAAAGGGCTCAAGTGACTCCTCTTTCCGGGTCAAACCGCGAAACTCAACACCCGCTTCCTGTCGAACGAATTCACGTCGATAGGCCTGAGCGTGGGATTCCTCCTCAAACCAGCCAATCCCGAAGCATTGCTCTGCGCCGGGGTCCGGCGTCGCTTCAACCGGCGGAACACTCTCCGGTATTTTCGGCTGATCAGCAACGCGGGCGGCCGGGGGAGACTGCTCCGGCACTGGGGACGCACCCTGCCGGTCGATCATCTCGATCTCCGACACACGAGGCAGACGCCCCTCATCCACCGATCGGACGTTCTCCGCCTCGTTGACGGAAAACCACAGGAAAATCGCCACATTGGCGACAACGAGAAACAGAACCAGCCAGCGCACTATTCCGCCCCCACCAGAGCCAGCCCATCAAGCACCAGGTCGGGGCGCAAGGCGACCAGGGGTATGCGGCTATCCTGGTAATTATCCAGCGCCGTCTTGATTAGCGAGCCATCACCACCGGTAATCAGTACCGGCACAGCCAGATCGCGGCCCAGCTGCTCTGCTAACGCACGGGTCAGCCAGTTGACCCCATGGAAGACACACTCGGCAGTCGTTTGCCCTGGCGATATTCCTTCCGCCTGGCCGGCATCAAACAGGACCCTGGCCGTGCCCTGCCTCAATGAATCCGTCATCATGGTCCGCCCGGGCAGAATGTACCCACCCAGGTGCTGACCACCTGCGTCAATCCAGTCGATGGTGATCGCACTGCCGGCATCCACCACCGCGCAAGCGCCCTGAATCTCATGCCAGGCACCTACCAGAGCATGCCACCGGTCTGCACCCATGGCAGAGGGATCTTCGTAGGCACACGTCAACCGCCCGAAGCTGGACCTGGTCCAGAAGAAGCGTACCGGGGTGGCGGTGTAGCCCTTAATAACGCGCTCCAGCTCGATACGCGCATGCTCGGAACGCACCGTTGACACGGATATCGAAGGAATATCCTGCCATTCGGTCCGGGTGATACCTTCAAACAAATCGCCGGATTCAAGGGTTGCCGAACCCGCTAACCGGATCTCGGAGCCTTCCCGGAGCTGCCACTTGATCCGGGTATTGCCAGCATCGACGAGGAGTTTCATGGCGCTACTCGCAAACTTATCTCGCCAGCGTTGATCTTCTCAATACCCTGACCGGTATCCAGCAGGTAGTTACCGGACTCGTCAACGCCACACCCCAGCCCTGACCAGTCTCCACTGGTAGCCCTGAGTTTTTTATCGCGGAACAGGTCGTACTGGTTCCATATTTCCGAAAACGGCGCAAAGCCGCTTTTTTCGAAATCATGCAGACGATCAACCAATTGATTGAGGATACCCGCCGCCAGTCTATCGCGACGCCAGGATTGGCCCGGAACTGCCAGCCCAAGACTGGTCCAGGGTTGATCCACCGACGCTTCCTCTTTCATATGCACATTGAGACCGATGCCGACAATGACCCTGACTGCACCCTCCAGCTCACCCTGAAGCTCAATGAGAATACCTGCAAGCTTACGGTCATGCACCAGAACGTCATTAGGCCATTTCAGACCCGCCCAGGCCCCTTCGGGCAGTTTCAGTGACTCAATCAGGGCGATACCCACCACCAGGCTAAACCCTTCCAGTTGCGTGAAGCCCCGACCGATAGTGGCTCCGATGCTCATATACAGGTTCTGACCCACCGGGCTTTGCCAGGGCCGCCCACGACGACCACGACCTTGCTCCTGGCAGTCAGCCACAGACACCAGCAAACCGGTCTCGCCCTGCTGCCAGCGTCGCGCAATCTCACTGTTCGTGGAATCAATACGGTCATGGACCGCAAGGGATATACCCTCCCGCAGGTCATCCCGCAGCCCCTCGCGGATTCCGTCCGCGGACAGCAGATCCATCGGTGCAGCCAACTGATAACCGCGCCCCCGAATAGTGTCGACCCGGATACCTGCGTCCTGCAGTTTGCGAACCTGCTTCCAGATTGCCGTGCGGCTTATACCCAGGGATTCAGCAAGATATTCTCCGGAATGGATTTCGCCGTCCGCAAGTAATGTTAGTAGCGGTTTGGTATTCATGGGCCTGTCCGAGTGGTCGGTGACTATTGGTTCAAGGTGGAGGATTAAACTACAGGGAGAGGGAAAAAACAAAGTTGGGAGAAAACTGTCAGTCACTTTTTCGCGGCCAATAAAAAACCCCAGCACGGTTACGTGCTGGGGTTTTGGTATTAAGAGCCTGACGATGACCTACTCTCGCATGGGCAATGCCACACTACCATCGGCGCTGCTCTGTTTCACTTCTGAGTTCGGGATGGGATCAGGTGGTTCCAGAACGCT
>NZ_JBHSDI010000043.1:0-3356 GCF_042651045.1 Marinobacter lacisalsi
CTTTCTGATCACTGGGTCAGAATTGCTCTTTAACAATTCGGATGAGATTGAAACACGAAGCTTTGTTCTTCTAGTTCAGAACAGAGTTTCAGCGATAACGATCAAGCGTTATCCGGTGTGTCGTTGAAGTGGTTGTTTATAGCTTCAGTCGACTGTCTCTGAATCTCGTCAGACGCGAGAGGTTGTCGGTCACTTCGGTGAGCGATGAGCTTGAGTGGATGATGAGGCACAGGTCAGTTGTCTTGGGGTTATATAGTCAAGCAACTAAGCGCATACGGTGGATGCCTTGGCAGTCAGAGGCGATGAAAGACGTGGAAGCCTGCGATAAGGCTCGGGGAGCTGGCAAACAAGCTATGATCCGGGCATCTCTGAATGGGGAAACCCACCGACTTTCGGGTCGGTATCTTACGCTGAATACATAGGCGTAAGAGGCGAACTCGGGGAACTGAAACATCTAAGTACCCGAAGGAAAAGAAATCAACCGAGATTCCCTCAGTAGCGGCGAGCGAACGGGGACCAGCCCTTAAGCTGGACAACTGGTAGGAGAAGGCCCTGGAAAGAGCCGCCATAGTGGGTGATAGCCCCGTATCCGAAACCTGAGTCCAGTGAAATCGAGTAGGACGGGTCACGTGTAATCCTGTCTGAACATGGGGGGACCATCCTCCAAGGCTAAATACTCCTGACTGACCGATAGTGAACCAGTACCGTGAGGGAAAGGCGAAAAGAACCCCTGTGAGGGGAGTGAAATAGACCCTGAAACCGTATGCGTACAAGCAGTCGGAGCGGACTTGTTCCGTGACGGCGTACCTTTTGTATAATGGGTCAGCGACTTATGTTCAGTGGCGAGGTTAACCGTATAGGGGAGCCGTAGGGAAACCGAGTCTGAATAGGGCGACTTAGTCGCTGGGCATAGACCCGAAACCGGGCGATCTATCCATGAGCAGGGTGAAGGTGCCGTAACAGGCACTGGAGGCCCGAACCCACTGTCGTTGAAAAGCCAGGGGATGACTTGTGGATCGGAGTGAAAGGCTAATCAAGCCCGGAGATAGCTGGTTCTCCCCGAAAGCTATTTAGGTAGCGCCTCGGACGAATACCACAGGGGGTAGAGCACTGTTTCGGCTAGGGGGTCATCCCGACTTACCAACCCGATGCAAACTCCGAATACCTGTGAGTACTATCCGGGAGACACACAGCGGGTGCTAACGTCCGTTGTGAAGAGGGAAACAACCCAGACCGCCAGCTAAGGTCCCCAAGTACCAGTTAAGTGGGAAACGATGTGGGAAGGCTCAGACAGCTAGGAGGTTGGCTTAGAAGCAGCCATCCTTTAAAGAAAGCGTAATAGCTCACTAGTCGAGTCGGCCTGCGCGGAAGATGTAACGGGGCTCAAACTGGTCACCGAAGCTGCGGCTGCATCGCAAGATGCGGGGTAGGGGAGCGTTCTGTAGGCCTGCGAAGGTGGATTGAGAAGTCTGCTGGAGGTATCAGAAGTGCGAATGCTGACATGAGTAACGACAATGGGGGTGAAAAACCCCCACGCCGGAAGACCAAGGTTTCCTGCGCAACGCTAATCGGCGCAGGGTGAGTCGGCCCCTAAGGCGAGACCGAAAGGTGTAGTCGATGGGAAACGGGTTAATATTCCCGTACCTTGGATAGCTGCGATGGAGAGACGGAGAAGGCTAGGTGAGCCGGGCGACGGTTGTCCCGGTTTAAGCGAGTAGGCAGTGGGCTTAGGCAAATCCGGGCCCACAATGCCGAGACGTGACGACGACGACCCTTTTACGGGTTGGAAGTCATTGATGCCATGCTTCCAGGAAAATCTTCTAAGCTTCAGGCTATTCGAGACCGTACCCCAAACCGACACAGGTGGTCAGGGTGAGAATCCCAAGGCGCTTGAGAGAACTCGGGTAAAGGAACTAGGCAAAATGGTGCCGTAACTTCGGGAGAAGGCACGCCGGTATGTACGTGAAGCCCCTGCGGGTGGAGCGGAAACCGGTCGAAGATACCAGGCCCCTGCGACTGTTTATTAAAAACACAGCACTGTGCTAACACGAAAGTGGACGTATACGGTGTGACGCCTGCCCGGTGCCGGAAGGTTAATTGATGGGGTTAGTCCTCGGACGAAGCTCTTGATCGAAGCCCCGGTAAACGGCGGCCGTAACTATAACGGTCCTAAGGTAGCGAAATTCCTTGTCGGGTAAGTTCCGACCTGCACGAATGGCGTAACGATGGGGGCGCTGTCTCTACCCGAGACTCAGTGAAATTGAAATCGCCGTGAAGATGCGGTGTATCCGCGGCTAGACGGAAAGACCCCGTGAACCTTTACTATAGCTTCACAGTGAACTTTGAGCATGTTTGTGTAGGATAGCTGGGAGGCTTTGAAACCGGGACGCCAGTTCCGGTGGAGCCAACCTTGAAATACCAGCCTGACCTGTTTGAGGTTCTAACTTCGACCCCTTATCGGGGTTAAGGACACTGTGTGGTGGGTAGTTTGACTGGGGCGGTCTCCTCCCAAAGCGTAACGGAGGAGCACAAAGGTGGGCTAAGCACGGTCGGACATCGTGCGGTTAGTGTAATGGCACAAGCCCGCTTAACTGCGAGACAGACACGTCGAGCAGGTACGAAAGTAGGTCATAGTGATCCGGTGGTTCTGTATGGAAGGGCCATCGCTCAACGGATAAAAGGTACTCCGGGGATAACAGGCTGATACCGCCCAAGAGTTCACATCGACGGCGGTGTTTGGCACCTCGATGTCGGCTCATCACATCCTGGGGCTGAAGCCGGTCCCAAGGGTATGGCTGTTCGCCATTTAAAGTGGTACGCGAGCTGGGTTTAGAACGTCGTGAGACAGTTCGGTCCCTATCTGCCGTGGACGTTGGAGATTTGAGGAAAGCTGCTCCTAGTACGAGAGGACCGGAGTGGACGAACCTCTGGTGTTCGGGTTGTCACGCCAGTGGCATTGCCCGGTAGCTATGTTCGGACAGGATAACCGCTGAAGGCATCTAAGCGGGAAGCCCCTTCCAAGATGAGATCTCCCCGGGCCCTCGAGGCCCCTGAAGAGCCGTTCAAGACCAGGACGTTGATAGGCCGGGTGTGTAAGCGCTGCGAGGCGTTGAGCTAACCGGTACTAATTGCTCGTGCGGCTTGACTATATAACACCCAAGACAATTGCCAGAACAGGCAACCGCGATAACCTTGATCGTAAGCACTCAATCTCATCCGCCCAGTGATCAACCGTTTTGCCTGACGACAATAGCGTTCTGGAACCACCTGATCCCATCCCGAACTCAGAAGTGAAACAGAGCAGCGCCGATGGTAGTGTGGCATTGCCCATGCGAGAGTAGGTCATCGTCAGGCTC
>NZ_JBHSDI010000044.1:0-4287 GCF_042651045.1 Marinobacter lacisalsi
ATTACTTTACCCTTATACGTCGCCCGATAGCTTCGGTGCCGGCGGCTTAGTCCAACAGACATTTAAAGGTCATGCTGCGCACGACCATTAAATGCTTAGGTGTTAAACATTATGGCGTATAAATGTCCGAACTGCGGTTCGAAGCTGTCAGCTAAGGTTTTGATCGTCAAGAACGTGACCTGCAAAGGATGCGGTTCCGTTCTCCAGGCTTTGCCTGTTAGCGGACTTATGGGGTTTGCAGCGGGTGGCCTGATGTACCAGGGCGTGGAAGGAAACCCCCTATTGCTCGTTGTGGGCGGATTTTTAATTGGCGTTACCTTGTTGCTAGTTTCCCTTTTTCCGGGTATTCGGGTTGTGGGAGAGCGCCGGGATTAATGTTTAACAAGGCGCATCAATTCGCGGCCTGCGGCCGCCGGACGCCCTTTTCGTTGCGGCTGCGCCTCCACTACAAGTGCGCCGTTGTGCGCTGGCGTTATGACTAAAGCTATGCATCAGATTGAAAGTATTCTGGCCCAAAACGAAAAATATCGGCTCGATGATCCGATTCCTACCGGGAGTCAGATCGACCAGGCAGAACTAAGCCTAAGAACCGAGATGAAAAGTTGGTATCGTGATTTTGTCAGATTGGGCGGTTTAAACGATCTAAGGTTTAGTGCTGAAATCCTCTCACCCCAAGAGCTGGTTGAGAACCAAAGGTACATTGATAGCCGAGCCTATGTTGCGTTTGCCAGCAACGGATGTGGTGACCTTTTCTGTTGGTCAGTTTGCGAGTCGCCGGCAATTTTCTTTTGGGATCATGAGACAAGCCAGTTCACCGAGGATGCACTAGATTTCGTTACTTGGCTTGAGCGTAACCGGTTCTAGTCATAACCAGTAGTTGTAGTTCGTTCCGGCCTGCGGCCTCCACCGGACGCCCCTGTCGGGCCGCCGCTAAACCAAGGCGTTATCTGTGCCGGCATCGAGCCAAAGGAACAAATTATTTATGAGATTGGAAATAATTGAAGATGGCGGAGTGCCATTCGATGTTTCAATACATGAGGGCGACAAAAACTGTCCTGTAGTACTTTTTGCTGTTGGCTCTGGAGGTCAACCTGAGCGATACAGTACATTGTTGAAAAAATTAGTCGAATCTGATTTCACCGTCATTGCTCCTCATTTCGAGCGATTACTTTCGCCACACCCGAGAGAGGAAGAGTTGGCTTTGCGAGGAAGGCGTTTGTCCCTCGCACTCTCTGCGTTCAGTCAACCTGGCGCAAAAGTAGTTGGTGTAGGTCACTCAATTGGCGCCACTACTCTTGTCGCTCTAGCTGGGGCGCAAATGTGGTTGGGTCCTGGTCGGCAGGTCAATATTAGCCGGGAAAAGACGTTGCTTCGCCTAGCCCTTTTGGCGCCACCCACTGGGTTCTTCCAAGCTCCAGGCGCACTTGATGCTCTAAAAGTGCCGATTTTAGTTTGGGTGGGCTCTGAAGATAACATTACCCCGCCATCACAAAGTGAATGGTTGGCTCAAGCTATATCTAGCTCGCAAAAAGCAGATCTACGCATCACTAACGGCGCTGGTCATTTTTCGTTCATGGATTTAGCTCCGCCGAATACAGTAGAACCACTAGACAATAAACTTGAATTTATTCAAGAGTATTCAAGTGAAGTTTCTAAATTCCTAGCAGGGTGAGCAATGCTATTCATGTTTGTCGTAATGAGGCAGGTAAAACAGATAACAATCGCGTCAATCAGGACGCTCGCAAGCTCGCGCCTATTACGCGGGCGTTGTACGAGTAGGTACTGATGAACTTCGAAATTGGTCGATCAGAAGATTTTGTCGTCGAGCACTGTTACTCCTGTGCCGTGCCTGGCTATTTGATCGTCTCTCCATTGGCTACAGTCGAATCGCTGGATGCTCTGCCTATGCAATCAGCTCAAAGCCTTGGCCCTTTGTTGGCCAATGTCACGTCGCTGGTGAAAGAAACAGTTAATCCCCTGCGCATATACTGCGCTCAATTTGGGGAAGAGCAATCTCAGATTCATTTTCACGTTTTTCCCAGGGGAGCAGCCCTCACGGAGGAGTATCTCGACGCATTCCCCCACCATGCTTCACAAATTCGGGGTCCTATTGTTTTGGATTGGGCCAGGGACCGCTATCGTTGTAGCCAGGAAACGGTCTTTGAGACGGTTGCGGATGTTATTGGCCAGCTGCGGGAGTCTTGGACCGTACAACAAGGCCATGCACCGGATGCCAAAAACTCTGCTTCGCGCCGTTTTTGCCACCGGTGATGGCTGGCGTTAGCAAGATGCCAATAGGCACACACTCTGCTAGCCTCGTCTCATGAAGCAAATTAACTGGAATGCTGAAATAAACCAGCAGTTGATGAGCGAGCGCGGCGTGTCCTTCGAGGATGTCCTTTTTGCTCTTCAGTCTGGTGGTTTACTTGATGATGGACCTCACCCCAACAGGGAAAAGTATCCGAATCAACGCTTGCTTGTAGTTCGGATTGATGATTATGCCTGGCTGGTGCCGTACGTCGAGAATGATAGAGAGATCTTTCTCAAAACGGTCATCCCCAGTCGCAAGGCCACCAAGACATTTCTAGGGGGGTAGCATGGCCAAGACCAAATTGGATCCCGAAGAGCAAGAGCTGCTGGAGGCATACGAATCCGGAAAGTTCGAGTCAGATCTGGATGCCGATCGTCGGGAGTACCTGACGAAGGCAGCGGAAGAAACGTTCAAGAAAGACAAGCGGATCAATATACGTATCTCCAGTCGCGACCTGGAGGCACTTCAACGTCGGGCACTGGAAGAGGGACTTCCTTATCAGTCCCTGGTTTCCAGCGTCCTCCACAAGTATGTCTCCGGTGGTCTCAAGGACGTCTCTGCTAACAAGTCAGGCCAGCGGACGCGCTGACGCGCGCCGCTGCCTTCTGCGTTATATTTTTGTCTGAGAATAGCATTTTATGGAAGATTACTTCTTAAATCTCGAAGCCGTACATCCCTCTTGTCTCGCCAAAATACTACTTGGCGATAAACTTCCAAAGGGTGGTGAGGTATGGGAATTTACCAACGAGATCAAGCCAATAGATCTATACAGCTATCTCTATGCTAAGTATGGACAGCCGAATGGTATGCAGAACTTTTTCAGGTCTGACGATTCTGACAACCTAATTCATTGGGAATGGGCTCTAGCTGGGGAGTATGGCCTGACTCTGATACAAGGACACAATTTTCGTACTGAGGTTCACCTAATTGGTGACTTTAAAGGTAAGGCACTCACATTAGAAAGTTTTATAACCCAGATAAAATCAGATATTGGGAACTATGGGCGGCTGATATCTGAGTTAAGAAAAGACCTAGAGAAATGGACACAATTTGTTAACCCTTATCAAAGAATTTCTTCTGCAGTTAATCAGCACTTTAAAAAGCTCAATGAGTTAAATATTAGTCCTGAAGAGGACAAAGTTCCTCAGCCAAAATCCGCGGACGATATGGCTTTATATCAAGAGCGATGGAAGTCAGTTGCTGAAAAATATAGCTTCGCGGTTGGTTTGATTTTTGGTTTGCGGTCTATGTTGCCAGTTCTTGCAGAGTCATTTGTTAACTTGATATTGTTCATGCTTTGTAAAAAAGATATAAAGAATAACGAGAGACTATTTCAAAATGTGCTCCGGCAACCGATAGATGTGCGAGTTCAATCATTGCATATTAATTGCATTGGGTTTGAAGAGCAAATTGACTATTCTTCTAAGGAATGTCGAAATTTTCATTCGCTGATGAATGAGCGAAATGACCTGTTACATGGGAATGTTGAAGTCAATAAGCTTGCAATAGGGGATGTTTACTTCAGAGGTAAAGTCCCCATTTTTTTGGAGTATCAAGACTTCTGGGATAGATCAATCGGCGTGTCATTGGATTCGGTGGGGTTCAAAGGCATATACAAGGATCACGAGGCGGTTATCGAGTTTATACAACACATTATGAGTAAGCTTAATCCAGAAGTTCGAGCGGAAGTTGCACTTACGACGGGAAGAAGGCAGCTTGGATTGAACAAAAAGAATGGTAGATTAGGTGTCCTGCTTCCTGAACACATGGTTGATTTTAGGCCGGTTTACAAATAAATATAACAAGTGCAGGCACGGCGACGCCCACTACATTGCGCCTTCGGCTCCATTCCGTGGGCGCGCATGCTGCAAGCGTTGAGGCTGTAGAAAAAGTCCCGAAAACCTCGCTCCGGGTTTGGTAGCATTGACTCATCGCAGGCCGACAAGGACCCGTCCCATGCCCCGCTTCAGGCACTA
>NZ_JBHSDI010000045.1:0-4672 GCF_042651045.1 Marinobacter lacisalsi
ACCTCAGCCTGGGCATGAAAACGCCCCAAGAGGTACATGAAAAAGCCAGCCCCCATAAGGCGCTGGCTTCAACAAAAACCGTCAACGTATTTTAGGACGGGTCAAGGGGTAGACCTGGGAGTAATTGTCGATGTCCGACCTGCCGGCTATTACAGATCTGATCTCATCCGTTTCTATAGCCTCCTCCAGGCTATCGTAGACTGCCATCTCTACATCCGACAGCCACATGCCCTCATACTCACTCTTCAAGTACTCGGGATCGAAGGCATTGCAGAGTGCATTGGCATCTGCTTCTAACTGGCTCTCTGGGTTACAACCACTGAGTACTACAACGGACAGCACCAGAGCAAAAATAAAGGGCACTCTTTCATCTTTTTCTTTCATGTGTAGTGGTTCAATGATTCCAGACACCAACGAGGACGTCGAAAATAGATCCATCCCGTTTTTTTCCAAGGTCAAACTTCTACTGAGCTCCTGATTGATTCTGATGTCAGCTAATCAGTAGGAAAACCGGGGCCCCAATAAAGAAGACCAGAAAACCCAATAGCATTGCATAAGCAGCAGCCATCTCAAATGGAGTCGCAAAAGCTTTTACGTCCAAGTCATTATAGATTGCCTGATAATTTCTGGACCTGGAAATGAAAGGAAGCGTGCATGCGTATGCAAATATATAGGTGTTAAGAAAACCGAAATCGAGCGTACCGCTTTGCCAGTATGCATCAGATGCCTCCAGATGCTTTTTCAGGCGGCGGGTAAGCGTGAATCTCAAAACTACCAAACATACGATAGCTAAAACGAGTCCACCAACAGCAATCATTGCGACAAAAACATCCAGAGGCATGCGACTCATTCCACAAACCAGTCGTAAATTTCACCAAGCAACTTCTTCAGCCCATAGTCCGCACGAACAGCGACAGCCCCTGCAGCGACGATACCGATCGCCAACCCAACTGGCACGAGGGCCCTAACCTGGACCTCCCGCATTTTTGTTACTGACAACTACGGCTTAAAAATATAGAAAAATGGAATGCACACAAAAAACAGCGTCAAACCACCAATGGTTCCGTATGCGGTTACCCTTTCAAAGCTGTTAGCAAAGGCCCTGATGTTCAGTTCGGGGTATACCCTCTGGAAGCGTTCCAACCTCTGGATACCCGGTATCGCGCAGGCCCAAGCAAATAGAGCGGTGTTGGCCAACCCGAAGTCCAGAGCACCGCTATCCCAATACTGGCCATTCACTGAGAGGCTGGCCTTTAATCGGCGTGTCAGGGTTAATCTAAGTATCAATAGCCCCAATACCATAAGGGACGCACCGACAGCGCCAAGTAATGCAAACAGCGTCGTCAACGAGGAGTCAGTCATCAATCCACCAGATCATAGAGCCAACCAATTATGTCCTTGAAGGCGTAATCAGCGCCAACGGCTGCGGCACCGCCCGCAACGATACCAACGGCAAGCCCCACTGGCGTAACTGCGATCACCGCGCCGATCAAAACACCAGCGCCAATTCCCACAAGGAACGACCCGCCTTCCACCACCGCTTTACGCTCCCAGTTTTCGCCATTCTTCCAACTCTGGTAGACCCCATTCGTCCTCAGATAGCCGTCGACCATGATGAACCCAGGGCCCGCGACCCGACCAATCTTGGCGAACTTGGTGAGTTTCTGCACATCAGCGGCGTCACGGACGGGTATAGACTCCCATACGGTTCGGCCAGTGGCATTTGTGGTCTGACGCATCCTGAAAGTGTTGTTGTTCAGATAATTCTTGGATCGACTGAACAGCACCTGATTCATCTCCTTGAAGGCGGCTTCTGCCCGCCGCTTTGCCCCATCCACCATCCTAGGAGCAGCCCGGTGATTTTTCAGATCCTCATATCTCTTGTTAGCCACATCGTACTTATCAATCGCCTTAAGAACGGTGTCAGACTGTGCAAGCGCCGCGCCCATGCCATTTCCGCCAAATGTGTTCAGATCTCCAACGATACTGGGAATCTTGGTCTCGAAAAGAAAGTCCGCCATTCCCATTACCGCAGCACCACCAGCATACTGGCTGAGGTGGGCAAGCGTTCGCTGCTCTTCCATTGAGCAGGACAGGATAGGGCTAATATCAACGCTCTCGTTCGGCCTGCCTGAAGGAATAGCTACTGCCCGATTCGGTTGGCAGACAGACGGCTGGGAGTCCTTCCAGTTAGCTCCCATAAACTCACGGGCAAACTCCTCGGAAGTCATATCCGACGGGCAAGTATTTTCGGCGATCACCTGAGGAGAAGTGGCAGATCTTGGGTAGTAAATCGCTGAGGTCATAGTTCATCCTTGATAGCGTGGTTTCAATCTTTGATACGACAATCCTGTCAGGTTGGAAATTAGCAAACTCCACGGCGCAGCGCCACCACCTTGTAAGCACTTATGGTTTTGAATGCGGTCCGCCCGGGGTTGCCCCGGACCGACCAGCTCGGCGACTCATCGAACCAGTCGTTGATTACAAGCCCTACCCGTGCGGAATAGCTGGACCACGGTTAAATCTCAGGCGACTCTGCCATCTGCGCCTTAGCCGTAATCTCGGGCTTCAACGAACACGGCCTGATGGCTGTTGCCGCACGGAGCGATATGATGCGGAAGTCCAGGCAAGCACCGGGAAGCCTCCCGCTACGCGGTCCAAGGCAGATATTGAATCATCAATCGCTTAACCTGCAGCTAACATCGACGCTTGCGGGGCATGGTTGACCGTGATTCTATACAGCTATATTCGCAACTTGCTAAAGGACTGGCATGCCGCGCCCCAGAGAACAGCAGATATCACTCGCTGATACGCCCTACTACCACGTCGTTTCCCGCTGTGTTCGCCGGACCTTTCTATGTGGATTCGACGACCAGACTGGCCAGAGCTATGAACACCGCCGTCATTGGATCGAACAACGTATACGGCTGCTATCGTCCATCTTCACCATCGACCTTTGCGCCTACGCGGTGATGTCCAACCATTACCATTTGGTGGTCAAGCTCGCCCCGGAACAAGCAGGCAATTGGAACGATGACGAAGTTCTCGCACGCTGGACCAGCTTGTTCAAGGGTCCGCTACTGGTGCAACGCTATCAAGCTGGTGAAGAGCTGCACGAAGCAGAACGGCGGTCCGTTAAGCAGATCATCGATGTGTACCGGCAGCGGCTGACGGACCTGAGCTGGTTCATGAAGTGCCTGAACGAATCGATTGCCAGGGAGGCAAATCGGGAAGATGACTGCACAGGACACTTCTGGGAGTCCCGCTTCAAATCCCAGGCATTACTCACGGAACAGGCGGTACTGAGTTGCATGGCCTATGTCGACCTGAATCCGGTCAGAGCCGCCATGACGGAAACGCCGGAGACGTCCGACTACACCAGCATCAAAGAACGTTTGGCGCCCCGATTCGATCTGGCAGAGGCCATCCAGTCACAGAGCGAGCAGCTATTTCTGAAGCAGTTCCCAATCCCCCTGAAGCCCCTACTGACTTTCGAGGAAGCGGTCAGGAACGAGCCGCAAATGGGCATCCTATTCTCGTTGAATGACTACCTGGAACTGGTGGATTTCACCGGGCGGATCATCCATCCGAACAAGCGTGGCCATATACTGGAACACCAGCCGCCCATCCTGAAAAGACTGGAACTGAGTACTGAAGAATGGCTCGCCGAAGCGACCGAATTCGAGGATCGGTATCACAACAACCGGCGGGCACACCTGGAACGACGACGATCAGCGGCCTGACGTAACACCTTCTCCGCTTATCTTCCCTATACTGGCGACCGCCAGCAGCCGAATCTGGCCCAAAATCGGCCAAAAGGGCTGATTTTTAGCAAAACGTGTCGCCAAAACAGAACTCGAGACATTTCGGGCCGATCTACCGGCCCTAGCCATCAGTCGGGACTACACTCAGAAGCTGCTTTTTTTGCCTATGCCTGTCTTGTGCCTTTGTGCCCGTATCCCCGGCTCTTGAGTCCTTCAAACAGCATGTGGCCAGCCATGGGGGCATTTTGCCGCCGGGTGATGAGGTGATTGTTGAGGATGATTACGAGGGTCACTCGATCAGGATCGAGTCGTCGGAAAATCCTGATTTTCGGATTTCAGCGAATTATGAGTGGTTGCCTCCCAGGCACTGAGTCCCCATCCTCGCACGACGCATAGTGCCGTTGATATTTTTTACGGATTGCGACGCAGCCTCTTCCCGAAGCCACCATAAGTTACAGAGGGAAAGCGTCTAACCCCTGACCGGCATTTACTTTGCGTACAGTTTGGCGATGTTCCAATTCAACAATGCGGAGTATTCGCTATGAAAAAGCTACTGCAATGGGCCGCAGCAGGCCTGATACTGTGCTCCGGAATTGCAAACGCTGGTTATATCACGCTGGACGAAGTTGCCCTCGACGACATCTTTGCCCAGCCTTCACTGGGCATCCCCGGCGGCGTCGATGTCCGCGTGAACCCATACCAGGAAGTGGTCAGGCCGGACCTGATAACGATTGACAGTTTTATTGAGGTCTTCGATCTCTGGAACTCCACACCCTACGACTTTCCCGCCATCGATCTCTATTTGTAAGCGCTCCACCAACCCCATCTTAACGGTCTGACCGGAATTCGCCAGACTCCCAGCCTCTGACTGAAGGAGGCTGACCATGAACCATCAACTGACCTCGACC
>NZ_JBHSDI010000046.1:0-15644 GCF_042651045.1 Marinobacter lacisalsi
ATACGCGAGTCAGTGCCGCCGTCAGAGTGGTCTTGCCATGGTCAACGTGACCAATGGTGCCCACGTTCAGGTGCGGTTTGTTACGTTCAAATTTTGCTTTAGACACGGTTATACCTCTTCCTGTTTCTCAAGTCCTGGGGATCAACCCTTTTTAATGATCGCTTCGGCAATGTTCGAGGGAGCTTCGGAATAACCGGCAAACTCCATTGCGTAAGACGCCCTGCCCTGCGTTGCTGAACGCAGATCGGTGGCGTAGCCAAACATCTCCGACAACGGAACCTCGGCACGGATGACCTTACCCGCAGGACCTTCATCCATACCCAGGACAACGCCGCGACGACGGTTAAGGTCGCCGACCACGTCACCCATGTACTCTTCAGGCGTGACACACTCGACCTTCATGATCGGCTCAAGGATTGCCGGATCGGCTTCCAGTGCGCCTTTCTTCATGGCCATGGAGCCCGCTACCTTGAACGCCATCTCGTTGGAGTCGACTTCGTGGAAGGAGCCGTCGTACAGAATGGCCTTGATGCGCAGCAGCGGATAGCCGGCCAGACAGCCGTTCTGCATCTGCTCTTCAATACCCTGCTGAACCGCCGGAATGTATTCCTTGGGAACCACGCCGCCCACGATCTGGTTTTCAAAGATAAAGTTCTCGCCATCTTCCTCGTCCAGAGGCAGCGGCTCGAGCTTGATCTTGACGTGACCATACTGACCACGACCGCCTGACTGACGAACAAACTTGCCCTCTACATCAACCGCCTTACGAATGCGCTCGCGGTAGGCCACCTGAGGCTTGCCAATGTTGGCCTCTACCTTGAACTCACGCTTCATGCGGTCAACGATGATATCCAGGTGCAGCTCGCCCATACCGGAAATGATGGTCTGACCAGACTCTTCATCGGTACGAACGCGGAACGACGGATCTTCCTGGGCCAGCTTGCCCAGGGCGACGCCCATCTTTTCCTGATCCGCCTTGGACTTCGGCTCGACCGCCACGGAGATGACCGGCTCCGGGAATTCCATGCGCTCGAGAATAATCTTGTTGTTCTCGTCGCACAGGGTGTCACCGGTGGTGACGCTCTTAAGACCAATGGCTGCCGCGATGTCGCCGGCCAGCACTTCCTTGATCTCCTGACGCTCCTTGGAGTGCATCTGCACCATACGGCCGACGCGCTCTTTCTTCTGCTTGACCGAGTTATAGACGGCGTTACCGGATTCCAGCTTGCCGGAGTATACCCGGAAGAACGTCAGCGTACCCACGAACGGGTCGGTAGCGATCTTGAACGCCAGGGCAGAGAATGGTGCGTTATCGTCCGCTTCCCGGACTGCCTCAGTGCCTTCGTCGTCAATCTCGCCACGAATGGCCTTGACTTCGTTCGGCGCCGGCAGGAACTCGATAACGGAATCCAGTACAGCCTGAACACCCTTGTTCTTGAAGGCGGAACCACAGGTCGCAACCACGATCTCGTTGGCCAGGGTACGGATACGCAGGCCCTGCTTGATCTCTTCGATGGTGAGCTCACCTTCCTCGAGATACTTCTCCATGAGCTCTTCGTTGGCTTCAGCGGCTGCCTCAACCATCTGCTCACGGTACATGGCTACTTCGTCAGCCATCTCGGCCGGGACGTCGCGCTGGTCATAGGTAGCACCGGCATCGTCTTCGTTCCAGTAGATCGCCTTGTTACGGATCAGGTCGACGATGCCGGCAAACTCGTCCTCGGCACCGATCGGCAGCTGAATGGGGACGGCATTGGCGCCCAGGCGATTCTTGATCTGAGCAACCACACGCAGGAAGTCAGCACCAGCACGGTCCATCTTGTTGACGAACACCATGCGGGGCACTTCGTACTTGTTGGCCTGACGCCATACGGTTTCGGACTGGGGCTCTACACCTGAGGAACCACAGAATACGACCACGGCACCGTCAAGTACCCGCAGGGAACGCTCCACCTCGATGGTGAAGTCAACGTGTCCCGGGGTATCGATGATGTTGATGCGATGCTCATCGTACTGCTTGTCCATGCCCTGCCAGAAACAGGTGGTAGCGGCGGAGGTGATGGTAATGCCCCGCTCCTGTTCCTGCTCCATCCAGTCCATGGTGGCGGCACCATCGTGAACTTCACCGATCTTGTGGGAGATACCGGTGTAAAACAGCACCCGCTCGGTGGTTGTGGTTTTACCCGCATCCACGTGAGCACAGATACCGATGTTTCTGTATCGTTTGATAGGAGTCTTGCGTGCCACTGTATAAACCTCGGCTGATTAGAAACGGAAGTGAGAGAACGCCTTGTTGGCTTCTGCCATGCGGTGAACGTCTTCGCGCTTCTTAACAGCGGAGCCCTTGCTGTCAGCGGCGTCCAGGATTTCACCTGCCAGTCGCTGTGCCATGGACTTTTCACCACGCTTCCGTGAAAATTCTACGAGCCAGCGCATGGCCAGCGCGTTTTGACGGGAAGGCCGTACTTCTACGGGCACCTGGTAGGTAGCACCACCCACACGACGGGATTTGACCTCAACCATCGGCTGGATGTTTTCCAGGGCCTTCTCGAACATGTCGATCGGCTCTTCCTTGGATTTGTCGGCAACGATATCAAGCGCGCCATAAACAATGCGCTCTGCAACAGCCTTCTTGCCACTTTCCATCACATGGTTGATGAACTTGGCCAGCCGTGCACTGCCGAACTTCGGATCCGGGATAATCTCCCGTTTAGCTGCAACTCTTCTTCTAGGCATCGATAAGCCCTTCTAAAAATTAAGGTCTTCAGGAACCCCTGAGATAGCACGAAGCTACTCAGCCTTACTCTTACCGTTCACAGTGACGATAAAAGACACCCATCAGGGACATCAGGACTTGGGTCGTTTAGTACCGTACTTGGAGCGGCCCTGCTTACGGTTCTGTACACCCTGGGTGTCCAGCGTTCCGCGAACAGTGTGATAGCGCACACCGGGAAGGTCTTTGACTCGACCGCCACGGATCAGCACAACACTGTGCTCCTGAAGGTTGTGACCTTCACCGCCGATGTATGAGGAAACCTCGTAACCGTTGGTCAGACGAACACGGCACACTTTACGAAGTGCGGAGTTCGGCTTCTTCGGCGTGGTGGTGTATACACGGGTGCATACGCCACGACGCTGCGGGCAGGCCTGCAGAGCAGGTACATCGCTCTTGGCTACCCGGCGTTTACGAGGCTTACGTACCAACTGGTTGATCGTTGCCATGTAAGCAAACTCCAAAAAAAACCATTCCAATGAAACTTACCCCCGGCGAACGGGGGTAAAAATTAAGGGCCGCAAGTGTAAGCCCGCGGCCCCGGTCAGTCAAGATGACTGATTTCTTTTTAACCAACCCGGGATCCGTAGTTCCCGGGGGTTACAGTACGCCGGGAATCAATCTTCCCGGTTAAGCTCGGCGCTCAGTGCTTCCACCACATCTTCCGCGGTGACGCCCTGCTCTTCCAGTTCACGCTTACGGCGACGCTCGTTGTGATACGCCAGACCGGTACCCGCCGGAATCAGGCGCCCAACGACCACGTTTTCCTTCAGGCCGCGCAGGTAGTCACGCTTGCCGGTAACGGCACCCTCGGTGAGTACCCGCGTGGTCTCCTGGAACGAAGCCGCCGAGATGAACGACTCGGTCGCCAGGGAGGCCTTGGTGATACCCAGCAACTGGCGCTCGCCCCGGGCGGGCTGCTTGTCGGCTGCAATGGCGTCTTCGTTGGCATCCAGGAAGTGGTGATATTCCACCTGATCCCCGGACAGCAGCGTGGTCTCACCCGGATCGGTGATTTCCACCTTGCGCAGCATCTGACGAACGATAACCTCGATGTGTTTATCGTTGATGACAACGCCCTGCAGACGGTAAACGTCCTGAATTTCGTTGGTGATGTACTTGGCCAGCGCCACAACGCCCAGCAGACGCAGGATATCGTGCGGGTTGGAAGGACCATCAGAGATGACCTCACCCTTCTCCACGGTTTCACCCTCGAATACGTTGAGCTGACGCCACTTGGGAATCAGCACCTCGTACGGGTCGTCATCCTTCGGCGTAATCACCAGGCGTTTCTTGCCCTTGGTTTCCTTACCGAACGACACGGTACCGGTAATTTCGGCCAGAATGGACGGCTCTTTCGGGCGACGGGCCTCGAACAGGTCGGCAACCCGCGGCAGACCACCGGTGATGTCCCGGGTCTTGGAGCTTTCCTGCGGAATACGGGCAACCACATCGCCCACTTCCACGTCGGCACCATCAGCCAGGGTTACCAGCGCATCGGCCGGCAGGAAGTAGTGGGCCGGAGCTCCACCCGGCAGCACCACACCATCACCCTTGGAGTCGATGACCTCGATTGCCGGACGCATGTCCTTGCCTGCCGCCGGACGATCCTTCGGATCGATCACCTGAATGGTGGACAGGCCGGTCAGCTCATCGGTCTGGGTACGGACGGTGATGCCCTGATCCATGCCCATGAACCTGGCCTTACCCTTGCCTTCGGCAATGATCGGGTGGGTATGGGGATCCCACTTGGCCACCACGGCACCGGCTTCCACGTCATCACCATGCTTAACGGACAACACGGCACCATACGGGAGCTTGTACCACTCACGCTCACGCCCCTGCTCATCGGCAACCGCCAGAGCGGAGGAACGGGATACCACAACCAGAGAGCCATCGGTCTTCTCGATGGACTTCATGTTGTGCAGACGGATCCGGCCACCGTGCTTGACCTGGATGTTGTCCACAGCGGAGGCCCGGCTGGCCGCACCACCGATGTGGAAGGTCCGCATGGTCAGCTGGGTACCCGGCTCACCGATGGACTGGGCGGCGATAACGCCGACAGCCTCACCCACGTTCACCAGGTGGCCACGGGCCAGATCACGACCGTAACAGTTGGCACAGACGCCATGGCGGGCCTCACAGGTAATGGCGGACCTTACCCAGACCTCATCCACACCGGCGCCTTCGATCATCTCGATGGTCTTCTCGTCCAGCAGGGTGCCGGCCTCGACCACCGCATTGTCCTTATCAGTCGGCGTGAATACGTCACGCGCGGTAACCCGACCCAGGACACGATCGCCCAACGGCACAACCACGTCGCCGCCTTCGATGTGCGGCGTCATCAGCAGACCTTCTTCGGTTCCGCAATCCGCCTCGGTAACCACCAGATCCTGGGATACGTCTACCAGACGACGGGTCAGGTAACCGGAGTTGGCGGTCTTCAAGGCGGTATCCGCCAGACCCTTACGGGCACCGTGGGTGGAGATGAAGTACTGCAGTACGTTCAGACCCTCACGGAAGTTCGCCGTGATCGGCGTCTCGATGATGGAGCCATCCGGCTTCGCCATCAGGCCACGCATACCGGCCAGCTGACGAATCTGCGCGGGGGAGCCCCGGGCGCCAGAGTCGGCCATCATGTACACGGAGTTGAATGACTCCTGCATTTCCGGCTCGCCGTCCTCACGGAACACCGGCTTGCCGTCAGCATCCACCACCTGCTCCTGGGAGAGGCGATCCATCATGGCCTTGGACACCTTGTCGTTGGCCCGTGACCAGATATCGATAACCTTGTTGTACTTCTCGCCCTGGGTCAGCAGGCCCGAGGAGTACTGGGACTCGATTTCCTTCACTTCGTCGGTGGCCGCATCGACCATCTCGTACTTCTCGGGAGGAATCTCGAAGTCGTTGAAACCAATGGAGGTACCGGAGACCGTGGCGTAATGGAAGCCCATGTACATCAGCTGGTCGGCGAAGATAACCGTGTCTTTCAGACCCGCGATCCGGTAACAGGTATTGATCAGGTTCGAGATCGCCTTCTTGGTCATCGGCTTGTTGACGACCTCGTAGGACAGGCCATCAGGCACGATATCAAACAGCAGCGCACGACCCACCACGGTATCAACGATCACATGCTCGGTCTTGAGCTCTTCGTTCTCGTCGTAGGTGACCTCCTTGACCCGGACCTTGATCTTGGCCTGCAGGTCAACGGCGCCAGCGCCATAGGCACGATGCACTTCTTTCACATCGGCGAATACGCGACCGTCGCCCAGCGCGTTCTTACGTTCACGGGTCATGTAGTACAGGCCCAGAACCACGTCCTGGGACGGTACGATGATGGGCTCGCCATTGGCCGGTGACAGCACGTTGTTGGTGGACATCATCAACGCACGGGCTTCCAGCTGGGCTTCCAGGGTCAGCGGTACGTGTACCGCCATCTGGTCACCGTCGAAGTCGGCGTTGTAGGCCGCACACACCAGCGGATGCAGCTGGATCGCCTTGCCCTCGATCAGCACCGGCTCGAACGCCTGGATGCCCAGACGGTGCAGGGTCGGTGCCCGGTTCAGCATGATCGGGTGCTCACGGATGACCTCGTCCAGGATATCCCAGACCACGCCTTCCTCACGCTCGACCATCTTCTTGGCGGCCTTGATGGTGGTCGCCAGGCCACGGTGTTCCAGCTTGGAGAAGATGAACGGCTTGAACAGCTCCAGCGCCATTTTCTTCGGCAGACCACACTGGTGCAGGCGCAGATAGGGACCGACCACGATCACCGAACGACCGGAGTAGTCCACCCGCTTGCCCAGCAGGTTCTGACGGAAACGACCCTGCTTGCCCTTGATCATGTCGGCCAGGGACTTCAGCGGGCGCTTGTTGGTGCCGGTGATGGCACGGCCACGACGGCCGTTGTCCAGCAGCGCGTCCACAGCTTCCTGCAGCATCCGCTTCTCGTTACGCACGATGATGTCCGGAGCGTTCAGCTCCAGCAGGCGCTTGAGACGGTTGTTACGGTTGATCACACGACGGTAAAGGTCGTTAAGATCGGACGTTGCAAAACGGCCACCGTCCAGGGGTACCAGCGGACGCAGATCCGGTGGCAGTACCGGCAACACGGTCATCACCATGTCACCGGGACGGTTACCGGAGTACAGGAAGGCTTCCAGGATCTTCAGTCGCTTGGTGAACTTCTTGATCTTGGTTTCGGAGTTGGTCTGGGGAATTTCCTCCCGCAGACGATCAACCTCTTCCTGCAGCTCGATATCTTCAAGCAGCATCTTGACGGCTTCGGCACCCATACGGGCATCGAACTCGTCACCAAATTCTTCCAGCGCCTCGTAGTACTGCTCGTCGTTCAACAGCTGGCCACGCTCGAGCGTGGTCATGCCCGGATCGATGACGATGAACGACTCGAAGTACAGGACCCGCTCAATGTCACGCAGGGTCATGTCCAGCATCATGCCGATGCGGGAAGGCAGGGACTTCAGGAACCAGATGTGAGCCACCGGGCTCGCCAGTTCGATGTGACCCATACGCTCACGACGTACGCTGGCGAGGGCAACCTCAACACCACACTTTTCACAGATGACACCACGGTGCTTGAGGCGCTTGTACTTGCCACAAAGGCACTCGTAGTCCTTGATCGGACCAAAGATCTTGGCACAGAACAGACCGTCACGCTCAGGCTTGAACGTCCGGTAGTTAATGGTCTCGGGCTTTTTCACTTCCCCGAAGGACCAGGAACGGATCATGTCAGGTGACGCCAGACCAATGCGGATGGCGTCAAATTCCTTGCTCTGGTTCTGGCTCTTGAGAAGATTCAACAAATCTTTCATCAGTAACAGCTCCGGATGGCGTTAATCTCGGGCGGGCACTGCTGTGCCCGCTCACGCTGCCAAAAAACGATTCGGCTCACTCGGATTCCAGCTCAATGTCGATACCCAGTGAGCGGATTTCCTTGACAAGAACGTTGAAGGATTCTGGCATTCCCGGCTCCATCCGGTGATCGCCATCGACAATATTCTTGTACATCTTGGTCCGGCCATTCACGTCGTCAGACTTGACGGTCAGCATTTCCTGCAGTGTGTAGGCCGCACCGTAGGCCTCAAGGGCCCAGACTTCCATTTCACCGAACCGCTGGCCACCGAACTGCGCCTTACCACCCAACGGCTGCTGGGTAACCAGGCTGTAGGAACCGGTGGACCGGGCGTGCATCTTGTCATCGATCAGGTGGTTCAGCTTCAGCATGTACATGTAGCCAACGGTCACCGGGCGATCAAACTCATTGCCGGTGCGTCCGTCGTACAGCTTGACCTGACCACTGGTATCCATGTCGGCCAGCTCAAGCATATGCTTGACCTCGGCCTCCTTGGCACCGTCAAAGACGGCCGTTGCCATGGGCACGCCACCACGCAGGTTACCGGCCATTTCCATGATCTCACCGTCGCTCAGGCTATCCAGATTCACGCTGGGCACGGCCTCGCTGTGGTTGTAGATCTTGCCCAACAGCTCCCGCACTTCAGTGACCTTCTGCTGCTGCTCCAGCATCGCATTGATCTTGCGACCAAGGCCCTTGGCGGCTGCGCCCAGATGAGTCTCGAGAACCTGACCGACGTTCATCCGCGACGGTACACCCAGCGGGTTAAGGACCACATCAACCGGATTACCGTCCTCATCGTAGGGCATATCCTCTACCGGCATGACAGCGGAAATAACACCCTTGTTCCCGTGACGGCCAGCCATCTTGTCGCCTGGCTGGATCCGGCGCTTGATAGCCAGATAAACCTTCACAATCTTGAGCACGCCCGGCGCCAGGTCATCGCCCTGCTGCAGTTTGCCGCGCTTGTCGTCGAAGCGCTCCTCGTGCTCTTTCTTGCGGTCTTCCAGACCCTGCTCCGACTTCTCGAGCAGCTCGTTGAGCGCCTCGTCCTTCATTCGCAGTTTGAACCACTGATCCCGCTCAAGACCACCCAGGTAGTCCTGATCAAGAACCGCACCTTTCTTCAGGCCAGGGCCGCTGATCACTTCCTGGCCGTCCAGCGCAGAGGTCAGGCGCTCGAAGGTGGCACCTTCCACGATACGGTACTCGTCCTTCAAGTCCTTGCGGTACTGGTTGAGCTGGTCCTGCTCGATGGACAGGGCGCGCTCATCCTTCTCGATGCCGTCCCGGGTAAAGACCTGCACATCGATAACGGTACCGCGGGTACCGGCGGAAACACGAGAGGAGGTGTCTTTCACATCCGACGCCTTCTCACCGAAGATAGCCCTCAGCAGCTTCTCCTCCGGCGTCAGTTGGGTCTCGCCCTTCGGCGTTACCTTGCCGACCAGGATATCGCCAGGACCGACTTCCGCACCGATGTAGACGATGCCGGACTCATCCAGCTTGGACAGCGCGCTCTCACCCACGTTTGGAATATCCGCGGTGATTTCCTCGCTACCCAGCTTGGTGTCACGAGCCACACAGGTCAGTTCCTGGATGTGGATGCTCGTGAAGCGATCCTCCTGGACCACCTTCTCGGAGATCAGGATGGAGTCCTCGAAGTTGTAGCCGTTCCAGGGCATGAACGCGATACGCATGTTCTGGCCCAGAGCCAGCTCGCCCAGGTCTACGGACGGGCCATCGGCCAGCACGTCGCCGCGAGCCACGACATCACCCTGCTTCACGATGGAACGCTGGTTGATGCAGGTGTTCTGGTTGGAGCGGGTGTACTTGGTGAGGTTGTAGATATCCACACCAGCGTCACCGGCCTCGGTTTCAACGTCCGCCACACGAACGACAATACGGGCCGCGTCCACGTCCTCGATCACCCCACCACGGCGTGCGGTCACACAGACGCCGGAGTCCTGGGCGACGATCCGCTCCAGACCCGTACCCACCAGCGGCTTGTCGGCACGCAGGGTCGGAACCGCCTGGCGCTGCATGTTCGAACCCATCAGGGCCCGGTTGGCATCGTCATGCTCGAGGAACGGAATCAGGGATGCCGCCACCGATACCACCTGCCGCGGAGAAACGTCCATGAAGTTCACGTTTTCCGGGGGTGTCACGGTGAATTCGTTCTGCGTTCGAACCGTAACCAGCTCATCGGCAAGGCGACCTTCGTCAGTCAGGGCTGAACTTGCCTGGGCGATGACGAAGTTGCTCTCCTCAATCGCAGACAGGTAGACGATCTCATCGGTCACCTGGCCTTCAATAACCTTCCGGTACGGGCTCTCCAGGAAACCGTAGGAGTTGGTACGGGCGTAGGTTGCCAGCGAGTTGATCAGGCCGATGTTCGGGCCTTCCGGTGTCTCGATGGGACATACACGACCGTAGTGGGTCGGGTGTACGTCACGAACCTCAAAGCCGGCGCGTTCGCGGGTGAGACCACCTGGCCCGAGGGCCGATACGCGACGCTTGTGCGTCACCTCGGAGAGCGGGTTGTTCTGGTCCATGAACTGGGACAGCTGGCTGGAGCCAAAGAATTCCTTGACTGCCGCCGCAACCGGCTTGGCGTTGATCAGGTCCTGAGGCATCAGGCCTTCGCTTTCCGCCAGACTCAGGCGCTCGCGCACCGCCCGCTCGACACGGACCAGGCCTACGCGGAACTGGTTTTCGGCCATTTCACCAACGCAACGGATTCGACGGTTACCCAGGTTATCGATATCGTCAACGTTGCCGTTGCCGTTACGGATATCAATCAGCGTCCGCAGCACATCGATGATGTCATCGTTGGTGAGGGTACCCTCACCGGTGCTTTCTTCACGACCCAGGCGGCGGTTCAGCTTCATACGGCCTACCGACGACAGATCATAACGCTCTTCCGAGAAGAACAGGTTATTGAACAGGTTCTCGGCGGATTCCTTGGTGGGCGGCTCGCCCGGACGCATCATCCGGTAGATTTCAACCAGGGACTCAAGCTGGGTACGGGCCGGGTCGATACGAATGGTATCGGACATGAACGGACCGCAGTCGAGGTCGTTGGTGTACAGGGTCTCGACTTCGGTGATACCGGCAGCCAGAATTTTTTCCATCACCTCTTCGGTGATTTCGGTATTGCACTCCACCAGAACTTCACCGGTCTTGGTGTCGATCATGTCACGGGCAATAACCCGACCGTGAAGGTATTCGGTCGGCACTTCCAGTTCGGTAATACCGGACTTTTCGAGCTGACGGATGTGCCGAGCGGTCACACGGCGACCTTCCTCGACAATGACGGAACCGTCCTTGTCCTTGATGTCGAAGGTAGCAATATCACCACGCAGGCGGCTCGGCACCAGCTCGAGACGGGAGGCTTCCTCACCGACGGTGAACTTACTGGTGTCGAAGAACATCTCGAGCATCTGCTCGGAGGTGTAGCCCAGAGCACGCAGCAGGATGCTGGCAGGCAGCTTCCGGCGACGGTCGATCCGGACGAACACGGAATCTTTCGGGTCAAACTCGAAGTCGAGCCAGGAACCACGGTAAGGAATCACCCGGGCAGAATACAGCAGCTTGCCGGACGAATGGGTCTTACCCTTGTCGTGATCGAAGAAAACACCCGGCGACCGATGCAGCTGGGACACGATGACCCGCTCAGTACCATTGATAACGAAGGTACCGTTCTCGGTCATCAGGGGCATTTCGCCCATGTAGACTTCCTGTTCCTTGATATCCTTGATCGCCTTGTTGGAAGACTCACGATCATAGATGATCAGGCGAACTTTTACGCGCAGGGGTGCGGCATAGGTTACGCCCCGGAGCTGACATTCCTTGACGTCGAATACCGGATCGCCAATACGGTAGCTCACGTACTCAAGTGCCGCGTTGCCAGAATAACTGACAATCGGGAATACGGATTTGAAGGCTGCGTGCAGGCCAGTTTCCTGGCGTGCGTCAGCGTCGGCTTCCATTTGCAGGAAGTCCCGGTACGAATCAAGCTGGATAGCCAGCAAGTAGGGGACATCCATCACGGAAGGCAATTTACTGAAATCTTTGCGAATCCGCTTTTTCTCAGTGTAGGAGTAAGTCATCTGCATTCCCCAGCGTTAGACCTGATACCTGGTATCAAGAAGCAATCATTTACCTGCTTCGGGGCCGATTTGCTCGGCGTACTGCGCTGTCTTGAACAAGACTCTGGCTGTAGGTGACAGAGGCAGACTATCTACTATAGCAACTGCTTCCATCTCTATAGCTTATATACAACAGAAAAAGGCCGGTGGCCCGGAGCCACCAGCCTATCCATGCCTAGCGCACGGAACCGATCAACAATCGGCTATTACTTGAGCTCAACAGAAGCGCCTGCTTCCTCGAGCTTCTTCTTGGCTTCTTCAGCGTCGTCCTTGGAAGCGCCTTCCTTAACGGTGGACGGAGCGGAATCAACCATTTCCTTCGCTTCTTTCAGGCCCAGGCCAGTCAGTTCGCGAACAGCCTTGATGACGTTCACTTTCTTTTCGCCCGGACCGGTCAGAACAACGTCGAACTCGGTCTGCTCTTCAGCGGCAGCAGCTTCGCCACCGGCAGCAGCCGGAGCAGCTGCAACAGCGGCAGCAGCGGATACGTTGAACTTCTCTTCCATTGCTTCTACGAGCTCAACAACTTCCATTACGCTCATTTCGGCAATTGCATTCAGAATATCGTCTTTAGACAGAGCCATGACTTTCTCCAAAAAAAGTAAAAATGGTTTTCAACAGAATCAAGCAGCTTCTTGCTTCTGGTCGCGGACTGCAGCTACTACGCGGGTAACTCTGCCCGGAACGTCGTTCAGGGTGCGTACCAACTTGGTAACTGGTGCCTGTGTGACAATGGCCAGCTGGGTCAACGCTTCATGCAGCGTCGGCAGCGTCGCCAGACGATCGAGTTGCTCCGCGCCCATCAGCTCACCGCCGAAGGCCAGACCTTTGATCTCGAATGCGTCGTTCTCTTTGGCGAAATCCTTCAGCAGGCGTGCGCCGGCGCCAGGATCTTCCATAGAGAATGCCAGCAGGGTCGGGCCGACCAGGGCTTCGTCAATGCACTCGTACTCAGTGCCGCGAATGGCGATCTTGGTCAGGTTGTTACGAACAACCTTCAGACGCACATTTTCGGCACGAGCCTTGGCACGAAGCGCCGTCATGTCACCAGCGGTAACACCACGGTAGTCAGCCATAACCACAGACAGAGCAGTACCAGCAGTCTCGTTGACTTCAGCGACGATCGCCTTCTTGTCTTCGAGTCTAATTGCCACTGGATTTCTCCTCGATTTCGCCGGTTGAATTCCGGCAAACCCATCGTTGCCTTGAAAACAGACGCACTGTCCATCGAAAAGGATGTTCACCACGTCGTTTCTTCAGGCGCCTAACGGTGTTTGGGTTCAGAGAACGTCTTCACACCGTCTGCGCAGGCGTTGCTTTAACCCTTAAGGCCCGGCAAGGTAGCCCGGGCCGCGGGGGCCTGCGGTCTTTGACAGCCTTGGCTTCCGCCTAGACTACAAAGTTACTGCCAACCGGAGATCAGATATTCAGCGAACTCTGGTCAACAGTCAGGCCAGGCCCCATCGTTGAGGACAGTGCCACCTTCTTCAGGTACACGCCCTTGGAAGATGAAGGCTTGGCCTTTTTAAGATCTGCAATCAGGGCTTCAAGGTTTTCCTTGATAGCCTCAGCAGAGAATTCAACATTACCCAGCGGAGAATGGATGATGCCGTTCTTGTCGGTGCGGTAACGAACCTGACCGGCCTTGGCATTCTTGACCGCGGTTTCCACATCCGGCGTGACGGTGCCAACCTTCGGGTTAGGCATCAGGCCACGGGGACCAAGAATCTGGCCCAGCTGACCTACAACGCGCATGGCATCTGGCGTGGCAATAACCACGTCGAAATCCATGTTGCCTTTTTTGACTTCCTCAGCCAGGTCATCCATACCCACGATGTCGGCGCCGGCTTCCTTCGCCTTGTCAGCATTGGCACCCTGGGTAAAGACGGCAACACGTACCGTTTTGCCGGTGCCGTGCGGCAGCACGGTGCTGCTACGGACCACCTGGTCGGATTTCCGTGCATCGACGCCCAGGTTAATGGACACGTCGATAGACTCCTTGAACTTTACGGAGCCACCCACTTCCACCAGAAGTGCAACGGCTTCATCCACGGTGTACGCGCGGGTCGAATCAACTTTTTCACGAATCAGCTTCTGACGCTTGCTCAGCTTAGCCATCTTACAGACCCTCCACGTTCAGGCCCATGCTACGGGCAGTACCAGCGATGGTGCGGACGGCCGCATCCATATCGGCAGCAGTCAGATCGGGCTCTTTGGTCTTAACGATCTCTTCCAGCTGGTCTCTGGTCACAGTGCCCACCTTCTCGGTGTTCGGGCGACCGGAACCACTCTTGATACCGGCTGCTTTCTTCAGCAGAACCGGTGCCGGCGGGGTCTTGGTAATGAAGGTGAAGCTGCGGTCACTGTATACGGTGATCACTACCGGCGTCGGCAAGCCAGGCTCGATATCCTGGGTCGCAGCGTTGAACGCCTTACAGAATTCCATAATGTTAACGCCGTGCTGGCCCAACGCGGGGCCCACGGGGGGACTCGGGTTGGCCTTACCGGCAGCAACCTGAAGCTTGATATACGCTTCGATTTTCTTAGCCATGATGTTCTCCTAATGGGTGCAATCGCCTTTCGGCTCCCCGGTTTTCAGACACAAAAAGCCCGCTTCACCAGTGTGAGCGAGCCTTTCGCTTCAGAGGCAGGTCAGTCCTTCTCGACCTGGCCGAACTCCAGCTCTACCGGAGTGGATCGGCCAAAGATCAGAACCGCCACCTTGACACGACTCTTGTCGTAGTCGACTTCTTCCACCACGCCGTTGAAATCGGCAAACGGCCCTTCCACGACCCGGACAATCTCGCCCGGCTCGAACAGTGTCTTCGGCTTCGGCTGATCCACACCACTTTCAACGCGGCGGAGGATGGCCTCGGCTTCTTTCTCGGTTATCGGAGCGGGCTTGTCTTTGGTGCCACCGATAAAACCAAGAACACGCGGCGTATCCCTCACAAGGTGCCACGTTGCGTCATCCATTTCCATCTGGACAAGCACGTACCCGGGATAGAACTTGCGCTCACTCTTGCGCTTCTTCCCGTCACGCATTTCAACGACTTCCTCGGTCGGAACCAGGACATCGCCAAACTTGTCTTCCATGCCATTCAAAGCGATACGCTCTTTCAGCGTTCGCATGACATGCTTTTCAAAACCGGAATACGCCTGAACCACAAACCAGTGCTTAGCCATTGCCTGCCCCTGCTTATCCGATGAAACCCTGAACGAGGAAACCGATGAACGAGTCCATACCCCACAGGATGAGCGCCACTACAAGCACAAACACAACCACAATCGCTGTGGTCTGTATCAACTCGGGACGAGTTGGCCAAACAACCTTGCGTATCTCAACCCTGGCTTCTTTCAACAGCGTCGCGAAACGACGCCCGCGATCGGTCTGCAGCGCCACAAAAGCGGCAACCAGGGCCAGCGCCACCAACCCGAGCACTCGATAGAGCACTGATTCGGCACTGAAATACTGATTGCCGACTACTCCTACGGCAATCAAAACGAAAACAACCAGCCACTTGACTACATCAAAGCGACTGGTCGACTGTTGGGCTTTTGACTCCATAGGAATCAGCTTATGTATCCAGACGTGTTATAAATGGCAGGCCAGGAGGGAATCGAACCCCCAACCTGCGGTTTTGGAGACCGCTGCTCTGCCAATTGAGCTACTGGCCTGCACCGAAACCTTTTAAGCGGTGCAACAAAAGGGCCACCAAAGGCAACCCCCTTGCTTTCAGATCATCGAAGCAACTTACTCGATGATCTTGGAAACCACGCCGGCACCAACGGTACGGCCACCTTCGCGAATCGCGAAGCGCAGGCCATCTTCCATGGCGATCGGAGC
>NZ_JBHSDI010000047.1:0-15698 GCF_042651045.1 Marinobacter lacisalsi
CTCAACCCTAACAACCGCTTACTTCGTCATCCCGGGTCGCCGTTGCCGGCGTTCCCTGTCGAAGTGGGGCGCATTCTACAGCGCTGGCGTTTTCTGTCAACGACCAATATGAACTTTTTTATAAAAGCTTCGGGTTCCCACTATGCTCCCGGACACTTATCGAACAACCTGCTGCATTCATGAACAACTTCACGGTCCTGTCAGCTACCCGCTGCCTGCTTGCGCCCCTGACGGAACAGTGAACGAACCGGGCCGGACAGCGCGTAAACCAGGAATGCGGTAAACAGCACCGGGCCCGGGTCCAGGGCAATAACCACAAACACCAGCACCACCAGCAAAATAGCGGCAAATGGCACCCTGCCCTTCATATCCAGGTCCTTGAAGCTGTTGTACAGAATATTCGAGACCATAAGGACGCCGGAGCCGGCGACTATAATAATGGTAAGGGCGGTCAGCCAGCTTGACGGATCATACTCGTGGAAGCACCAGACAAGTCCTGCCACAACGGCAGCGGCTGACGGGCTCGGCAAGCCAACAAAGTACTTCTTGTCCACGGACCCGATCTGCGTATTGAACCGTGCCAATCGCAGGGCAGAGCCGGCAACATAGATAAACGTAATGGCCCAGCCGGCCTGCCCCAGACTGTTCAGGGACCAGAAAAAGGCCACAAGCCCCGGCGCTACACCGAAGGCCACCATGTCGGCAAGGCTGTCGTACTCCTCACCGAACTTGCTCTGGGTGTTGGTCATGCGCGCAACACGGCCGTCGAGGCCATCGAGCACCATGGACACGAAGATGGCAATGGCAGCATTGGCGAACATTCCGTTCGCGGCCGAGACAATGGCGTAAAAGCCAGAGAACAGCGAGGCGGTCGTCAGCAGGTTGGGCAGCAGGTAGACGCCACGACGACGGACACGATTACCCCCCACTACCTCTTCTTCTTCCACTTCACCCGGCCGAAGCTCGTTCTCGCTTTCCGGGGCTTTGGCATTTTTCTCTGCGTCGCTCATGAATCCAATTCCGTCATGGGTGAATTATTCAGTATAACCCTCTGTGGCAAGCGGGGAAAAATAGTGATGAACCCGAAATAAAAAACGCGGCCCTCGGGCCGCGCTTTCAAGGTAAGAGTTGGTTCCGACGGGAATCAGTTCTTGTCCTTGTCTACAATCTTGTTGGCAGAGATCCACGGCATCATGGACCGCAGTTTCTCGCCAACGACTTCAATGGGATGCTCGGCGTTCTGGCGGCGGCGGGCCGTCATGGACGGGTAGTTCAGCGCGCCTTCAGAAATGAACATCTTCGCGTATTCACCGCTCTGAATGCGCTTCAGGGCATTACGCATGGCTTCACGGGACTGATCGTTGATCACTTCCGGGCCGGTCACGTACTCGCCATACTCCGCGTTATTGGAGATGGAGTAGTTCATGTTGGCGATGCCGCCTTCGTACATCAGGTCAACAATCAGCTTCAGCTCGTGCAGACACTCGAAGTAGGCCATTTCAGGCTCATAACCGGCTTCAGTCAGGGTTTCGAACGCCGCCTTGACCAGCTCTACGGTACCGCCACACAGAACAGCCTGCTCGCCGAACAGGTCGGTTTCAGTTTCATCCTTGAAGGTGGTTTCGATGATGCCGGTACGGCCACCGCCAATGCCGCTGGCGTATGACAGGGACAGGTTCTTGGCGTTGCCGGACGCGTCCTGGAAGATGGCGATCAGATCAGGAATACCGCCGCCACGCTCGAATTCGGTGCGCACAGTGTGGCCCGGCGCCTTGGGGGCGACCATGATCACGTCGAGGTCCTTGCGGGGAACGATCTGGTTGTAGTGGATAGCAAAACCGTGGGCAAACGCCAGGGTGGCACCTTCCTTCAGGTTGGGCTCGATCTGGCTCTGATACAGCTCCGCCTGATACTCATCCGGGGTCAGGACCATAACCACGTCCGCTGCCGCCACGGCGGTCGGCACGTCAGCGGTCTTCAGCCCATAGGCTTCGGCCTTGGGAATGGAAGACGAACCAGGACGCAGACCCACCGTTACGTCGACACCGGATTCCTTCAGGTTGCACGCATGGGCGTGCCCCTGGGAACCAAAACCGAGAATGGCAACTTTCTTGCCCTGGATGATGGAAAGATCGCAATCCTTATCGTAATAAACCTGCATATTAACCTCTGTCTTATGTTGACCCCGTTCCCGGGGCCTTCAGTGAAAAATCCGGAATCTCTCAGAGACTGAGAACCTTTTCGCCACGCGCAATGCCAGACACACCTGAACGCACCACTTCCAGAACGCCTGTGGTGCCCACCGCCTGGATAAAGGCGTCCAGCTTATCGCTGTTGCCCGCCAGCTGGACCGTGTACACGGTGCTGGTGACATCCACGATCTGCCCGCGAAAAATATCAACGGTTCGTTTGATCTCGGCCCTTTGCGCTCCATTGGCCTTGAGCTTGACCAGCATCAGCTCACGCTCGATATGGGCGCCCTCGGTCAGATCCACCAGCTTGACCACCTCGATGAGCTTGTTGAGCTGCTTGGTGATCTGCTCGATGACCTTGTCGGAACCGGTTGTTGTCACCGTCAGACGGGACAGTGTCTCGTCTTCTGTCGGTGCCACGGTGAGCGTCTCGATGTTGTAGTTACGCTGGGAGAACAGCCCGACTACCCGGGACAGTGCGCCCGGCTCGTTTTCCAGCAACACAGAAATGATTCGACGCATGATCACACCCTCTCCGTCTTGCTGAGCCACATATCTTTCATGGCGCCACGGGCCACCTGCATGGGATAGACGTGCTCGAAACGGTCAACCTGGATATCCACGAATACCAGCCGATCTTTCATGGCCAGCGCCTCCTTCAGCTTCGACTCCAGATCTTCCTTCCTGTCGATCCGCATGCCGACGTGGCCATAGGCCTCTGCCAGTTTGATGAAGTCCGGCAGTGACCCCATGTAGGACTCGGCATGACGAGATTCATAGTTCATGTCCTGCCACTGCTTGACCATGCCCAGCGCCTGGTTGTTCAGGTTGATGATTTTCACCGGCAGGTTGTACTGCGTGCAGGTGGACAGCTCCTGGATGTTCATCTGGATACTGCCCTCGCCGGTAATGCACAGCACTTCGTCGTCCGGATAGTTGAGCTTGACGCCCATGGCTGCCGGCAAACCGAAGCCCATGGTGCCCAGACCCCCGGAGTTGATCCATCGGTTGGGCTTGTCGAACTTGTAGTACTGGGCCGCGAACATCTGATGCTGACCGACGTCGGTGGTCACGTAAGCCTCACCGTTAGTCAGCCTGTGCAGCATTTCAATGACTTCCTGGGGCTTGATCACGTCATCGCTGGTTTCATAGCGCATGCCGTGGAAAGCCCGCCAGTCATCAATCTGTTTCCACCAGGCCGACAGGGCGCCGTCATCCGGCTTTTGCTCTGACTCCCTGACCATGCCGATCATTTCCCGCAGCACCGAGTCCACCGGACCAACGATCGGGACATCCGCCTCCACTGTCTTGGATATGGACGCGGGATCAATGTCGATATGGATAATGCGGGCACCGGGACAGAACTTTTCGGTGGCATTGGTGACACGATCGTCGAAACGGGCACCAATCGCCAGAATCAGATCCGAGTGGTGCATAGCCATGTTGGATTCATAGGTGCCATGCATACCCAGCCAACCCAGGCTCTGCTTGTCCGATGCCGGGTAACCACCAATGCCCATCAGGGTGTTGGTGATCGGAAAGCCCAGCATGCGGGTCAGCTCCGTCAGCTGCTCGGTCGCCTTGCCAAGGATGACCCCGCCACCAGCGTAGATGATCGGCCGTTTGGCTGACAGCAACATGTCCACTGCCTTGCGGATCTGGCCGGTATGACCACGAACCGCGGGATTATAGGACCGCAGCTTGACCTTCTTCGGGAAGACATACTCGTAGCGCTCATTGGGGGTGGTCATATCCTTGGGGATATCCACCACAACCGGCCCCGGGCGACCGGAGGAGGCAATATAGTAGGCCTTGCGGATGATTTCCGGGATTTCTTCCGGATGACGCACGGAAAGGTTGTGCTTCACGACCGGGCGGGATACGCCAATCATGTCAGTTTCCTGAAAGGCATCCTCGCCGATCAGGGTAGATGCCACCTGACCGCACAACACCACCATGGGGATGGAATCCATGAAGGCGGTGGCAATACCGGTAATGGTGTTGGTGGCTCCAGGACCCGAGGTCACCAGTACGGTACCTGGTTTCCCGCTGGCACGGGCGTAGCCGTCGGCCATGTGGACCGCCGCCTGCTCGTGGCGCACCAGGATATGCTTGACTTTGTCCTGCCTGAACAGCGCATCATAAATATGAAGCGCTGCACCACCGGGGTAGCCATAAACGTACTCTATACCCTCATCCTGCAAGGAGCGGATGAGCATATCGGCACCAGACAATAACTCCACGTGATGTACCCTCTATAAACGAGTGAATGTTACGGGAATCGTCCCGAATTGCCTGGATGCCCTGTGCCTCGACCTCTTTTGGAGGCCGGCATGGGCGTTCCTCCACACCGTTTCTGACAGAGGTTGTCTCCTGGACAGCCCGGCTCCTGAGGGTCCCGGAACCGGGCCAGTCAACGGGTTGCCATCCTGCTGGGCATTTTGCCGACAGCAAAAAGCAACCGTCTGTACCCCGGGGGTACAGAAAGCACAGTGTGGTATATAACGGGGGTTACTGCTCGGGATTGCCTGCCGTATTGACCCCTGCTTTCAGGCAATCTGTAATTTTGACAGCGGGAAAGATTCTGTCAATAGAAACCGGGTTCCAGTCACCATTATCAAACGCATTCCGGTGAATCCAGCCCTGATAATGACGAAACTGAGCTGTGTCGACGGCCGCTGCAGTATGTGCATGCTGCTTCCTGGTTCACAGATTTAGGCGCGACACAGGAAAACCTCGACCAGCCATGGCATGATTATCGTGAAATGGTCAGCAGTGGCAGGTCCCGCCTCAGTTGACGGGAGCCCCAACTGCCCACTAGTCAATCTTTGAAGGATTTTGCGGTTATGATCCAACGCCTGATATTACTGGCCCTGATTGCCCTGACGCTCCCCGCCCTCGCTTCGGCTGAGTCGGTCTATCGTTGGACGGACGAAAACGGCGTGGTGCACTTTGGCGACCGGGAACCAATGGGCCGCTCGTCGGAACGGGTCAGCGTGAAAACCGGCAAGCCCAGTGGCGACGGCGAACGCCAATCAGCCCAGGAGCAGATCGAGGCCCTGGAGCAAAACCAGGCCGAGCAGAAGCGCCGGGAGAATGAAACAGCCGTGGAGGAAGCCCGTCGCAAGCAGCGGGAAGCCAGGTGCCAGACGGCCCAGGCCAATCTTGAGGCAATCAACAGCAATGCCCGCATCCGGGTTACGGAAGATGGCGAGCAGCGCTACCTGAGCCCTGAGGAAATCGCCGAGAAAAAACAGGAGTTCGAACAGATTGTCGAAGAGAGCTGTGGCGAGCCTGCCTCCTGAGAAGCACAACCGGCTCAGCACCAAACGAAAAACGGGAACCCGCGGGTTCCCGTTTTTTTGGCCAAAGCCCGCGGTCAGGCCTTGTTGAACACCAGTTGGTGATCTTCTACGGTTGCCCTGATAAGGTCGCCGGAGACAAACTCCCCCTTCAGCAACTGTTGTGACAGTGGATTTTCGATCATCCGCTGTATAGCCCGCTTGAGTGGCCGCGCCCCGTAGACCGGGTCGTAGCCCACTTCCGCCAGCAAATCCAGGGCAGCATCATCCAGCTCCAGGCGCATATCCTGATCCCTCAGACGTTTGCTGAGAGACTCGATCTGAATACTGGCGATACCCCGGATCTGGCCTTCCGCCAGCGGATGGAATACCACCACCTCGTCAACCCGGTTGATAAACTCCGGGCGGAAGTGAGTGCCCACGACTTCCATGACGGCATTCTTCATGGATTCGTAGTTCTCCTCCCCGGCCTTCTGCTGGATGATGTCTGACCCCAGGTTGGAGGTCATGACAATGACGGTATTGCGGAAGTCCACAGTGCGCCCCTGACCGTCCGTCAGGCGCCCGTCTTCCAGCACCTGCAGGAGGATATTGAAGACATCCGGGTGGGCCTTTTCAACTTCGTCCAACAACAGCACAGAGTATGGCCGACGACGTACCGCCTCGGTGAGGTAGCCCCCCTCCTCGTAACCGACATAGCCTGGAGGTGCGCCAATCAGGCGGGCCACAGAGTGTTTCTCCATGAACTCCGACATATCGATGCGGACCATCGCCTCCTCGGTATCGAACAGGAAAGCCGCCAGGGACTTACACAACTCCGTCTTACCCACCCCGGTGGGCCCAAGAAACAGGAAGGAACCATTGGGCCGGTGAGGATCGGACAAACCGGCGCGGGAGCGGCGCACGGCATTGGCGACGGCCTCGACAGCCTCGTCCTGGCCGATTACCCGATGGTGCAGCGCCTCTTCCATGCGCATCAGCTTGTCGCGCTCCCCTTCCAGCATCTTGGATACCGGAATGCCGGTCCACTTGGAGACCACCTCGGCAATTTCCTCATCGGTGACGCGGTTACGGAGGAGCTTCATCTCCATCATTTCAGCCTGGCTGGCCATATCCAGCTGGCGTTCCAGCTCCGGGATGGTGCCGTACTGAAGTTCGGACATCTTGCCCAGATCTCCAGCGCGGCGGGCGTTTTCCAGATCAATCCGGGCCTGCTCGAGCTGACTCTTGATTTTCTGGGAGCCATGCAGCGCCGCTTTTTCGGTGTTCCACACCTCTTCGAGATCGGCATACTCCCGCTCGACGCCGGTAATCACGTCGGACAGCTCTGACAAACGCTTCTTCGAAGCCGCGTCGCTTTCCTTCTTCAGGGCTTCCCGCTCGATCTTCAGCTGGATCAGCCGGCGCTCAAGGCGATCCAGGGGCTCGGGCTTGGAGTCCATTTCCATACGGATCTGGCTGGCCGCCTCGTCCACCAGGTCGATGGCCTTGTCGGGCAACTGTCGATCGGCAATGTAGCGATGGGATAACTTGGCAGCGGCAATAATGGCACCGTCCGTTACCTCGACACCATGGTGCACTTCGTAACGCTCTTTCAGGCCACGCAGAATGGCAATGGTGTCTTCCTCGGAGGGCTCGCTGACCAGCACCTTCTGGAAGCGGCGCTCCAGCGCAGCGTCCTTTTCAATGTTTTCACGGTATTCGTCCAGGGTGGTGGCGCCCACACAATGCAATTCGCCACGAGCCAGGGCCGGCTTGAGCATGTTGCCGGCGTCCATGGAGCCTTCCGCCTTGCCAGCGCCTACCATGGTATGGATTTCATCAATGAACAGGATGATCTGCCCTTCCTGCTTGGAAAGCTCGTTCAGCAACGCCTTCAGGCGCTCCTCGAATTCACCCCGGAACTTGGCCCCGGCAATCAGCGCCCCCATGTCCAGGGAGAGTACTTTCTTGTCCTTGAGACCGTCGGGCACCTCGCCGTTAACGATTCGCTGGGCCAGGCCTTCCACGATGGCGGTCTTGCCGACACCCGGCTCACCGATCAATACCGGGTTGTTCTTGCGGCGGCGCTGCAGGACCTGAATAGTGCGGCGGATCTCGTCGTCGCGACCTATCACCGGGTCCAGCTTGCCGGCCTCGGCACGCTCCGTGAGGTCAATGGTGTACTTGGACAATGCCTGACGATTTTCCTCGGCACCGGCATCATCGACCTTTTCACCGCCCCGGATATCGTCAATGGCTTTCTCCAGGCCTTCCTTTGTCACCCCCTGCTCTTTCAGCACACGCCCGAGGGTTCCGCGATTCTCCAGAGCGGCCAGCAGCATCAGCTCGCTGGAAATGAACTGATCGCCGCGTTTCTGCGCCAGCTTGTCCGCCACATTGAACAGCCGCCCCATGTCATTGGACATGGACACGTCGCCGGCTGATCCCTTCACTTCCGGCAGGTTCTCGATTTCCCAGGCGATCGCCTGTCGCACACGGTTGGGTTCTGCCCCGGCCTGTTTCAGCAGGGGTTTGATGGAACTGTCATCCTGATCCAGCAGCGCATGCATCAGGTGTATCGGCTCGATAAAGTTATGGTCCTTGCCTACTGCCAATGACTGGGCATCTGCAAGGGCGGTCTGTAACCGGCTGGTGAGTTTGTCGATTCTCATGATCTGCTGTCCCCAGGTTGTCTCTCTATGCGTTTGACCGACTTCCGGGCGGCAAACGACATACGATTGCTATGACATTTAATGTAGGGGCAAGTGAAGGGACTTCAAGGTGAACACCGGAAGAAGTGTCAGAAAATTGACAGGCGTCAGTTTGCAGGGCCGGTGAGAGTCAGGGCTCCAGCCAGATACAAGAGGCCATGCGCCCGGTCTGACCATCCCGGCGGTAGGAGAAAAAGTGCTCCGGTTCGCTGACGGTACAGCTCCCGCCTCCATAAATCGACGCAACGCCCGCCTGTTGCAGGCGGAAACGGGCAAGGGCGTAAATATCCGCCAGAAAATGGCCTGGACGTTCCGGCGACAGGGCAAAACAGCTATCCAGCTTTCGACTGAACGCCAGGAATCGCTCACGGACTTCCGGGCCCACTTCGAAACGATCCGGACCGATAGCCGGCCCCATCCAGGCGAGTACCTGCGATAGGTCCTCGAAATGGGCCAGTGTGTTTTCCAGCACGCCATCCGCCAGCCCGCGCCAGCCCGCGTGGGCCGCTGCGACTTTCGTGCCCTCACGATTGCACAGCAACACCGGAAGGCAATCCGCCGTCAGAATGGCACACACCACACCCTTTCGGTCAGTAACAGCGCCATCCGCGATACGTTCCGAAGCCGGCAACACTGCCACATCAGCGCCATGGACCTGCTGCAGCCAGTGGAAATCTTCCGGTTCCAGATGGGCCCAGTGGGCCAGCCGGCGCCGGTTCTCCAGCACGTCCCCATGATTATCGCCAACGTGGTCCCCCAGATTGAGACTGTCCCACGGTGGCGAACTGACGCCCCCTGCACGGGTCGTGCAAAGAGCGCGGACCCGAAACGGCGCTGACCATTCGGGGTGAATCACCGGCAACTCAGAACTCATGACTCTCCAGCTCCCTTACGTGCTGGCGCAAGGCTTCCAGCAGGTGTTCGAAATCCTCCGGCAGCGGCGTTTCCCAGCTGAGGATCTCGCCGGTTTCCGGATGCTCCAGGGTCAGCTTACGGGCATGGAGCGCCTGACGATGGAACCCGGCCAATGCCTCCCTGAGCGCCTCCGTGGTGCCCTTGGGCAGCCTCAATCGGCCGCCGTAGAGCGGATCACCGACCAGAGGATGACGCACATGGGCCATGTGCACACGGATCTGGTGGGTGCGACCACTCTCCAGCTTGCAACGGATGTGGGTGTGGGCGGCGAACCGCTCGATCAGGCGGTAATGGGTGACCGCCGGCTTGCCGGAGGGCACTACGGCCATTTTCTTGCGCTCCCGCGGGTGGCGGCCAATGGGGGCGTCCACAGTCGCCCCTCCGGTAAGCTCCCCCACCACCACGGCTTCATACTCCCGCCCCATGGTGCGCTCCTGCAGCTGTTCCACCAGGGAAGTATGGGCAACAAGACTGCGCGCGACCACCATAATGCCGGAGGTATCCTTGTCCAAGCGGTGAACAATGCCGGCCCGGGGCAGGTTTTCCACTTCCGGTGCGTAATTCAGCAACGCGTTGACCAGCGTGCCATCAGCATGTCCCGCAGCCGGGTGGACCACCAGGCCAGCCGGCTTGTTGATTACCAACAGGTGATCGTCCTCGTAAACCACATCCAGCTCTATGGACTGGGCCTGCCAGGTCACCTGGGCTTCCGGCTCGGCATCCAGCTCGATACGGTCCCCGAGCATCACCTTGTCCCGGGGCTTGCACCGGCGACCGTTGAGTATCAGCTGGCCATCCTTTATCCAGCTCTGAAGACGTGAGCGGGAATGTTCTGGCATTAACTCCGATACCGCCTGATCAAGACGCCGGTCAGACAGTTCGTGGGGCACCTCAAACGAGGCGCGAATTCGGGAATGTTCAGTCATACTGGCCCCGGGCCGTGAAGGGGACAGATCCGGCGTTATAGCCAGAACCTGTGAAGGACTTTTCAGTCGCCCCTGGTGAATGTCCATTAACCCACTGCACAACAGCGGACAAGGCCGTTACAATGGCCGATTCCGAATGGGCTACAAACCCACCGGCATTTACGTCATTATACGGGATTCAGGCATGAGATCAGGTTTTCGTTGTGTATTAGTGGCCGCCACCTTCCTTCTGGGCGCCTGCGCCTCCACTCAGGAAGAAGCGGATGTACTCCCGGAGGAGGCCTACTACGAGGAAGCCCGCAAGGCCATGAACTCCGGCAACTTCAACCGGGCCGAAACCAACCTGGATCAGCTGGAGACTTATTATCCCTTTGGCCGCTACGCCGAACAGGCCCAGCTTGACCTGATCTACGCCCGTTACCAGAACCTTGACCTGGAAGGCGCCCGCAGCGCAGCCGACCGCTTCCTTCGCCTGAACCCGCAGAGTGAATACGCTGACTACGCGCTGTATATGCGTGGCCTGGCCTCCTACAACCTTGATGTGGGCTTGGCGACCCGATATCTCGGCGTTGACCCTACAGACCGGGACCCGGGCGAGCAAAGGAGGGCCTTCCAGGATTTCTCGGAACTGCTGAACCGCTACCCGGACAGTGACTATGCCCCTGACGCACGCCAGCGCATGATCGCAATCCGCAACCGCCTGGCGGAACTGGAACTCCACGCGGCCCGCTACTATATCCGTCGCCAGGCCTACCTTGCGGCCAACAACCGGGCCCGCTATGTGGTGGAGAACTATCCTGAATCGCCCTCCACGGAGGAGGCCCTGATCCTGATGGCAGAAACCTATCAGGCCCTGAAACTTGACGACGCCGCCAGCGATGCCATTCGTCTGTTGGCCGTCAACTATCCGGAGAGCGAGGCATTCGGCCGCAACATGACGTTCCAGGGCCGGGACCTGACCCCGGAGAATCGCTCGCTTCTGAACGTGGTGACCTTCGGCCTGCTGGGTAATTGAGCCTGTTCGGGGCTGATCAACACCTCAGCCCCGACAACCGTTCCCCTCAGTAGCCGGGTTTCCAGCCATTGGTAATGGGATAGCGGCGATCCTTGCCGAACCCCCTTTCGGAAATCCTTACCCCGATCGGCGACTGCCGGCGCTTGTATTCGTTGAGGTCCACCAATCGGACGGCACGGTCCACATCGGCACGCTCGAAGCCTTCGGCCACAATCGCCTCAGCGCTGAAATCCCGCTCGACATACAGGTTAAGGATCTGGTCCAGGACATCGTAGCCCGGCAGGCTGTCCTCGTCCTTCTGGTCCGGTGCCAGTTCGGCCGATGGCGGTCGTGTAATCACCCGCTCTGGTATGACGGGGCTGAGGGTGTTGCGATACCGCGCCAGCCGGAAAACCATAGTCTTGGGCACATCCTTGAGCGCATCAAAACCACCGGCCATGTCACCGTAGAGTGTGGAATAACCAACCGCCAGCTCACTCTTGTTGCCCGTGGTGAGCACCAGCGAGCCAAACTTGTTGGACAGGGACATCAGTAGTACACCGCGCAACCGTGCCTGCAGGTTTTCCTCGGTGGTATCGGGAGAGGTTCCCTGGAAGGGGTTCGCCAGTGCCGACATGAAGGTGTCATACATGGGTTCGATGGAGAACACATCGTAGCGAACTCCGAGGGCTTTCGCCTGGGCTTCGGCGTCCTCCAGGCTCATGGAGGAGGTGTAGCGAAACGGCATCATCACCGCATGGACCCGATCCGCACCCAAGGCATCCACGGCCACCGCCAGGGTTACCGCCGAGTCAATGCCCCCGGACAGGCCCATCACCACCGAGCGGAAACCATTCTTGTTGACGTAGTCCCGTACCCCCAGAATCAGGGCCTTGTAGACGTTCTCCTCCAGTGAAGGCTGCGGCAATGGCGGTTGGGATACAGGCTGGCAATGGTAATCATAGAGGAACTCCACCGGATACAGCCCTTCTCCGAACTGCGGGGCTTCCATTGCGAGCTCGCCAGAATGGTCGTAGACCATAGATCCACCATCAAAAACCAGCTCATCCTGGCCGCCAACCAGGTTCGCGTACACTATGCTGATAGCATTGTCCCTGGACTTGCCCTCCAGCAAGGCCTTACGGCGTGCCTGCTTGCCACTGTCATAAGGTGAAGCATTAAGGTTGATCAGCAACCGGGCGCCAGCCGCCGCCGAGCGCTCTACCGGGCCGTCGCTCCAGAGGTCCTCGCAAACCGTCAGCCCGACTGGCACGCCACGCAGGTCCACAACACAGGTTTCGGTGCCCCCGGCAAAATAGCGTTTTTCGTCAAATACCTGATAGTTTGGGGGAAACTGCTTGAAATAGGTGGCCACCGTTTCGCCACCATCAATAACCAGTGCCGCGTTGTAAAGCAGCCCACCACGTCGTATGGGCGCCCCGATAACGCAGGCCGGCGACAGGTTCGCCTGGCACAGAGCGTCCAGTGCCTGATTAATCCTCAGGTCAAGGCTTGGGCGCAGCAGCAGGTCTTCTGGCGGGTACCCGGTGAGGCAGAGTTCCGGAAACACAACCAGATCTGCGTTATGCTCCTGCCCAGCCCTGCGAACGGCATCAATCACCAGCCGGGTATTGCCAGGAATATCACCAACCAGAAAGTCCATCTGGGCCATGACAACCGTGAATTTCCGGGTGGCCTGACCCGATCCATCTGCAGCCGGCTGCTGAGACATGCTCCGCTCCTGTAACCTGTTGCCGTGAAAAGGCTATTATAGCGGTGTGCAGGACGGATTTCTGCCGCGTTGACACAGGGAAAGTCACCAAACCCACGACAACGACGCAAGAGACCTCCGATTGAATGACGTAACACCGGAAAACACAGACCAGGCCGCAAATACACGCCAACCAGCCGCCCCGGCGCAGAGCCACCGGCTCTTCCGCGTGTACAACGTGTACCGGATCGTTATCAGCCTGGTGCTGACCGGCCTGCTATTTGTGGATCCGGTGCAGCTTGATCAGCCCATGCGCCTGCCAATGCAATACCAGTCCGGCGTGCTCGCCTACCTGGCCCTCAATGTCATTATTGGCCTTTTGCTGATGCAGGGGCTCCGTCCTGGTCAGCGCCACATTACGTTCTCGGTACTGGTCGATATTCTGGCCATTCACTTTTTCCTGGTAACCAGCTCCGGCATCACCAATGGCCTGGCGAACCTGATCATCATTTCCGTGGCCGCCGGTAACATACTGACTCCGAGCCGCATGGGCATCTTCTACGCGGCCCTGGCTGCAATATGCTCCCTGGCTGTTGCCAGTTGGGGTGTCATGGCCCTGAACGATAACGTGGATAACATCGTCCGCGCCGGCTCCCTGGGGATACTGTATTTCGGCGCAGCACTGATACTGCAGTCCGTCACCCGCCGCATGCAGCGTAGCGAGGAGTTGGCGGACTATCGTGCCCGCAGCATTGTCGAACTGGAAAAGATCAACGAACAGATCATCCAGCGCATGCGCACCGGCATTGTGGTCACCGATCAGGACGGTCGCATACGTCTGGCTAATGGGGCCGCAGAAGAGCTGCTTTTCGGACTGACCGGAAACGAGGGCCACCACAGCCGGGTTCTCCCCATTGCTTTGCTTGAGGGGCTCACGGCCTGGAAGGAAAATCCGCGCAAACGACCGGAGCCCTGCCAGATCCAGTCCGCCTCACCGATGATCCAGGCTAGCTTCACCCGGCTCGATGAAGAGAACAGTGACCTGATTCTGGTGTTCATTGAAGACCTCAGCAAGGTGACACAACAGGCCCAGCAAATGAAGCTGGCATCCCTCGGCCGGTTGACGGCGAGCATTGCCCACGAGGTCCGCAACCCCCTTGGCGCCATCAGCCATGCGGCCCAGCTCATGCAGGAGTCCGGAGATATCGGGGAGCCTGACCAGCGTATGCTGGACATCATCCAGCGTCACTCCAGAAGAGTGAACGGTATTATCGACAACGTACTGGACCTGTCCCGAAGGCGCCAGGCTAACGCCGAACTCGTCGACCTGCCGCAATGGCTGGAGGACTTTACCCAGGACTACCAGCAGGCCAGGGGCTGCCAGGATGGGGAACCAGTCAGCATCGAACTGGAGACGGTGCCAACGGTGCCCTCAGCCCGGTTCGACAGGAGCCAGATTGAGCAGGTACTCACCAATCTCTGCGACAACGGCCTTCGCTACAGCCAGGAGCAGACCGGCTCGCCAAGACTGACCCTGCGGGTCGGCGCCACGGCGGATGGTGAGCGGGCCTATATTGATATTCAGGATTATGGACCCGGTATTTCCGAGGAGTACCGAACCTCGATATTCGAACCCTTTTTCACCACAGACAAAAGCGGCACGGGCCTGGGTCTGTACCTGGCCCGGGAATTGTGTGAAACCAACCAGGCGCACCTGGCACTGCTGAAGCAGGACAGACCGGGCTGCTGCTTCCGTATCACCTTCGCGCCATCCGGCCGCCTGATTTGATGACGTTCAAGGACACCCACTCATGACCACCCATACTGCGCTGATTGTGGACGACGAACCGGATATCCGGGAACTGCTGGAGATCACTCTGGTCCGCATGGGCATTGCCACCCGCTCCGCCCCGGACCTGGCAACCGCCCGGGAACTGCTGGAGGCCGAACCGGCCCATCTGTGCCTGACAGACATGAACCTGCCGGACGGCAACGGTATCGAGCTGGTGGCATGGATACAGGAGCACAGCCCCGAGACCCCGGTCGCCGTGATCACCGCCTACGGCAACATGGATACGGCTATCGAGGCCCTCAAGGCCGGCGCCTTCGACTTTGTGTCGAAACCGGTGGAGCTGCCACGGTTGCGGGACCTGGTACAGACCGCACTGAAACTGTCTGAACCGGAACAACAGGAGACCCAGCAGGCTGACGAACCCGGACTACTGCTGGGAGAGTCCCGGGAGATCCGGCGCCTGCGCAGCCAGACCCGGAAACTGGCGAGGAGCCAGGCGCCAGTGTTCATCAGCGGTGAGTCGGGCAGTGGCAAGGAGCTGGTGGCACGCATGATTCATATGCAGGGTCCCCGAAGCGACGCGCCCTTTGTGGCGGTGAACTGCGGTGCCATTCCGTCGGAACTGATGGAAAGCGAATTTTTCGGCCACCGCAAGGGCAGCTTTACCGGCGCCAACGAGAACAAGGATGGCCTGTTCCGCAGCGCAAATGGGGGCACCCTGTTTCTGGATGAGGTGGCAGACCTGCCCCTGGCCATGCAGGTGAAACTGCTGCGTGCAATCCAGGAAAAAGCCGTACGCCCAGTGGGCGAGTCAAGGGAAGTGGCCGTGGATATCCGCATCCTCAGCGCCACCCACAAAAACCTGCCGGAACTGGTCAAGGACGGCAGCTTTCGCCAGGACCTGTTCTACCGTATCAACGTGATTGAACTGGCTGTACCGCCGCTGCGGGACCGGCCGGATGATATTCCGCTACTGTCCACTCACATCCTCGAACGCATCGCCCGGGAATATGAGTGCCCGCCGGCCCGGCTGAGCAAGGGCGCCCTGACCTATCTGGCGGACTATGCTTTCCCCGGCAACGTCCGCGAGCTGGAAAACATCCTGGAGCGGGCCTTTACCCTGTGCGATTCGGAAGTGATCGATACAGATGATCTGCATATTGGTACGCCCCC
>NZ_JBHSDI010000048.1:0-18929 GCF_042651045.1 Marinobacter lacisalsi
CCGAAACTTCAGCTTACCGGAATCAGTGACTCTGAATCCGGAAAAGGCGGCGAACTGTTAAAGAGCTGATGACTTAAACGCGACAACTACGTTGACAGACTCCGCGTCGGCCAGGTTGAACGTTGGCTGTATGCGTTCCTGAATGCTGGTGTAGTCAGAGGTTTCCGGCGTATCGGCCATGACGGCCCGGATGGGGTTGAGGTCTACGTAGGCCATGCAGGTGAGCAAGGCTTCTTCGGTTTCGAGAGGTTGCGACTTGAACCGTGACTCCCAGAAGTGCCCCGTGCAGTCACCTTCCTGGTTGGCTTTTCTGGCAATAGGTTCGTTGAGGCACTTCATGAACCAGCTAAGATCCGTCAGCCGTTCCCTGAAGGTTTCTGCATACTGGTTCACCCGTCGTAACTCGGCATCGCGCAGAGTTTCGCCTCGTTGGTAGCGCTTTACGAGAGGCGGGCCCTGGTAAAGACAGCACCATCGAGCCAGTATTTCGTCATTGCTCCATGAGTTGGCTTGTTCGGGACTGAGTTTGATGACCAGATGGTAGTGGTTGGACATCACCGCGTAGGCGGCCACGTCCACGGTAAACAGCGACGCGAGCAGCCGTATGCGCTCTTCGATCCAGCCCCGCCGGTGTTCGTAGCTGCGACCAGTGGCATGGTCTTCCCCGCACAGAAAGGTCCGCCGCACACAGCGGGAGATGATGTGGTAGTAGGGGGTATCGGCAAGACTGACCTGTTGGTGCCTGGGCCTTGGCATGGTGACTCCGTGTCGTTGTTCGCTTTACGGTGATTCTGGCAAAAGACTGTATAAAAAAACAGTTTTTCTTGACAGTATATGATCACCTCAGCAAAATGGCTGGTATCCACTCTCGCACAGGGATGAGCCATGCCACGGAAAAACGGCACCCCGATCAGTCACGACCAGAACTTCAAGAACCTCATTCTCGACTATCCCCGGCAGGCGATAGAGCTGTTCAGTCCGCAGGAGGCGGCTGATCTGGACGATTCTGTTCGCATTGTTCCGTTGCGGCAGGAGCAACTGAAGGAGCGTCTTGGCGAACGTTTCAGGGAGCTGGATGTACCGTTGCTGGCTGAGTGGTCGGATGGCCGTCGCGAAACACTGCTGTTTGTGCTGGAAGAAGAAACCAGTCCCAGCCGCTTCTCTGTCCATCGCCTTGCCCATTATTGCCTGGACCTGGCTGATCTCTGCCAGACGACTCGGGTGGTACCGGTCGTGATCTTTCTGAACACGAACAGTCAGGAGGCGGATAGCCTGGTGCTGGGCAGTGAACGTTATGACTATCTGAGCTTCCGCTATATACGTTGCGCGTTACCGGAGCTGGAAGCGGAGGATCACTGGGACAGCAACAACCTGATCGCCCGCCTGTGCCTGAGCCTGATGCACTGGCATGAGAATCAGAAACTGGAGGTTTACGCCCGGGCCACCCGAGGTCTAAGCACGCTGGAGCCAGACCCGGAGAAGCAACTCAAGTACCTGGACTTTATCGACATCTACACAGCCCTGGATGATAATGAAATGGAACTGTATCAGCAGCAATACCCGCAGGAGAGCAATACCATGGCAAGCTTGAGCGACCGACTCCGGGCCGAAGGCGTGGAGGAGGGCATGCAGAAAGGCATGCATGAAGGCGTTGAAGGCACACTGCGCAAGCAAATTCAGCTAAAATTCGGCCCCATTCCCGCCTGGGCCGATGAACGGCTTAAAGCGGCTACTGATGAGCAATTGGACCGGTGGGTAATCAATATTCTTGCTGCTGAAAGTCTGGAAGCTTTATTGGGCGAGGGGCAATAAGTTTCAGGAGCGACGCCCAGCCTATGCTTTCAGAGCCCATCAGGAAATGGCCTGGGTACTGGCTGGCGTTTGCAGCTGGCTCTTGAATTTACATTCCATTTTGAGTCCATTTGAGTAGTCCCTTTCTTAATGATTGAAATCCTCTCTGTTTTACGCTGGTCCCTGTCGCTGGGTGCCAAGTTCTATCGTGTGGTGCCGTTTCTGACGCTCGTCATCGTGGTTCTGACCCTTGTTGCGCAGATCGCTTCGCTTCTGTCCTTTTTCCTTCCTCTGAAGATTATTATTCTGCTTGGCTCAGAGGGTATGCCCCGGTATTTCCCGGCGGCCTTCGCGCAACTGGACCGCGACCTGCTGATTGCCTGGTTGAGTGGCGCCACCATTGGTTTCTTCCTGCTGAGCCTTCTGGCGGAGAAGCTCATCGCCAGGGCAACAGAGGTGGCCGCGGGCAAGTTGCTGGGCAAAAGCCAAAAGATGGTGTTGTTCGAGAATCAGGAAGACGTGGCGGCCAGGGCCTATCAACGTTATTCCAGTGCCCTGGCGGCGGGTGTTTTCATCCCTCTGGCTTTGTTTGCGTTAGGTTGGTTCTACCCCTCCATGGCAGGGCTCATTGCCGGTTATTCGCTACTGGTTTTTGTGGTATTCGTCACCGCTTACCGGGTCAGCGAGCGGTTCGGGGAGTATTTGGACCAGAAGTTGGGCGCTGCCCTTGGGCTGGCCGCCAATCTGGGGTTCTTTCTGGTTTTTGCGTACCTGGTGGTGGAGTTTATTTTCTTATCGCCGCCGGGTTTTATCATCGCCATCATTTCCATACTGGCGAGCCGGCAGGTTTTTGGCCGCGCGACGGCGCTGGTTTCTGGGTTGCATGGGCTTGCCCAGCAACGACCAAGACTGGATGCACTGTTTTTTCACAGTCAGGTTTTGGTGAGCCAAGTCCCAAAACCGGGAAAAAAGAGCCTCTGGTCGCTCCTGCAACCCGAAGTTCGAGGAAGCTGGCTCCCACAAGTGTTGGAAGAGGCCGGTGCACAGTCGGTCAAGGCGGATCAGTTGCAGGTGCAATGGCTGGAAAGCAGCAAACCAAATATGCCCCAGCTGTTGGTGTCTAACACTGACACACCGGATCAAACGTTTCTGGTCAAGCTATTCGACTTCAATCGCAGGTCTCCGGCGCAGCATGAAGCCACCCTGGCAACCGAGGGTCTGGAACAGGTTCCCATGCCTGGGCTGATCCTGGCGACGGAGGTAGACCGATTTGCCTGCCATGTCTATCAGATGTCGCCAGGCAAGGTTTTGAAGATCAGGCGCGCCAAAAAAGTTGTTTCCGCTTTGAACAAGCAGTTTTTAATGACTCAGCTTTCCGCCCGGCTGGTCAATCGCTATGTCAGATCACGCCCTTTGCTGGCAGATCGCCTTTCATCGGAGGTGCTGGAGCGACTCCACGTTGCCTGCTCCAGCCGGGTCGACACATTACTAGTTGCCGAACTGGTGAACCGGCTGAGCGAGTTGCGGTCGCACCTGAAATCTTTGCCCCTGGTTCTGGTGAACCCCAATATAAAAAGATCCATCTGGCAGAATGACGCGGACCAGTCGTTGATTGTGCTGAACTGGGACAAATGGGCTATAGAGCCGCTTGGCGCCGGTTGGCCAGTGGCCGGGAAGGGCCTCGCGGAGCTGGTAGACTACCTGGCAGCAGGCGAGGCCAAAGATCGCTACCAGGTCGACCCATGCAAAGCCCGGCTATCGGCGTTACTGTACAGTCTTGAAGAGTTTACTAACCGCCAACAGTTTATCGCATCTCTGAAGCTGCTCCCCGACATTCTGGACACACTGAACACTCTGCAAAACGATGCTATTGAGGAGTGAATTTTGGCACGTATAGCCATGCTGGTATGGAATGAGTTTGTCAATGACGCCAGGGTGCTGAAAGAGGCGCAGACTCTGGCAGCCGCAGGCCATCAGATAATTGTCCATGCGTTGCACACTCCCAGTAAAACGCTTGAGTCCGAAGAGCTTGAACCCGGTATCCGCGTTGAAAGGGTCGTGCGTAGCCCCTTCTGGAGCTTCCGCAAGGGCGGCGCACAGGCCAGTGCAGCCGGGGCTCCCACGCAGCCACTAGCTTCGCCGCCGGGTACTGGCCACCAGTTATTTCGCCTTTCGACCCGTTCCATTACTCATCTGAGACTATGGTGGCGCCTGGTCCGCTCTCGGGCGGATGTTATTCATGCACACGATGTGAATACCTTGCCGACCGCCTGGCTGGCGGCGAAGTGCTTGGGGGTGCCGCTGGTCTACGACGCGCACGAAATCAGTACCGACCGGGAAGGGTACAAAGCGTTTCGCAAGGCGGTTGGTTGGATCGAGAAGACAATCATGCCAAGAGTTGCGGCGTCGATCACCACTACGGATCTGCGGGCAAAGTTCTTTGCCCGGGCCTACCATGTGCCCCGTCCGCTGGTACTTCAGAACCGGCCGCGCCGGTTGCCGCCCATTGAAAGTAACCGGTTACGTGAGCACCTGCAGCTGAAAGAACCCTGGCCAGTGATAATTTACCAGGGCGGATTGCAGCGGGGGCGGGGACTTGACCGGCTGGTTGAGGCCGCTGCCCTTTTACAGGGAGCCTATGTGGTATTTGTCGGTGGTGGCAATATCGCGGGCCAGCTCCAGGCCATGGTACGGGAACATGGCCTGGAGCAAAGGGTGTTCTTCATACCCACGGTGTCTCTCGATGAGCTTCCATACTACACAGCTTCCGCCAACATTGGTGTTCAGCCGATCGAGAATACGTGCCTGAACCATTTCACGACTGACTCCAACAAACTGTTCGAGTATGTGGTGGCAGGTTTGCCAGTGGTTGCATCAGCTCTGCCCGAGATCTCCCGGGTGGTGAAAGACCATGACCTGGGCATCCTGACACCCCCTGGCGATGTGGAAGCCCTGGCCAAGGCGCTGCAGCGACTGGTTGACGACCCGGAACTGCGAGCCCGTTATTCGGCTAACGCCAGGCAAGCAGCTGCTACACTGAACTGGGAGGCGCAGGAGAGCGCCCTTGTCGATCTTTACAAGCGTATCCTGCCGCCTGCCTGAAACACCGGTGATATACCGGCTCCATTCATTCACCCTTGTCCGTGATACCTTTGAAGATTCTGTTAGTCAGCTATTACTTTCCGCCGGACCTTTGCGCCGGTGCGTTCCGGGCCAGGGCTCTGGCGGAGGCGTTGGTCCGGCAGGGGCATGGTGATGTGCAACTGGATGTGGTGACCACAGAGCCTAACCGCTACCGGACTCACCAGCCGGACGCACCGGAAGCGGCGGACGCTGACTACCGGGTATTTCAGGCTGCGTTGCCCCGGCATCGGTGGGGTATTATTGGCCAGGTTCGCTCGTTCGCGGCGTTTGCCCGGGTGGCGGCCAGCAAGGCGCCGGAATCCCGCTATGATGTGGTGATCGCCACCTCTTCACGGCTGATGACTGCTGCCCTTGGCGCATGGCTGGCCAGGCAGAAGGGCGCTGCCTACTACCTGGATATCCGTGATATTTTTATCGATACCATCCAGTACATTTACCCCTCTGCGGCCGTATTGCCCCTGAAAGGGCTCTTGTCTCGTATAGAGCGTTACGCCGTTAACCGGGCCGCGCGGGTGAACCTGGTGTCGCCGGGTTTTTTGCCCTATTTCCGGAACATCCGCCCGGACGTTTCTTATAGCCTGTTCACTAATGGCATTGATGATGATTTCGAGGCCAGCGCGGTGCCTCCAGCGGAGCGCACTAAGGGCAAGGTGCAGATTGTATACGCGGGGAACATCGGCCATGGCCAGGGGTTGGAGCGCATTCTGCCTGAATTGTCCGTGCGGCTGGCTGACCGGGCGTCGTTTACCGTGATTGGTGATGGCGCCACCCGCTCCGCGCTGATGCGGCGATGTGACGCGCTCGGGGCGCCAGTGGCGTTTGTTGGCCCGGTTGCCAGGGACCAGTTGCTGGATTATTACGATCAGGCGGACGTGCTGTTCCTGCACCTCAACGACTTGCCGGCCTTCCTGAAGGTGCTGCCGTCCAAGCTATTTGAATACCTCGCTACCGGCAAACCCGTGCTGGCGGGCGTTGATGGTTACTGCCGGGACTTCCTGACAGAGCAGGCGGAGGGCGTCGCGATCTTCCGGCCCTGTGATGTGGAGGGGGCTGTCCAGGCATTCGCGGAGCTGAAGCTGGCGCACTACCCCCGGGAAAGCTTCCGTGAGAACTATGCCCGGCATCGCATCATGGATGAAATGGCGGCGGATATTCTGGCGCTTGGGCAACTGGAGCAGGAGGTGCCTGCCTGAGCTGTTTGCTCTATTTAAATTATCACCCCGGAATCGCCAATAAGGATCAGGCCCATGCCCGTGGTTTTCAGGTATAAGGGATTCAAGTTTTCTTCTATTCGATCGAAGCTAAGGCTTCTAGGGTGTTGGTTCCGTGAGATCCTCGGTATGTGAGGTGCCACCTATGATCTGGAGTCTGTGATCATTGAACGAATAATCCGGTTTTTTTGGGGCAAGGGTGCCGGGGACGTGCTCAGGGGTATGCTCACCCTGGCCATGGGGGCCAGCTTTGCCCGTGTCATTGGCATTGCCTCGATACCGGTACTGACCCGGCTCTACACACCCGATGATTTTGGTGTGCTGTCTCTGTTTACGGCCTTTCTGATGGTAACGGCACCGGTACTGACGCTGCGTTATGTTGTGGCAGTCCCCCTGCCCCGGGTTGAAGCGTTCGCCTTCAATCTTTTTGCACTGAACCTGCTATTGCTGGTTATCAGTACGGCAGTGGCAGGCACACTCCTCTGGTTATTTCATTCTCCCTTACTCAGTCTGGTTTCCGCTGAGGCTTTGGCACCCTACTGGTGGCTTATTGTGCTGGGTGCCTTTGCCGTTTCCGGCTATGAGCTGATGACCATGTGGGCCACCCGCCAGCGGGATTACCGGCTACTGGCCCGCACGCAGGTTTTCCAGTCGTTCGCTGGCGAGTCGGTCAAGGTGGCCCTTGGCGTATTGGGCGTTCATCCGCTTGGGCTGATCGTTGGTCAGATTGCGAGCCAGAGTATGGGCGTAGGCACCATGCTTGCCCGCTTTCGGCAGGACGGTCGGAAAGCCCTGGCTGCGGTCCGCTGGGCCAGGATGAAGAAGGCCACCGTGCTGTATCGGGAGTACCCCTTCTTTCGCTTGCCGTCACAGTTCCTGCTGGTGTTCTCGGCGCAGTCGCCCCTGCTGTTTGCCGGGTTCATGTATGGTGCCGGGGTCACTGGCCAGCTCGGACTGGCCTTGATGGCCTTGGCGCTGCCAGTAAATCTTGTGGGTACGTCGATGGCCCGTGCCTACTATGCGGAAACCGCCCGGCTGACCAAAAAGCAACCCGGCCGCATATACCAGCTTACGTTAGTCATACAACGGAATCTGTTTTTACTGGCTATCGTCCCCGCGCTGGTTATCTATTTCGCAGGGGAGTACCTGTTCATGGTGGCGTTCGGTTCCGAGTGGCGGGAGGCGGGTGTTTACGCGTCTTTGCTGTCTGTATATCTGTTCTTCCAGTTCACCTCCGCACCATTGATGAAAGTACTCAATGTTTTCGGATTGCAGAAGGTGTTTCTGGGCATCAATGTGTTCCGGCTGGTATGCCTGCTTGTGCTTTATGGGCTCCTTTTCAGCAACGAGGCAGCGGCCGGGACGTTTGTGGGTCTCTATTCCTGGTTAATGGCGGGTTTCTATCTTCTGATTAGTGTCTACGTTGTGTTTTTCTTGAGAAAGCTGACAGAAAAGGGAGCAGCGTTGTGAGACTGGCAAGGCTTATCAGGCATCTGTTTATGGGTGGGGTTCAGCCCAGGGTAATGGCCCACATGAAGCTGATGCTTCGCGCCCGGCAACAGGGTCATATGGGCCTGGCAAAGTGGATATCTGCCCGCATGCAGCTGAAGTATGGGGTTTTTATCTCGGAAAAATCGAATATTTCGCCATCACTAAAGCTGAAGCATCCCGTGGGGGTGGTGATCGGCGAAGGCGTCACTGTTGGTGAGAAGGTAGTGGTCTATCAGAACGTGACCATTGGTGGCGCCCGGATGGGAGACTCGAGCAGCAATAGTTACCCTTCTGTAGGCCGCAATACCGTCATTTTTGCCGGCGCTGTACTAGCCGGGAAGATCAACGTAGGGGAAAACTGTATCATTGGGGCGAATGCCGTTGTCCTTGATGATGTTCCGGATGGGTGTACGGCCGTCGGTGTCCCTGCACGGGTCATCCATAAACCCGCACAAGCGCAAGAGGAAGGTTAGTGGAAAGCGTTGAACGTTTGCTGGTAAAGCCGGCGCGGCTTGAGGGCACGGTAACACTGGGCGGGGCGAAGAATTCTGCCTTGCGGCTGCTGGCTGCGTCCTTGCTGACACCGGAGCGGGTCTCACTGCTCAACCATCCCAACCAGTTGCTTGATGCCCAGGTCCACCTGGACATGCTGCGGGTGCTTGGCAAGGGCGTCAGCGTGGTCGGAACTGATCAGGTGGTCATCTCTGAATCCACTGCGCTGAAAACCAGCCTTACGTGGACCGATCGTTCTATTCGCAACACACTTTTGATTCTGGGGGCGTTGGTTACCCGCTTGGGTGAAGCAAGAGTACCTCTGCCCGGAGGGTGTCAGTTGGGTGACCGCAAATACGACCTGCATGTGATGTTGCTCGAAAAGCTCGGCGCCGAGGTATTTGAAGAGGATGGCTACTTGTGTGCCAGCGCCGGGAAGGGGTTAAAAGGGGCTGATATTCACCTGCCGATCCGCTCAACCGGCGCGACGGAAAATGCCATTATCGCCAGTTGCCTGGCCAGCGGTAGCACCCGAATCTGGAACCCCCATATCCGGCCGGAGATTCTGGATCTTGTGGCCATGCTTCGCTCGATGGGCGCAAAAATCGAGGTGTTCGGGCAGGAACACGTCAAGGTGACGGGTGTTGAAAAGCTCAGTGGCACAGAACACAGGGTTATACCCGACAACATGGAGGCGATCACCTGGCTGATTGGTGCTGTGATGACCAAGGGCGAGGTGGAGATCCGGGATTTCCCGTACCGGGATCTTGAAGTCGTGTTGGCCCATCTGAAGGCGGCAGGTGCTGCCCTCTATCGTGCGGACGACTCTCTGTTGGTAAGGGGTGGGGCGTGCTATCCCGTCGAGATCAGCACAGGGCCGCACCCGGGGATCAATTCGGATGTTCAGCCGCTGCTGGCGGCGTGGGGCGCCCGTGCTTCGGGTGAGTCACGGATTACTGACCTCCGCTTCCCGGGGCGTTACGGTTACGCCCAGGAAATGGCAAGGATGGGCCTGAGGTATGAGATTGCGGGTGACATGCTGGTTATTCATGGTGCCGGTGGCCGGTTGAGCGGAGCGGAAGTCCGGGCCCTGGACTTGCGTGCGGGTGCTGCACTGACGCTGTGTGGTCTGATCGCCGACGGTGAGACAGTCATTACCGATGCCTGGCAGATTTTCAGGGGCTACGATCGGTTCCTGGAGAAGTTAAGAGGTTTGGGCGCCGATGTGCAGTCGATCTAGCGATCGCGCCACACCCGAAGCCAGCCATATACGTTCGTTGAGAGTCCTGTGTCCCGGCGGCGTCCACACGTCGGTTGATCTGGCTGCAATGAGCCGTTGGCGTATCGGTGGCCTGGCCGATGTTGTGGTGGAACCGGCCAGTCTTGAAGAGCTGGTCAAGCTCCGACGGTGGTTGAACGTACAGAAGCTGCCGCACGTTTTTATTGGTAGCACCAGTAATCTGTTGTTTTCTGACCGTGGGTTGAAGGTTATCTGCGTAAGGCTTGGCGAACGGTTGGCGGGTTATTCGGTCGAAGGTACCAGGGTAAGCGCGGAAGCAGGTATTTGGGTACCCGGGCTTGCCCGTATCGTCATGAAGGCCGGGCTCACCGGCATTGAGCATACCTGCGGTATTCCCGGAACACTTGGCGGCCTGGTCTGTATGAACGGAGGCAGTCTCCGCAATGGAATAGGTGATGTAATCGATAAAGTCACCAGCGTGGCGGCTGATGGTTCGGTAAAGGTGCGTAACCGGCAGCAGTGTGCTTTCTCCTACAGGAGCTCCGTTTTCCAGACTACTGATGAGGTGGTCGCCTCTGCCACCGTGCAGCTCACCCCGGGGGAGTTAAGCACGATCAGGCGGACGATGCTCAGGATCCTGGCGCAAAGACGCAGGAAATTCCCGTTGAAACAGCCCAACTGCGGTTCGGTTTTTGTCAGTGATCCCGCCATGTACGATCGGTTTGGCCCGCCCGGCAAAATCATGGAGGACCTTGGCTTTAAAGGCGTGGCCTGCGGAGGTGCGGCTGTTGCGGAGTCCCATGGGAACTTTATTGTCAATCGGCACCAGGCTCGTGCGGAAGATGTGCTGTCCCTGATCAGAGATATGAAGCAGGCAGCCCGTGACCGTACAGGCGAAGACCTGAAGGTCGAGACCATTGCCCTCGACGAGTTCGGGCAGCGCATTGTTATTTAGGGGGGATTGATGAAGGTCGCTGTCGTCGTCCGGTCGAACATCTTTCACGGGGCAGAAAGGCGTGCTGTAAAGATCTTCAGCCACCTGCTGGAGCGTGGTCATGACGTAGAGCTGTGGGTTTCAGGTGGATTGTATGGCCATATTGAGAAGCACTTTCCTGAACTTCTTCCACATGTGGTTGTTTATGACAAGGGCAGCGCGGGCATGGCTTCCGTTGAGAAACGATCCAGACGAGGGGTGCGACGGTTACTGGCGAAGAGTGCCTTACTGAGACGAATAGTCTATAAACACCGCGCAGCGGGGGTGCCAGAACTGGTAAAATGCCGCAAGGTTGATATTGCCCATATTTTCCTGGACTTTTCGTTCCCCGTTCCTTCAGTGGCCGGGTGCTCAACCGTTTTTGAAGTGACCAGCCCGGATATCGCAAAACATCTGGAGGCGATGCCTGAAGACTTTATTAAGGGGCATACGCTTTTCAATGCCGTCAGTGATTCGGTTTATGATGTAAGCCGGAAGTATGTTGGTGACCACAGGCTGACGGTAGCACCGTTGCCGTATTTTCGGCCCTCAACGCTGATTCCCTCAATGCCGCGGGCCAAAGATGATTCTATTACCTTTGCCGCCCGTTTGATCAGCCGAAAAAACGGAATCCTGTTTGCGCACGCAGTTGATGCGTTTCTGTCCAGATACGATAACTGGCGTGTGGATATTCTTGGTAATGGCCCGGATGAAGAGATCATCAAATCAATACTTTCGCAGTGGATTGATAACGATCGGGCTTTTGTCGGAAAGGTGAGTGATGTCGCACCCTATGTTATTAAAAGTAAAATATTCGTATCCGTAATCGAACCTGATAACTACCCCTCACAGAGTGTGATGGAAGCTATGTATGCTGGCAATGCCTTGCTGCTCTCAGATACAGGGATGTCGAAGCAGAAATTCATTGATGGCAATGGTTGTGTTGTCCAGCTGACCAGCGAGGCCATTGTCGAGGGTCTTGAGACGTTGGTTTCCTCCGGCAATCTCGATGCCCTTGGGGTAAGGTCACGGCAGTTGGTGACTGAGAGATTCTCCGCCGACAACTACATGGATTATATCGAGGGTCTGTATCGGTCAGCGTTGACTAATAACGCGGATTCTCGCAGGACGTGATGAAGTTACTGATGTACATGCCAACGCCGGGAGGCCTGACAGGCGCGCCCCGCCGCATGTTGACGCTGGCCAGGGAGTTGCAGAGCCTGGGCGTAGCGGTATGCGTTGCTTCAGATGCCGGGAGTGAGGTATTGAAGGCGGCTCGCCAGCAGGGCATCGAGAGTGTAGAGCTTGACCCCGTCGGTGGATTGAAAACCCGGGGCGCTGATGTATTCCGGCGCGGCGGGTTATTCCGGGTCTGGCTGTTGGTCTTGTTGATGCTGCAGAACCTGCGAGTATTCCGCGTTGCCCGCAAGGTAGGGGCGGATGTGGTGTGGCTGCGGGGCAGCAAGGGCGTGCTTTTTGCCGGGGCGGGCTGTCTGCTTGCGCGAAGGCCGGTAGTCTGGGATGTAGACTACGAACTGCCTTCGGTAGGGCTCGTACGCAGGCTGCACCGGTTCGGGTTGTGGCTGGCTTCCGCTGTCGTGTTTCAGTACCGGCGGGCACCAGAAGCGATTTTTGGTTCTGATCTGGCAATCCGGTACCAACGAAAGTTTAGCAGTATTATCCCCGGCATCGAGCTGTCGCGCCTGCCAACCGGTATGAGGGTGCACTCTGGCGGGCAAAGTCTGTCAGGCAAGCCAGCGGTTATTCTTCAGGTTGGGACGGTTTGTGACCGGAAGAATCAGTGCTTTACCGCTGATGTGCTGGCTAAGGTGAGGGAGCTCGCTCCGACCTTGAACTTCGAGTGGCTTATTGCTGGTGGGCTCGGGGACGAAACCTACGTGCAAAAGGCGCGTGGGCGGGTGTCGGAGCATGGGTTGACGCCGGTTACCCGCTTTCTGGGGTGGCGGGATGATGTTGTTGCACTCATGTCTGCAGCGGACCTGTTAATTATGCCGTCCAGGGATGAGGGCGTACCTAATACGGTGCAGGAGGCCATGTATATGGGAATCCCGGTATTGGTCAGCGACGCCGGAGGAATGGCGGAAGTTGTCGATCATGAGGTTACCGGCTGGGTTCGGTCACTGGATTCGCCAGAGGACTGGGCCTCGGACGTGGTTTCCTGTTTTGGTGATGCCGCGCAGGCGGAGAGTATGCGCCTAAGGGCCTCGCGCTACGCGTCGCACAATTTTGGCACAGAGGCGTGGGGTAAGCGTTATTTGTCCGTTCTTCGTGCCGTGTTGTCGAGGGCGGTCAGATGAGGCGCGTTGTATTTGTGGTCAATTCCAGCCGGTTCTTTCTTTCTCATCGTCTACCTGTCGCGCAGGCCGCCAAAGGAGAAGGCTACGATGTGCATGTGGTCACCCCGTCAGATGCGGAGGTTGATGAGGTGCGGCACCATGGTTTTGTTCACCATGCGGTACCCATGTCCCGTAGCGGGCAGAATCCACTGGTGGAGATGGTAACGTTTATCCGCTTATGGCTGCTTTTTTGGCGGCTTAGGCCTGACCTGGTCCACCTGGTCACCATAAAACCGGTGCTCTATGGCGGTATTGCCTGCCGTTTGTCGCCGGTTCGGTCGGTGGTGGCGGCCATTTCCGGTCTAGGGTCGGTTTTTCGGGCCAGGTCATTTGCCGAGCGGCTCAGACGTTTTGCTGTGTCACGGCTTTACCGGGTTTCCATGGGTGGGCCCCGGGTGGCAGTGATTTTTCAGAACGAGTCTGACCGAAACCTCCTTGTGCGGGTCGCGGGGCTGCCGGAGCAAAAGGCAAACCTGATTCGTGGCTCAGGCGTCGACCTGGCGGAGTATAACGTGCAGCCCGAGCCGGAAGGCCCGGTAAAGGCTGTGTTTGCCTCGCGTCTTCTCGGCGAGAAAGGTGTGCGGGACTTCGTCGACGCCGCCCGGTTGCTCAGGGAGCGGGGGGTGAAGGTGGAATGTCTGCTGGTGGGTGAACCTGACCCGGGCAATCCTACAACGGTGCGTCAGGACGAGCTTGATGCCTGGCGGGCGGAGGGCGTGGTGCAGTGCCTTGGTTTTTGCAAGGACATCGCTGAACTGTTCACTGGCTGCCATATGGTGGTTCTGCCTTCCTATTACGGCGAGGGTTTGCCAAAGGTTCTGGTGGAGGCTGCGGCTGCCGGCAGGGCGGTTATCACCACGGACCACCCCGGGTGTCGTGATGCGATCGTTCCTGGCCGTACCGGGTTGCTGGTACCGTTGCGCCAGCCCGGCAAGTTGGCTGATGCGATCCAGCATCTCGTCGACTGCCCCGAAGAGCGGAAGGCCATGGGCGCTGAGGGCAGGAAGCTGGCAGAAAGCGAGTTCTCTGTGGATACCATCGTCCGCCAGCACCTGGAAATCTACCGGAGGTTGTTGAGTGCCTGACCACCGAACAGTCATGGTGACGGGTGCAAGCGGGTTTCTGGGGCGTGCGCTGGTGCGGGCGCTGGCCGACCAGGGGACGACGGTACGAGCGGCGATTCGGGCATCCGCCATGGCCCCTGATCCCGGGCCCGGGGTGTCGTATCACCAGGTGGAGGATATTGACGGACATACCCGTTGGCAGGAGTCCCTCGCCGGCGCGGAGGTTGTCATGCACTGTGCGGCCCGGGTCCATGTCATGCACGATGATGCGGCAAGTCCGCTTGCAGCCTTCCGCGCTGTGAACCGCGACGGGACGCTGAACCTGGCCCGTCAGGCGGCGGAAGCCGGGGTGCGGCGCTTTGTGTTTATCAGCTCGGTCAAGGTGAATGGTGAACACACCGACAACCGCGGGCCATTTGAGGCAGATGAAGCACCGGCACCGGAAGATGCCTATGGCATTTCCAAGCGGGAAGCGGAAGATGACTTGCGGGATATGGCGCAAAAGACTGGCATGGAAGTGGTTATTATCCGGCCGCCGCTGGTCTATGGCCCGGGCGTGAAGGGAAATTTCCGCAGTCTTCTGAAGCTCGCCAGCCTGCCTGTGCCGCTGCCCTTCGGGGCCATTGATAATCGTCGCAGCCTCGTCTACCTGGGCAATCTGGTTGATTTTATCTGTGTTGCCTCTGAACACCCCGCTGCGGCGAACCAGACCTTCCTGGTGAGTGATGGTGACGACCTGTCCACCACCAGGCTTCTGCAACTGGTGCGAACGGCATTGGGGCGCCGGCCCATGCTGGTGCCGGTTCCTCCGGCATTGTTCCGGGCCGTGGGCGCATTGACCGGAACGCGCTCGCTGGTTCAGCGGCTGTGCGGCTCGCTGCAGGTGGATATTACCAGGGCTCGTCGGCTGTTGGGATGGCAACCGCCCTTTACCGTCAAGCAGGGGCTGGCTGATACCGTGAATGAGCATTTCCGGGCTGATTCCCGCTGAATTTCCGCTGCCGCAATTAATGGATAATGTTACATGCTGCTCCTGATTCGTCTGTTTGATATTGTCTTTTCGTTGGTCGGTTTGTTGCTCGGGCTTCCTGTACTGCTGTTGATCACCCTGGTTGGTTTCTTCGATACCGGGTCACCACTGTTCCGGCAGGAGCGGGTCGGGCGTCACAGGAAGCCGTTTATACTGGTAAAATTTCGTACCATGAAAAAGAATACGGCCTCTGTGGCCAGTCATCTGGCCAAAGCAGATGACGTTACGCCGTTAGGCCGCTTTCTGAGGCGTACCAAGCTGGATGAGCTTCCCCAGCTGTGGAATGTGCTTAAAGGGGAGATGAGCATTGTCGGGCCAAGGCCGTGCCTGTTCAGTCAGGAGGAGCTGATTGCCGAGCGGCAACAGCGTGGGGTTTTGGATGCCCGACCTGGGATTACAGGGTTGGCTCAGGTTAACGATATCGATATGTCGACACCGGCGTTGTTGGCAGAGACGGATGAGAAAATGCTGAAAAACCTGACCGTCAGGGCCTATTTCCGCTATATTTTCATGACCGTGGCCGGCAAAGGCGCTGGTGATCGGGTGCCGGGCCGGGACTGAATTTGGTTGTCCTCATCAGGGAAAATAGAATCTCACCTGTACCCTACAGTAAGGCGCCTGTCGCCGCTTTTCGTTCGGATCGTTACAGAAACTCAACGAGCCGATCACGAATCTTGTCCTAAACTGCCATTAGCGATGCGCTAAAAGGACATTCATGTTAAAGGTCTTTTTGAATTTTTCCAGACTGCAGAAACGATTGATCTCCGTCGTTTCGGATGCGGTTTTTTTGTCATTTTCTTTCTGGGCAGCCTTTGCGCTTCGCCTCGAAGACAAGTCGTGGACGCCGGCCCCGGACCAGCTTCTGGTGGGCCTTATCACTGTTGGGGTGTCGATTGTTATCTTCGCGAGATTGGGGCTTTATCGGGCAATTATCCGGTACCTGAGCGATAAGGCTTTTCTGACTGTCAGCATAGGCGTTGGATCCTCCGCGCTTACCATTATTGCTCTGGCCTATCTGCTACAGGCTTTTGTTCCCCGTTCAGTGCCCATCATCTACGCGGCATTGGCATTCCTTTTTGTCAGTGGCTCCCGTATGGGGGTGCGTATGCTCGTTGGCCGTCCGAGGCATCGTAATAAGGAACCGGTGGCGATCATTGGTACTGGTGAGACAGGCATACACCTGGCGGATGCGCTGCTACAGGATATGCAGTATGAGCCTGTAATGTTTGTGACATACCGCCGGGCGAATCACCGTACCTTGATTCAGGGTATTCCGGTTTATGATATTGACCACATTGAAAAGGCTATTCGCAAGCATGGTGTGAAGCGGCTTTTGCTTGCCCTGGACCCGGATACGCACCTGAACCGGAAGCAGTTACTCCGTGAGCTGGAGCAGCTGGAAGTGCCCGTGCAGACCGTACCCAGCATGGCGGAGTTGGTTTCCGGCCGGGCACGCATCAATGACATTCGTGACCTTGAGATTGAAGACCTGTTGGGACGGGAGCCGGTATCGTCAGACAACGCTCTGGTAGCCGCCAGCCTGTTCGAGAAGTGTGTATTTGTGACCGGCGCTGGTGGATCTATCGGCTCTGAGCTGTGCCGGCAGATCTTGCGCCAAAGGCCGTCGAAGCTCGTGTTATTCGATCAGTCGGAGTACGCTTTATACGCCATTGAGCGGGAGCTGCAGTCCATCAACAATATTGAGGGTCTGGGTGTCGAGCTGAGCGCTATACTTGGCAGCGCTATGCATCGGCGTCGTTGCGCTGCGGTCATGCGGGCTTTCGGCATACACACGGTCTACCATGCCGCCGCCTACAAGCATGTGCCCCTGGTGGAGCACAATTTGATCGAGGGCGTACAGAACAACACCTTCGGCACCTGGCACGTGGCAGAGGCCGCCATTGAAACCGGCGTGGAACGCTTTGTGCTAATCTCTACCGACAAGGCCGTGCGACCCACCAACATCATGGGGGCCAGCAAACGGCTGGCGGAACTGGTGTTGCAGGGGCTGGCAGAACGACAGACTGATACCCGTTTCACCATGGTCCGGTTCGGCAATGTGCTGGGCTCTTCGGGCTCGGTGGTGCCCCTGTTTCGGGACCAGATCCGCGATGGAGGGCCGGTAACGGTGACCCACCCGGATATCATCCGTTACTTCATGACTATCCCGGAAGCCAGCCAGCTGGTGCTGCAGGCCGGTAGCATGGGGCAGGGTGGAGAGGTCTTCGTGCTGGATATGGGCGAGCCGGTGAAGATTGTCGACCTGGCCCGCAAGATGGTGCATTTGATGGGGCTGTCCGAGAAGACTGAAGACAATCCTGATGGTGATATCGAGGTCCGTTTTACCGGCCTGCGCCCGGGGGAGAAGCTGTTTGAGGAACTGCTCATCGGCGACAACCCCCAGGGCACCAACCACCCCCGCATCATGATGGCCCGGGAAGCGTCCATGCCCTGGGAGGATGTGGAATCCCTCCTCAAGAAACTCCTTCTCGCCAGCCAGAACTTCGACTGCGCCCGCATTGCCGACCTGATCCGTGAGGCACCTACCGGCTACGCACCCAATGGCGAAGTCGCGGATCTGGTGTGGTGTCATTCTGCGCCGCTTGAAGACAATTCCGATAGTGGTGTCCGGCGGTTGGGGGCCTGAGTTCAACGACTTGATTGGCCACGGAATCCGCGGAAGAACACGGAAAAAAGAGAAAGAAAAAGTTACCAGATTATTTCGGTCTTTTTGTCTTTCCTTCCGTGGATTTCTTGATCTCATCCGCGAGGTTCCACAGGTTACGCACCTAACGGGGATGTGGCGGATCTGATTTGGTGTCATTCTGCGCCGCTTGAAGAAACGTCTGATAGTGGTGTTCGGCGGTTAGGGGGTTGAAGGTGGACGGAGTTTGCTTGATAGGAGTAAATCCCGGTTTGCTGTTTAACCGGTGGCCTCTTCTTCATATACTCTGAACCACGAACCTTTAGGAGAGTGCGTATGAGACTCACGCCCAAAGATGTGGAAATCATCAAAAGTTCTGTAAAGGCCATCTTTGGCGCGCAGGCGCAAGTCTTGCTTTTTGGCTCACGGACGGATGACACCGCCAAGGGTGGGGACATCGATTTGCTCGTCAAGGTAGACAGTTTCATCGAGCACCCGGCCTGGGATGTGGCCAGGTTGCAGGCCAAAATCATTAGTCGGCTAGGTGACAGGAAGGTTGACATTCTGCTGGATGCGCCCAACATGTCTACCGCCGCCATTCACCAGATTGCCCGGGCACAAGGAATTGCTCTGTGAAGACCTCACCAGAAACACAGGAGAGACTAAAGTTTCTGAACCGGGTTGTGGATAAGGAAATCAAGCATCTTGACTATGCGAGCGAGCAGGTCTTTGCCGGCGCTTTCACGTACGAGGCTGTTGAGAAGCTGGACTCCACCCCGGATTTGGCGCTGCGTGTAGAGGCGTTCACCAGTCGCTTTTGTCGCCTGCAGGACACATTGGGCGATAAACTGTTACCGGCTCTACTAAAGGCCTTAGGCGAGCCAGATCGCGCGCTTCTTATAAATCTGGATAAAGCGGAGAAGTATGGTTGGCTGGAGTCCTCGGAGCAGTGGATAGCCTTGAGGCAGCTACGGAACCAGATGATTCACGAGTATATTGAAGATGCTCAGACACTGTATGATGCCCTAACAACGGCTCATGACAACCTGAACACTCTGAAGCAATTTGCAAACCGGCTGCAAAAGCAGATTCTAGACGTGTCGACGTTGTCTTAGAATATTGTGTAGTGAGTACAAGCCAGTTTTCACGTCTTCACCCGGGAAGCCTCCATGCCTTGGGACGATGTGGCATCCCTCCTGAAGAAACTCTCCCTCGCCAGCCAGAACTTCGACTGCGCCCGCATTGTCGACCTGATCCGCGAGGCACCCACCGGTTACGCCCCCAATGGTGAGGTGGCGGATCTGGTGTGGTGTCATTCTGCGCCGCTTGAAGAACCGTCCGATAGTGGTGTGCGGCGGCTGGGGGCCTGACTTCAAGGACTTGATTGGCCACGGAATCCACGGAAGAACATATATGGTCTCCTCCCATTTGCAAGGCCTCAGACGTTGATGAGGGACAGGTTGCTGCCATATATCCGGCCTGTTGACGAGGC
>NZ_JBHSDI010000049.1:0-26258 GCF_042651045.1 Marinobacter lacisalsi
CACGAACGACCCAATATGGGACTCGGGGGAATTACTCCTCAACAGAAGTTGGCCATCATGGCCTGAGGTCTACTTTTGAACCCCGCTAAAAATGGGGGGATTACCATATGTCGTGAGGCAGTTCCTATCCCCGGGCCGCTTGTTGGGGTAGGGTGTTTCGCGGGTGTTTAACGCCCACCTGGAACACTCTGACAAAAAGGACTTTTATATGACGCGATGGATAGCGACGTCGATAGACCGAGAAAGATTTCATACCTTTGTTCCAGAGAAGCGGGAATTCTTTGTGCGGAAGTTTTCCTACCTGCAGCAAGAAGGCATAGGTGCTCTTGGAAGTTTGTACCTGAGAGGTTCCGTCGCCGTCCATGGGAATCAGCTATTTGTAAGTGCCATGGGGCATACCGCAGCCATGACATTGCCGGAGTACAAGGACTCCATTGAATTTTTTGCGTCTGTCAGGTTGCTTCACGCTGGTAAGCCGGTTGTCCATAAGCGATTGGCCGTCGGTGCAAACCAAGTCTGGCCAGATGATGAATACGCTGCCATTGGTTCTGCAAGTATATCGCTGCCACCAACAGGTGTTTCTGATGCATATTCCCTTGTAATTGAAGGGTTCTATACGTTTGGGAGCGGGGTCGGTTATAACTCATCCTCCATTGCGCGAGAAACCATTCGAATCATCGGAGTGAAGCAGTGAGACAGCCGCTTTTATTAATAATCGTGTTGATGCTCCTGGGATGCACCACGTCCTCGGATGAGTCATCAAAACGTCTCACCGAAGAGGCGGTAAAATTGACCTCTCCTGCATCTGGCGAGGCTGAACTCCGCCAGTCGCTTGGCCTTCTGGACGAGGCCATTGAGCTGGATGGTGAGTATTTGCCGGCGAGGAAGCAAAAGGTTCGCGTCCTCGTGCGACTTGGAAAGCTGGGTGAAGCCGCAGACGAGGCAAGCTCGGTTGCCGAGTTGTCTGGCAGTCCCCAGGACTATTTCTTCCAGTGCATGGCTCGGGAAGCGAGCAACCCTGACTACAAACAGCGCCAGGAGTGCTACATGGAAGCCGGTCGTCGCTACGAATCACGCCTGGATGAACCAGCGACGAACGTGAACTATGTTCTAGCCTTGAAGCTGGCGGATTCTGACAGGTTTGAAACGGCCGCCGATCGGTTTCTTGACAGTCTGGCGGCGGATGCTTCCCGGGAGCTCTTCGAGCCTCTGCTGCGCCAGAGCGACCGTGATCAGATTATCAACGACGTGTTTTACTCCGGCTATTAGGTGGTTGGTCGGAACTCCCATCAAGGATGCTCAAGGAGGAAAATGGCATGACGCTTGAAGAGATGGATGCTCTAACCACAAAGCTGGAAAGCACCGTAAACCTGCGAATCGACAAAATCTGTCAATCGTCCCTTGGCAAGGACTTCAATCAGAACCAATGCGCCCATTACGTAAGTCATGTGATGGGATATGACATCTCAAAAAACGCTTCGTGCAAATTTCTGACCTACGCAGATAGCCAGAATGACTCTGTTGAAGGGGCAACCATTCGTGTGGACGCGATTTTTAATAAGCTCAACGCCAGAGCTCGCTCAGAACTATCAAGGAACTCGTGCTACTCGCCCGGCCTGATATTCGTCACCCAGAAAAGAAACATCAAACCGGACAAGTCGATGGGGAATATGCCTGCCAAGCATATTGGTGTTCTCGTCTGGCCGTGGGTTTATCACTATAGTAATACTTCCAATCAAGTGAAGAAGGAGAATGTTGCCCATTTCATGAACACCTTCGAAAGGGCTTATGGAGGTAGCGGCCCGGTAGGGTTCTACTATGGGGAGTTCTTATGACCCGAATGCTAAAGGCCAAGGCGTTCGTTACGATCAGTCTCATGGCTGGATTATCGTGTTCCGCTAGTGCGAGTGGAGCGGAAGGTGCGATAGAAAGTGAGGCCGGCCGCGTGATGCTTGAAGCAACCTTGAATGCTCCAGAAGCTACCTTGCCCGCTGAACAGGCCTGCCTGAGTGAAGAGGCCATAACTGTGGGGGAATATCTGGCCGATACGCTGGGGCTTCTCACGGAAGGCAGCCCAGGCAAGACACAACTGACGATGAGTTGCGATGCCGTCACAAACTCACCAGAACTCCAGCAATATTACTCGCTCGGGTTTTTCCCGCAGCAGGCCGGGGAGTCCCTTAATGCCATGGACACGGAAGCGGCCTTGTTTCAATGCACCTTGGGCTTTCAGCATCAGAAGGGAGAGCTGGCATGGTCCAGATCGCTCCAGGCCTTGGTCAATATAACCGACGAGACCATTGTGGAAGGCACAAGAAGGTGCTTGTCTATCCCGTAGAGAACAACATCAGCTTACTCCCGCCCCAACGGCTGAAACAACACCTGCACATCCTCGGCAGTAAGCGCAGCTGAGAACTTCCCGGCCTTGCCGTACAGCCCATCGGCCAGCCGGGCCTTCCGCTCTTGCAAGGCCTGGATGCGTTCTTCAACGGTGCCTTCGCATATCAGCCGGTAGACAAATACCGGCTTGTCCTGGCCGATGCGCCAGGCCCGGTCGGTGGCCTGTTGCTCTACCGCAGGGTTCCACCAGGGGTCATAGTGAATCACGCAGTCAGCGGCTGTCAGGTTCAGCCCGGCGCCGCCGGCTTTCAGGCTGATCAGGAACAGCGGCACCTTGCCTGCCTGGAAATCCTGCACCGGCTTCTCACGGTTTTGCGTCTTGCCGGTCAGCTTGACGTAGTCCAGACCCATAGACGTCAGGGTCTTTTCAAGGATGGTCAGCATACTGGTGAACTGAGAGAACACGATGATCCGCCGGCCTTCCTCCAATAGCTCCGTGATCATCCCCAACAGGTAGTCCAGCTTGGCGGACGCCAGGGGTTGTTCGCTGCTCCTCAACAAGTCAGGGTGGCAGCAGATCTGCCGCAGTTTGAGCAGCGCTTCCAGAATCTCGATCTGGCTGCGGGCCACGCCTTTCTCGTTCATCAGCTGGCGGATCTTGGCGTTCATGCTGGCGCGGACGGTTTCGTACAGGTCCTTCTGAACGCTGTTGAGTTCGACCAGTTTCACCATCTCGGTTTTTTCCGGCAGCTCCGGTGTCACCTGATCCTTGGTGCGTCGCAGCAGGAAGGGGTGGATGCGCCGGCCCAGATGGTAGTGCTGGTCCTGATCGCCGTTACGCTCGAGAGGGTTGCGGTAGAACTCCCGGAATTCCGCCCCGGTGCCCAGGTAGCCCGGCAGTACCAGATCGAACAGCGACCAGAGTTCCCCCAGGTGGTTTTCCATGGGGGTGCCGGTGAGGGCGATCCGGTTGGTGGCCGTCAGCCGGCGGGCGGCTTTCGATACGGCGGCCTTGGGGTTCTTCAGGTTCTGGGCCTCGTCGAAGAAGGCCATGCTGTAGGCCAGTGCTTCATGGTGGTCGACGTCCCGGTGGAGCAGGGGATAGGAGGTGATGATCAGGTCTGTATCGCCCGCCTGATCGAACAGCGGCTGGCGTTTGGGGCCATGAATCACCAACACCCGCAGGCCAGGGGTAAAGCGGGCCGCTTCCGCTTTCCAGTTGGGAATCACGCTGGTGGGGCACACCACCAGGGCGGGTTGTTGCAGACGTCCCGACTGCTTCTCCTCCAGTATGCAGGCCAGGGTCTGCAGGGTCTTGCCCAGCCCCATGTCATCTGCAAGCACACCACCAAGTTCCGCCTGCCGCAGAAAATTCAGCCAGTTGAGGCCATCCTGCTGATAGTGTCTCAGCGTTGCATTCAGCCCTTCCGGCGGTTCAACGGTCGCCAGGCCGGTGAAGCCCGCCAGTTGCTGGCCGAGCTTGCGCAGCTGGTCGCCGCTTTCCCATTGTGCCGCCGAGGTGCCGGCCAGCATCGCCGCATCCAGCCGGGGCAGGCTTAGCCGGCCCTCATCCGTGGTGGCAGAAAAGCCACGGTGGAACAGATGAACCAGGGTCTCCAGCATGGGGCGAACCCGGTCTGACGACACCCGGATCAACGACTCGCCATCGTGCAGCCACAGGTTCTCCGGCAGGTCCAGGTGCTCGTTATCGTCCAGGGACACCCCGATATCCAGATGCTGCAGCCCCTCCTCGAGCAAAGGAATAAGGTCAATGCGCCGACCATCGTGTTCGATGCCCAATTCGACCTCGAACCACCCCGGCTGGTCAGAGGCCTCGGTACGCCCGTACCAGTCACTGGCTTCAGCGACCGGTACATCGAACGAGTCATCCATTTCGATGCGCCAGCCCGCCTCCGTCAGCCGGGGCAGCTCCCAGGCCAGGAAATCCAGCCACTGGGAGGGTGCAGGTAATGTCTGGTCGAGATCCATTCTGTCTGGCAGTGATTCGGCCCAGGTCCTGTCCAGTTCAAACAGAAAGAGGAAGTCCTCCAGGTTTTCGACGCACTGGCGCTCAAAGGCGATGTCCCGGAAGATCAGCAGGGACTGCGCATCATCCATGTGCCGCACGGGATCTTCCCCGGAGACATCGTATTCCTCCAGCAGCAAGCCGCCGTAATCAAAACGCAGCCGGGCGATTTTCAGGGGCGATGATTGCGGCCCCGGGATTTGGAACAGCTGCAGCACGGGCACTGGCGCATCCCGCACTTCCTCTGGCAACCGGATGGTTTCCGGCAGTGCGGTATCGGCCGGAGCCAGCAGATCGCTCAGTTCCCTGGCGTGTTTCTCCAGCAGTGTAGGGGGAATGGGCGGAGCGTCTAACAACAGGAACCAGGTGTCAGTATCCATTGGCAGGCTGAGGGGGCCAGCTTTATGGCCGGGTATGTCCAGGTACCAGGGCGGGTCAGTGGGTAATAGCACCAGACCATCCCTGGTCGACGGGGACAGAAGAAAGTTACCATTGTTATCCTGCTGCCAAAGCAGTTCCGCAGTCACTGGCTCGCCGCGGCTAAAGGGGCAGTTGTCCAGGCGCGCCCATACCAGGCGCTCGGTCTCCAGCGCCGAGGCCAGAAAGCGCGCGCCGGCGATGCCCCTCACCACGGGCGTGGGGCGGTTAAACCCGACTAACTGCTGAATCCAGAGCAGTGGCTCGATGTCCGGCTTCTGGACGTATCCGGGTGGGCTTTGTTCAAGATCCGGGCGATGCCAGGGCATAACGGATCGGGCCTTGCCCAGCTTGCCGCTCTTGAGTATGTTCACCTTCTGGCAGGAAATGGTGACATCGCCGGCTGAGTCGTCAGTGTCCAGCAAAAACACCAACCCGGTATTGCGTGATGGCAGCGCCTTCCGTTGGCGGACGTTATTCAGCCACTCCCTGAAGTCAATACCCAGTACTTCCTCCCGTGACAGGGTGGGCCGGGCCGATTTTTCAGCTTCAGCCCGGGCCGCGAGCAATACCGCTACCGCATGCTTGCAATAAGAGCCCACCGGGCAGGTGCACGCCGCATGCAGCCACCACGGGGCCATGGTGTCCACGGTAACGGTGGTGTGGTACCACTGATTGCCGCTACCCGAAACCGTCGCACGCAGATAGTGCAGGCTCGAGCCTGACCGGGTATCTGTCAGGTCGGTCACCCGCCCCTGAAGAAAATAGCGATGGCCGCGCTGATAGGTGCCGGGATCAAAAGCACTCTCAATTACGTCAGGTTGCAAATGCATCGTCCAGGTCCGTCCGCCGCAATGAAGCGGGAAGCCTATCAGAAACCAGAGTCTGGCCCCATTTCGGCAAGCATTTGGTATAGTGTCTTTTCAGCTCGAAACAAACAGGCAAGGGCGACAGGCTGTAACCAAAGACCTTCGCCACCCTCACCCGGAACAGGACCTCCAATGAACCACGAATCCCTACTGGACAAGATCCTCGAAATTGCCGATATCGCCGGCGAAAAAGTCATGGCCATCTACCAGACAGACTTCGAGGTGGAGACCAAGGAAGACAACAGTCCCATCACCGAAGCCGATATCGCCAGCCACCACGTCATCGTGGACGGCCTGAAGGCGCTGACGCCGGATATCCCGATCCTCTCCGAGGAATCCGCCAATGCCCCCTGGGAAGAGCGCAAAAACTGGGACCGTTTCTGGCTGGTGGACCCCATCGACGGCACCAAGGACTTCACCAACCGCACCGGTGAATTCACCGTCAACATCGCGCTCATCGAGAATGGCGAGCCAGTGATGGGCGTGGTCACCGCCCCGGCCCTGAACGAAGCCTATTGGGGCATAAAGGGGCAGGGTGCCTGGAAGCGGGAAGCTGACGGCAGCACCCGCAAGCTTCAGGTGGTCAACCCGCCCGAGGCCATACGCACCGTGGCCAGCAAAAACCATCTGAACCAGGAAACCCGTGATTTTATCGACCAGCTGGGCAATCATGAACTGGTCCAGGCCGGTAGCAGCCTCAAGTTCTGCCGGATTGCCGAGGGCAAGGCCGACATCTACCCACGACTTGGCCCCACCTGTGAGTGGGATACCGGCGCCGCCCATGCGGTACTCGTTGCCGCCGGGGGTAAGGTCAACCAGCTGGATGGCACCCCGCTGGCCTACGGTAAGGAACATGTGCTGAATCCATACTTCGTCGCATCGGGCGATTGGTATTGAGCCGGGAGTACTGATTTTGGCCACTAAATCCACGAAATCACACGAAAAAATGAACGGCCTTTCTCGGTATTCCTGATTTTACTTTCGTGTTCTTTCGTGGGTTTAGTGGCAAATAACTTGTCTTTATCTTTTCCGTGTTTTTCCGTGGCTAAAAGAACAAGCTACCCCCAGCAGCGAAGTCGGGGCAGTGATGCCATATAGATACCAGGACGGTTCTCATGGAAGCATTCGACACCCTTAGTATTTCCCGTTGCCACCTTGAGGGGCTGGTCAAGGTAAGCGGCGCAAAGAACTCCGCCTTGCGTCTGCTGGCGGCCAGCCTGTTAACGGAAGATACGGTAACCCTCACCAACTATCCGGCCGGGCTGCTGGACGCCAGAATCCACGTGGAAATGCTCGAAGCCCTGGGCAAAACCACCGTCCAGACCGGCTCAGACACCATCACCATCGCTGAAAATGATCCGTTGGCGCAAAAGCTGCACTGGGATGGCCGCTCCATTCGCAACACACTGCTGATGCTCGGTGCCCTGACGGCCCGCACCGGAGAGGGGGCCGTACCGCTACCCGGTGGCTGCAAGCTGGGCGAGCGCAAGTACGACCTGCACGTCATGCTGCTGGAAGCCCTGGGTGCGCGGGTATGGGAAGACGGCGATTACCTGTGCGCCAGCGCCCCGAATGGCCTGCAGGGGGCGGATATCCATCTGTCATTGCGTTCAACGGGTGCTACCGAAAACGCTGTCATCGCAGGCACCCTGGCCAAAGGTGTCACCCGCATCTGGAATCCCCATATCCGCCCGGAAATCCTCGACCTGATTGCCCTGTTGCGGGGTATGGGTGCCCAGATACGGGTCTTCGGCCAGGAGCACATTGAAGTCACCGGCGTGGACGGGCTTAACGGCGCCGAACACCGGGTCATTGCCGATAATATGGAGGCGGTCACCTGGCTATCCGCCGCCGTTATCACCGGGGGCGATATCGAAATCGAAGACTTCCCCTACGGCGATCTGGAGGTTGTCCTCGCCCACTTGAAATCAGCCGGCGCCAAGCTCTACCAGGGGGACAACTCACTGATCGTGCGGGGCGGCTGCTGTTATCCCATCGAAATCAGTACCGGGCCCCACCCGGGCATCAACTCCGACGTGCAGCCCATCCTCGCCGCCTGGGCCGCGAAAGCCAGGGGCGAATCCCGCATTATCGACCTGCGCTTCCCGGGCCGCTATGGCTACGCGGAAGAAATGGCCAGGATGGGCCTGCACTACGAAGTCACCGGCGACATGCTGCGCATCCACGGCAACGGCGGCGGCCTCTACGGCGCTACAGTAAAGGCACTGGACCTTCGCGCCGGCGCCGCCCTGGCACTGTGCGGCCTGACAGCAGACGGCGAAACCACGATCACCGACGCCTGGCAGATCTCACGTGGTTACGTGGACTTCGCTGCCAAGCTACGCAGTCTGGGGGCGAGGGTGGGGGAGAGCTGAAGGTGAAACACCCTGTAACACAATATTTTCGTTCTTTTACATAAACTTACATCGACAAAATATTGGCAAATCGGCGACCTGAAACGTCGCCCATATAACAGTTTTTAACAACTACGCGCCCTAGGATAGAGCCTCGTAAATTCGTAACGAGGTGCTCCCATGGCTGTCGCCAGACTCCCCACCCTTGTCCTGATTGCTGTTCTGTCAGCACTGTTGAGTGCCTGCGGTGGCTCAGGGGGTGGCAGCGACAGTGGCAGTGCCCAATCCGGTGCAACCAGCCCGTCCGGGGCTGAGACTGAACAATCCGTACAGGTTTCCGGTTACGCGGTGAAAGGCGTCGTCGCTCAGGGCATTATCACAGCCTGGGGCGTGGAGTCCGATGGTTCACTCGTGCCGTTGGGAGAGCCGGCACGCACCAGCGAAACCGGCTTCTACAACCTCAGCTTCTCTACCGACCATGAACTCATCAAGCTTCAACTGACCAGCGACGGCGATACCCGTATGCGTTGCGATGCCGTTGATGGCTGCCAGGGCTATGCCGGTTCGGGCGCCGCAGTATTTGGTGAAGACTTCTGGCCCGGCCCCAACCTGCGGCTGGAAACCATGGTTGCTATCAACGGCAACGATGAGCAGCTCCAGGGGCATCTGACACCGCTCACCAGCCTGAGCACCACGCTGTTCGAAGTCATGGGCACCACCACCGGCTGGTCGGGGTTCCAGCAGGCCCGTCAGCAAGTAGAAGCCTGGTTTGGCCTGCAGGGTGGAGCTGTTGCGATGATCCCCGTGGATATAACCCGCGAGCTGCCAGCCGGTCTGACGGTCGCCGAACTGGAGTCCGCACTGGTCAATTCAGCGTTCATGGGGCTGGCTGAGCAATTCCCCGTGGATGGCGTGCAGGGTGCGATAGATAGCTACCGGAACCAGCTTTTGGCCACCGGCGAGATCGCCAGCGAAGAAGCTGGCGGGCGTCCAGGAAGCGACAGCATCCGGCGGTACGCAGCCGTTCACGGCTACGAACTGGCAGGTACCAGGGACCAGTCAACGGCCGACATCCTTTACTCCGCCGCGGATCGCCTGGGCAGTGGCATGCTGGATGACACCCAGCAACCCGCACCGCAGCCTGAAGAAACACCCCCCGCCGGTAACCACCAACCGGCGCCGGAACCCGAGGCAGACGAACCGAATCCTGAGCCGGCCCCCCAGCCGGACCCCGAAACAGACCCGCAGACTGACGCCGAGCCGGCTCCCCAGCCATCACCGGATCCCACACCTGTGACTGGCACCGCCAAACTGAACTGGCAGGCACCACTAACCCGGGAGGACGGTACGGCCCTGTCCATGGGCGAAATTCAGCACTACATCGTGCGCTATGGCAACCAACCTGAAGTTGCGGATATGACCCACGAACTCATTATCGAAGACGGCCAGGCCATGGAGCATGAGATTACGGACCTGGGTGAGGGCACCTGGTACTTCGCCATGCGCACCGTCGACCAGAATGGTCTGGTAAGCAGCTGGTCAGAAATCGCCAGCAAATCGATTGCCCGGTAAACCTGGAAATTGGGGCCTGGCCCCCGATTTCGCCATCTTCTGCCTCGTGCAAAAAGGAATGATGGGAGGCCCGTCAATCAGCCTATTAGCCTGACTATGACTGGCGGATTTTGTAGCGCCAGGCTTTCAATGATGACAAAAATTGGCAATAATTGGCATCCAGATAACGCAAAGTGAGGTGCCCATGGCTACGATGAATGTATCGCTGCCGGAACCAATGAAAGACTGGGTTGAATCCCAAGCCCAAACAGGCCGGTACGCCAACACCAGTGATTACGTGAGAGATTTGATCCGAAAAGACCAGGACCGGGCTGAAAAGATCGCGCGAATGCAGCAACTGATCACCGAAGGACTCGACAGCGGAGAGGGATCCAGAACGATGGACCAACTGCGTGAAGACGCCATAAGGATGGCCAAAGGATAGTCAATACAATGGATTATGTACTTAGCCGCAAGGCTGAGGAGGATGTCATAAATATCCTCCTCGAGGGAATTGAGGAGTTTGGCGTCGGTCAGGCCGATCGGTATCACCGTAAGCTGGCAGAGAGTTTCCGTTTCCTGGCAGAAAATCCATTGGCAGCTCCTGAGCGAAAAGAACTAACCCCCGCAGTTCGGGTCCATCCGGTTGGCGTTCACTTGGTCATCTATAGGCTGGAGCTGCAGTCTGATCGGGTATTGATCGTTCGTATCAGGCACTGCAGAGAAGATTGGGTAGGCTATTCCCAGCTCGAATGAAAACTACGCTTCCTTTTGTAAATGCTCCCATGCCCGGTTCTCGTCCTCGTTGAGCCAGTCCTCCTGCAGGGCAGATTCCGCCGCCTGAAGGGCCTCTTCTTGAGATTCGTCATCAAGCAACGTAATCAATACGCGGCGCTTTCCCTTTATCGACACCTTTTCCAGCCACTGGATATGGCCGGACTCGTCGATAACAGCTTCTACGGTGTTTAACATGGTTCCAGCCCCCGGAACGAAGGTATTGAGCGGTATTCTGACACCATGGAGTGGTCGCCGCAAACCACCGTCCACAAACCTCCAGGCCGAACCTTCACCGCCCGCTATTTCTGCATAACCGAAATCAGCACAATCGCCCGCTCATCCCCGTCATAGGCCTGAAAGATCCCCTCAATGCCCCGGAAGGGCCCATCCTGGATCTGCATAGCTGGGCGACTGCAGCAGGCTCATTGGAAACGACCGATAATTAACCAGCCCCGAGATTTCTGGTATACTGATGTTTCACAAATCTATGAAACAAGGAGGCCTTGTGGAAGCTACTACGCGAGACCTGCGTCTGCATACCAAAGAAGTGCTCTCCGCCACTCGGCGCGGGGAAGACGTGATCATTACCTATCGGGGCAAACGCACCGCGCGGCTCATACCGATTGACGAAGAGCGTACCCAGGGAAGGAATCCCGGCTTCGGTATGTGGGCGGATTACCAGGAGCTGGATGTGGACCAGCAGGTCAGAAACCTGAGGCGGCGAAGAAGGTTTGACTGATGTTAATAGACACGGATGTTCTGATCTGGGCGTTCAGGGGTAACGAAAAAGCATCGGATTTTCTGGATGATCAACCGGGCTTTGCAGTTTCGATAGTTACCTATATGGAGTTGATGCAGGGCGCAAGGAATCGTGCCGAAATGCAGCTGATCAGGAAAACGTTGCGATTTTGGGATGCGCGCATCGAACAGATTGACGAGACTATATCTTCTCGTGCTGCGTTCCTCGTGGAGGAGTATGCGCTGAGCCATAGCATGGAGATGGCTGATGCGCTGATTGCCTCGTCGGCTTTGTCGATGGGGGATTCGCTGATGACCGCCAACGATAAGCACTATCGCTTTATCCCTGACCTGCAACTTGAAGTCTTCCGCCCATAAATGCTGAGCGGAGACGGTGAAACTGTCTCACAAATCCCCAAGCCGAACCTTAACCGCCTGCTGCTTCTGCATAAACGAAATCAGCACAATCGCCCGCTCATCCCCGTCATAGGCCTGAAAGACCCCCTCAATGCCCCGGAACGGCCCGTCCTGGATCTGTACCGTCTCGCCCTTGCGCAGGCCGCCCTGTTCCTCGACCGCCGTCAGGCCATCGTAGATGTACTCGATCACCTCATCGGCGATAGCCACAGGCTTACCGCCGAAGCCCACCACCCGTAAGACCCCACGGGTTGAGCGCAGTTTGCCCCACAGGGGATCAGACTCGTCTATATTGATAAACAGATAACCGGGAAACAGCGGCTCCAGCCGCGTGGTGCGCTTACCAGCGCGGATGTGCTCCACGCTTACCTTGGGGTAAAAACAGCGGGCGTCCTGGTTCTGCAGATTGGCCAGCGCCCGGTCTCCCTGGGCGGGTTTATGTTGGATGGCATACCAGGGCATCAGAACGGAACCTTCAGTGTGAACAAAGCGTCAGGGTAAACGTGAGCTTTAAAACAGGAAACCCCAGGGCTGAAAAATGGTTAAAAGATGACCATGTCCCGGCAGAAAAACGTGCAATTCCGAAGCTTTAACAACGGTTAACCAAAAGACACACTAAATCTCCGTCTTTTCACTGAGGGTGGCCTTGTTGTTTTAGCGGGGTTACGTAGAATTGCATCACATTTTTCGGGGCCAAGTCTTTCTGGCCGATCTTCGTTTTCAATCCCGTAGTTTGACACGAACGTCCGCGCCTTCGTCCCGGTTTGACAGCACGAGCTATTGCCAGAAAGCACTGTTGACGGGTCGGTGGGGCGGTAGCGTGTCTATCTATCCAAAATTCGATATCACTTCAGGTTGCAGGAACGGTTAATGAAAACGCTGTGTGTATTTGGTACCCGGCCAGAGGCCATCAAAATGGCGCCCCTGGTCAAGGCTCTGGGCGACGATCAACGCTTCGAAAGCCGTGTGTGCGTCACCGGCCAGCACCGTGAGATGCTGGACCAGGTACTGGCTCTTTTTGAAATTGTTCCGGACCGTGATCTGAACATCATGAAGCCAGGCCAGGACCTGACTGACGTAACCTGCGCTATCCTGCAGGGCCTGCGGCAAGTGCTGACCCAGGAAAAACCGGACATTGTTCTGGTCCATGGCGACACAGCAACCACCCTGGCAACCTCGCTGGCCGCCTATTACCAGCAGATCCCGGTGGGGCATGTAGAAGCCGGCCTGCGCACGGGCAACCTGTATTCTCCCTGGCCGGAAGAAGCCAACCGCAAGCTCACCGGCGGCCTGGCGGCATTGCACTTTGCGCCGACAGAAACCTCCAAAGCCAATCTGTTGAAAGAGAGCATTGCTGAGGCCGGCATTGTGGTAACGGGTAACACTGTTATCGACGCATTGCTGGACGTCGTTCAAAAGCTGGATCGCGACCAGGCGCTGAACCAATCCCTGGCGTCCCGTTTCCCGTTCCTGCGCGAAGATGCCAAAATGGTTCTGATCACCGGGCACCGGCGGGAAAGCTTCGGTGGCGGGTTCGAGCGCATCTGCGAAGCCATCGCCAGAGTCGCCGCGGATAATCCGGATGTGGACCTGCTCTACCCGGTGCACCTGAACCCCAACGTGAGAGAGCCGGTGCACCGCCTGCTGGACTCACTGGATAACGTCCACCTGATCGAACCCACTGACTACCTGCCGTTTGTCTACCTGATGAACCGGGCATCGGTCATCCTGACGGACTCCGGTGGCATCCAGGAAGAGGCCCCCTCCCTGGGTAAGCCGGTACTGGTGATGCGTGAGACCACCGAGCGCCCGGAAGCCGTCGAAGCGGGCACCGTCAAACTGGTGGGTACCGGGGTAGATACGATTGTTAATGAGCTGTCCTTGCTGCTGAATGACGATGCCGCCTACAAGGCCATGAGTTTTGCCCATAATCCCTATGGGGACGGCAAGGCCTGCAGCCGCATTCTCGACGCCCTCGAAACCTATAACGCCAACTGAACAATAAACCGCTGGACTGAAAGCTCTTATGGAATTCAACACCATTTCTATGATCGGCCTGGGTTACATTGGCCTGCCTACCGCCGCCGTTATTGCCTCTCGCCGCAAGAAGGTCATCGGCGTGGACATAAACCAACACGCCGTCGACACCATTAACCGGGGTGATATCCACATTGTTGAGCCGGAGCTGGACATTATCGTCCATTCAGCGGTACAGGAAGGCTACCTGCGGGCAACCACAACCCCCGAGCCAGCCGATGCCTTCCTGATCGCCGTGCCGACGCCCTTCAAGGCAGAGAATGGCAATGAGCATGTACCAGACCTGGCCTACATAGAAGCCGCCAGCAAGGTCATAGCCCCGGTGCTGGAAAAGGGCAACCTGGTGATCCTGGAATCCACCTCGCCGGTCGGCGCCACCGAGCAGATGTCGAAATGGCTGGCTGAAGCCCGGCCGGACCTGACCTTCCCCCAGACCCACGGCGAAGAGTCCGACATCCGCGTCGCCCACTGCCCGGAGCGAGTCCTGCCCGGTCACGTGGTGCGGGAACTGGTGGAAAACGACCGCGTAATCGGTGGCATGACCCCCAGGTGTTCCGAGGTGGCGGCGTCGCTCTATCGCATTTTTGTGGAAGGGGAGTGCATTACCACCACCGCACGTACCGCCGAAATGGCCAAGTTGACAGAAAACAGCTTCCGCGATGTAAATATCGCCTTTGCCAACGAGCTGTCCATTATCTGTGACAGGATCGATATCAGCGTGTGGGAGCTGATCCGCCTGGCCAACCGCCACCCCCGCGTGAACATCCTGCAGCCGGGCCCTGGCGTGGGTGGCCACTGTATTGCGGTGGACCCCTGGTTTATCGTCAGCGAAACACCGGAGGAGGCAAGGCTGATCCGCACGGCGCGGGAAGTGAATGATGGCAAGCCGCAGTGGGTGCTGGAGAAGGTTCAGCAGGAAGTCGGCAAGTTCCTGACGGCACATCCGGACAAGACCGCCAGAGACGTGACCGTCGCCTGCTTTGGCCTGGCCTTCAAGCCGGATATTGATGATTTGCGGGAGAGCCCGGCGCTGAAGATCGCGCAGAGTATGGTTACCAATATACCCGGCAATATACTGATCGTTGAGCCAAATATTGAAGCACTTCCAGAAGACTTTGTAGAAAGGACTTCCCTCAGCGGGGCGGAGGAAGCCCTGAAAAGCGCCGACATTGTTGTGATGTTAGTAGATCATAAGTCGTTCAAGGAGATTTCTCCGGGTGAACTTGAAGGCAAAGTCGTCATTGATACTCGTGGAATCTGGGCGGCCTGAGGGCCTATTAACTTGAAGAGGCTTAAAATGCAGACAGAAACTCAGGAGCTTGATGCGATTTGCAGTTACCTCAACGACCTCGGGCTTGGTGGGAGTTTCCAGCTTATCGGAGGTGACGAGTCGCTCAAGAGCAGCCTCGGCAATCGTTTCGGGAACCGGCTACGCATCGGGGTGCCGGAGTCAGCAGAATCACTTGAGCACTGCAGTGTATTGCTGTTGGACGCCGGGAAGGATGGTGCAATTGGTACCACTCTTGAGTTACTGATGAGGACAGAAGATCGACCGCTTGTTGTTGTCCTGGGCGAGGCGGATTTGTCTACGGGAAATCAACAGCAGTTGTCGGCGCTTGGTTACCAGCTGCCGGGGGTGCAGGCTAAAGATTGCCCGTTGCTGATTATTGAGCACGCCGAGTTGGGGCATAAGAAGTACTTCGATGTGGCCGGATACTGGGAAAAACGATACGCCACTGGTAAAAACAGCGGTTCTGGCTCCTACGGGCGTTTAGCGCAGTTCAAGGCACAGTTCCTCAACGATTTCGTTCGAGAAAATGATATTCAGACTGTATTGGAGCTGGGGTGTGGGGACGGTGCGCAACTTTCATTGGCCGAGTATCCAGAATACACAGGGCTGGATATCAGCCCGACCGTAATTGAGCAATGCGAGCATGTATTTGCGAAGGATGCGTCCAAGCAGTTCCATGTCTATGACCCGCAGGCTTTCGATGCTGATTCGTTCCGGGCGGAACTGGGTCTTTCTCTGGATGTCATCTATCACCTTTCCAACGATGATGTATACCGCGACTATCTCAATCACCTGTTCGCAGTATCTTCCCGCTTTGTCATAGTTTACAGCAACAGCGAGCAGGGAAGCCGGGCTGGCGTGAATGCGTCGGCTTCCTATGTCCGGTTCCGGAACGTGCTGGATGACCTCAGGCAGTTGAAGCCAGAGTGGTCATTGGTATCTGCAACACCGAATCGATTTCCTTTTTCTGTTAACGATCCTTCTCATACGTCGTTTGCTGATTTCTTCGTGTTCGAAAGAAAGCAAAATGAAAGCCAGAACATATTGTCCGGCGACGAATTGACTCGTTTTTATACAAAAAAAATCCTGAATACCCTGGTCGTTTCTGATGAAAATGCCAAGCGCCTTTTCGAGGGTGTATCCGAAGCGAACAAAAATATTGGTCTCTTGTCCAAGGGCGATCGTTCCGGGAAGATTCTGGATAATATTGCTGAAGTTAACAATAAGGTCGGCGCCTTGGCCGGAGCCGAAGTCGCCAATTCGATTCATCAAAAAATTTCAGACACCTATAGTAAGCTGGATACCCTGGTACAGGATAATGATGCCAGCCAGATATCAGCTGACGTTTCCCTCGCCAACCAAAAACTGAATACGCTCATAGACAAGATCCAGAAACTGGATGAGGAACGTCAAGTTAAGGCTGAGCTAAAGGAAGTCAGTCAAAAATATAACGACCTGAGTGCCCGGTTTAAAAGAGATTCCCAGAAAATTGAGGTGTTAGAGGCTGAACTCGAGGATACACAGGCGCGCTACAGAACGGCGAACTACAAATATCGGCACGCCTGTAGGCGGATCGAAAAGCTCAAAGTGGTTGAGGCTGAGGTCCTGGACCTGAACAGCCAGATGAAGAGAGAACTCAACAAAAATAATCGCCTGAGCGCCGACAAGGCCGCGCTTGATCGGCAGCTCTCTGTTCTGAAAAAGTCGGCTCGATATCAACTGGGTTACCATCTGGTTCGTGCGGCACAATCATGGCGCGCTATGCTTGCCTTACCGCTGGCCTTTTATCGTGTCGCAAAACGCAGGAAGTCAGCAAAAAACAATCCCGCGAATAACAGAGCGGTGACCAGTGAGCCCTCCGCACCGGAACAAAACGCCGGCGGCCCCGCACCAGCAAAACCGACACCAACAGCCTCCGAGATCAGCATACTCGGCTGGCCGGAATACCCACCCAATGGCAAACCCTACGTCATCGGTGTGATGGACGAGTTTACCAGTGGCTGCTTTGAGCAGGACCTCAACCTGATCCAGCCCCGCCCGGATAACTGGCACGCCCTGGCGGACAAGTACAAGCCGGAATTGATCTTTATTGAAAGTGCCTGGAAGGGTAACTCTGGTAGCTGGCAATACCGTGTGGGCGACTACGCTAACAAGCCTGGCCCGGAGGTTGAACAGCTTTGCCAGTACGCCCGTGAAAAGGGTATTCCGACGCTGTTCTGGAACAAGGAAGACCCGGTCCACCACGACAAATTCATGTGCAGCGCCCGGCTGGTGGATCATATCTTTACCACCGACGCCAACATGAAGGAGTCTTACCAGGCCAAAACCGGCAACAGTAACGTGCACGCCTTGCCATTTGCCGCTCAGCCGGCGTTGCATAAACCCGCCCCGCTGGCGGGGCGTAAGCCCAGGGCCTGTTTTGCCGGCAGCTGGTACGGCAACCGCCACGCCGAGCGCGGCGAAGCCATGGGCTGGCTACTGCAGGCTGCCAATGCCCACGGGCTGGATATCTATGACCGTAACCATGGCACCGGCATCTTTCCTTTCCCGGAAGAATACCAGGCTGGCATCAAGGGTAGCCTTCCCTACAAAGAGCTGTGCAACGAGTACAGCCGATACCGGGTTTTCCTCAACGTGAATTCGGTGACTGATTCGCCCACTATGTTCTCGCGTCGTGTGTTTGAGCTTATGGCTTGCGGCACACCGGTGGTCAGCACTTATGCACGGGGCATTGAGAACCTGTTCGAGTCCGGCGCCGTGTGGCTGGTCAATAGTCAGCAAGAAGCTGACGAGGCAATTCGTACGCTGATGACCGACGACGCGGAATGGCGTCGCCGCAGCCTGGCAGGCATCCGCGAAGTGTTTGCCAGGCACACCTATGCTCACCGTCTGAATAATATTTTCGAAAAGCTGGGCATGGAAACCCGTCTGTCGACTGACCCGGCCATCGCCCTGGTAGCGGAAGCGCAGAGCCACGCAGAGCTTGAGGCGCTTGATCGCTTTGCTCACCAGCAGAGTTACCGCTCCTTTCGGCTTGGCATTGCCTGCGCACCGGGACTGGCAGGGACTGCCGGCCCAGTCGGTGACACCATCACCTTGTTGCAGCCTGGTGAGCAGACTACATGGCTGGCGGACCGACAGGCCGAGGCATCCTTAGCCGGCTGGATCAGCCCCGGCAACCAATATGGCGAGCACTACCTGCGGGATCTGGCCAATGCCAGCCTCTACGAGCCGGAGGCCTGTGGTTGGGCCAAGGCCCTGGACCAGGATCGTTTCGCCTATAGTGGGCAAGCAAGCATGAGTGGCTCGGTTTGGCAAATGTCAGAGTTCCTCGCCGCTCCGGTCAAATCCGGGGCCAGCGAAAGGTTGTCTCGCTCGGATCTGTATCTTGCCGACAGTGACCATTTCCAGCTCGCTGGCACGGCGAAGCAAGCAGAAGAGGGCTGAGCCATGACCAAACGTGTACTGATTTGTGCCAACCCAGACCTGAACTACATCGACGGCTCCTCCATCTGGTCACAGACCATAGCCCTGGCCACAGCGGCCACTGGCGAGGCTGAAGTGGATTTCCTGGCAAAAAGTGCCCCCCAACGGCAAGAGCTGTTCGGTCCTCTGACGAAGGCCGAAAACCTCACCGTCCTTGACGGAACGGCTCCGGAGCACTGGCGGGGCAAACGTCACAGCCGCCTGACCCTGCCTATGATGGCGGAGTTGGCGGTACACCTGGATAAAAAACACCCTTACGATGTAATCATCGTACGGGGGCAGGCCATAGCCACGCAGTTGCTCGATGCGCCCGACGTGCTGGCGAAATGCTGGATGTACCTGACCGATATTCCCCAAGTCACGGACGAGTACACCCCACAAGCACGTCAGACGATGAAGCGCCTTGCACAGGGTTGCCAGCGGGTTCTGTGCCAGACTCAGGGTTTTAAAGAACTGTGGAACGCATTGGTGCCAGGCTGTGACCAACGTAAGTTTGCCCTTTACACCCCGGTTATTCCGGACTTGCCAGACAATCTGCTACCACTGATGCAGAGGCCGAAACGAGCCGTCTATGCTGGCAAGTTCACAGGTGACTGGAAAACACTGGAAAAAGCCACTGTCTGGCCAGACGTGCACGACCAGGTACCGGACAGTGAGCTGGTGATGATCGGCGACAAGATCCACAACGAGCCCCAAAATCCGGACTACAAAAAGCGTATGCGGAAGGCGTTGGAAACCACCCGTGGTCTGAACTGGCTGGGAGCACAGCCCCGCGAGTCTGTGCAGCAGCAGTTGCAGCAGGCCTGGGTGGGGCTGTCCTGGCGCGATGAAAGCATGAACCATACCGTCGAGTACTCTACCAAAATGCTGGAGTACGGTGGGGCCGGCTGTGCCGCCATCGTCAATCGCAACCCGCTCCATGAACAATTGCTGGGCCCGGACTATCCACTGTTCGCCAATAGTGCCGATGAGTTCAAAAACCAGCTCATGAAAGCGTTTGAAGAACCGAAAATCGCTCAGCAGGCCGCTGATACCCTCAGGCAACTGGCTGAGCGACATACCTTCACCACCCGCGTGGGGGAAATACGCCAATGGCTGGACGAAGCGCCAGAAGCCACCAGATCCTCGGACAAGACCAAAGTGCTGGTGGCCGGCCACGACCTGAAATTCTTCACTCTATTACAAAAGAAGTTGGAAGCCACCGGCCAGTTCGAGTTCCTGATTGATCAGTGGCAGGGGCACAACAAGCACGATGAGGCAAAAAGCCGGCTTTTACTGGCCCAGGCTGATGTGATTTTCTGTGAGTGGTGCCTGGGCAATCTGAAGTGGTATTCCCATAACAAGAAGCCGGGGCAGCGGTTGATAGCACGGTTTCACGCCCAGGAAGCCCGTGTGCCTTATATGGGAGAAGCTATCTGGGACAATATCGACCTTATCAGCTTTGTCAGTGAGCACACCCGCCGACAGGCACTGGACACCTTCAAAGGCTTCCCTTTCGACAAGACCACTGTCATCCCCAACTACCTGGATGAGACCAAGTTTACACCCAAGAAGAAAACCGGCGATGCACGTTTCACCCTGGGAATGGTTGGGGTAGCCCCCAAAAGCAAACGCCTGGACCGGGCTTTGGATCTGCTTGAGGCCCTGCTGGAAGAAGATGGTCGTTACTGCCTGCGGGTTAAAGGAAAGCATCCCCTGGACTACGATTGGCTCCTTAAGCGCGAGGATGAATTGAAGTACTACCGCAACATCTTTGAGCGCATCAATAGTAGTCCCAGTTTACGGTATAAAGTAATTTTTGATCCGCCCGGGGACGACGTGAACAACTGGTTTACTATGGTGGGGTATGTCCTGTCGCCTTCTGATCATGAATCATTTCATATGGCCATCGGTGAGGGGATACTTACTGGCACCACGCCAATAATCTGGGCTTGGGATGGAGCAGGAGAGATATGGGGTGCCAAATACGTTAAAAAATCTGTCCAAGAAGCGAAACAGGCCATAATAAGCAGCAAGTTAACTAACAATGTGTCAAAAAAGTTAACGTTTGCTATATCACCACAGGATGTCCTTCAAAGCTGGCAGCGGCTGTTCCGAGAGAGTTAACAGATCCATATGACAACGAAAGAGTTATTGGCCTGTATCACACAGGGTGCAACTGACTACATCCAAGCGGCCATTAATACTAAGAACAAGGCTGACTATCTAAAGCTAAAAAAGCTTTTTGACAGTCGTTGGTTTGAAGCCAGACACTTTGATGATACTGAGCTGGATATCTTGACCTTCGACTGGCAAACGCTGGAACGTGACCGAAACTGGTGGTGGCAGCTTCAAGCCTTGCCCTTCCTGAGCTGGTACACTAACAGCTTGGCGATACAAAACGAAGAAGAGCGAGATCGTTACTTCTCATTGTGTGTGGATGCGATTCATTGCTGGGCGAAAAATGCTAGTAACAATAAGAGCTCGCCCCTTGTATGGCATGACCATGCTGCTGCATTCCGTGTGCGCAATCTGACCAATTGGCTGGCATTCTGCCATTTGTCGATGGGGCCTTTGGATGAAGAACACAGGGTTCAGTCACTCGGTAATATCATTGTTGATCACCTTGATTGGCTGCACGACGAAAAGAACTACTCCCAACATACAAACCATGGATTTGACCAAGCAATGATCGCCCTGACCATAGGGCTTATGTTCGACAGGAATGATTTCGAACACTATCGCCGATGTAATCGAGAGAGATTGAAGGATGAGGTGAGCTTTGCGTTCACTGATGAGGGGGTTCACAAGGAAAATAGTCCTGGTTACCAACAGATGATGCTAGGTAGGCTAAGGCAGCTTAAGGGGCTTGCTCCACTGGGGGAGAAAGAAATTTCGCAGACGGGGGAACGATATATTGAGAAAGCAGAGGCCTTTTTACGAGCTATAACCTTGCCTGATGGATATCTTCCCATGATAGGTGATACTCAGGGTGGGGAGAAGGGCCTAGCCTTCTGCCCAGGCGAAGGCGACTATTTTAGACTATTCGACTATAGTAAATCAGGCTACGTAATTGTAAAGGGAAAGAACAAAAACATTGGTGAGTTCTATCTTTTGTTAAAGAATGGACACCTCTCAAACTATCATAGACATGATGATGATTTGATGTTGTACCTTTGGTTAAACGGTGACGTCGTTCTAGGGGACGGAGGTCTATATTCTCATAATGAGAAAAATATAATAAGAAAATTTATGAGATCACATCTTGCGCATACTACTGTCTTTATTAAGGGGCGCCCTGAACGGAATCGAGCCAAGCTGGACAATTATGCAAAAGTAGAGGTCCTCGAAGGTGGTAGACAGATTAATGCAGAAAGTTATATGTTTGGCAAAAGAATCGTAAGAAAACTATTCTTAGATCGGATAGAAGAAGGTGTTTTAAAAATACTTGATCACTCCCCCGTTACCCCTCTGTACTTAAATATGTATTTTGGCGCTGAAGCCTCGCTGCGTTTCCTGAGAAATAACGCAGTTACGCTGAAATTCCCAAGCTCCCAGCTTCATATTAAGACCACAGCCGAATTCTACAGTCTGGTTTCAGGAAGAGGCAATGACATATTTCATTCAAGTTTCGGCTCTCCTCGATATAATCTTGTAAAAGATAACACTCGGGTGGTGCTTACTTCTCCCAGTAAAAAAGTAGAGACTATTATGGCTTTTGGCTATGAGAGAGATGTGACATGCGAAGGGTGATTAGGTTTAAGGAATGGGGTTGTGATCAGGCAACAATGAAAAGGCCCGGCGAAGCGCAGCTCAGTTCAGCCACTTCAAGCTTAAAGGATCGAGATTATACATTAAATACGGATGTTAATGGTTTTATCATAAATGGCCTATTAAATGATAGGGATAAAAGGAGTAACGAATTAATTTTGCTTGGTGACTCTTTTGTGGAGTCTTTGTTTGTGCGGGAAGATAAGCGGATTAACGCAATTATAGAGCGGCTCTCTCCTAATTCAAGTGTAATTAACGGCGGATATTCTGGGTCTACCTCTTTGCACCTAATTAATATTATTTTAAACAAGGTCATTCCTTTATATCCCGATTACGTTGTGGTATTTGTTCCAACCAACGATCAGCGGATACAGTCCCTAGAGAACGGATATTGGTGTAGAGATTCGAGGCTTTCTCCGCTTGTGCCTTTGGGGAGGGGTAAGATTTTAACAGATAATTATAAGGATCGAGTAGAGCTAAGATCGGTTTATAAAGCATTAAGGGTTATCAACGTCCTGTTGGCCACTTATAATATAAAGCATTGCTTTGCTACAACACCGCATCGACAGAATGTTGCTGCAGACGACGAGTGGGCAAAAAAAGTCGGTATAGATCTAAAGAGGTATCACCGCAAGGTAACCCAGCGAAGAGCAGTTAACGATGTTTGTAGGGATTTTTGTAACGAAAATCATATCGATCTTATTGATTTAGAATCGGAAGTTTATGACAGTTCGTTTTTCTATGATGACTTACATCTGACAGAAAGAGCCAGCGAAGTCGTCGGGGGAATTTTGTTCCGCGAGCTAACGCGTAATGCCGCACTTTAAGGGGGGGTGGATGAATATTGATAAACCAGTTCACGACTTGTACAGTCATATGTACATTTCTTTAAAAAATCGCTATATTTTTCATTCTGTGGGTAAGGCGGCAAATAGTACAGTGAAGTATTTTTTATATGCGGAAGAGTCGCGTAACACGCGATTTAAATACGATAGCGTACATGATCGCCGTGCATCACCATTAATATCTCCATTTCAGATTTCCGAAGACCTGCTGTCAGAAATATTGGACAATAACAATTATTTTAAGTTTACCTTTGTTAGAAACCCTTATTCAAGACTGTTGTCATGTTACTTAGATCGAATAGTCCCAAAAAAATCTACTCCCTATAGAGAGCTAGTTAAGTTCCTTGATAGAAGTGTGGGGTATGATGTTTCGTTTCCCGAATTTGTCGAAGCGATTTGTGCACAAACAAACTTCGAGCAGAATAATCATTGGCGTTTGCAGTATGCTGACGCAATGTGTGACTTGTTTGATTATAGTTATATTGGGAAGCAGGAAACCTTTAGGAAAGATATGGAGGTAGTTTGGCGAGTGATCTATCCAAAAGCAAAGTTGCCGAATTTCTCGGAAAAAAATCTGTCGCCGTCTAAAACCGATTCGGTCAATAAGGCGTCTCAGTATTGGACACCGTACCTAAAAGAGCTGGTTGCGATTCGTTATGAAAAAGATTTTATTGAGTTTGGGTACGATATATGACCGTCCGTACCGGTTTTTTAATCGACGTTTTTGGGGTGAAAAGCTTGCCCATTTCAGAGATTCGCGCCCTGTTGAAAATAAAAAGAGTGTGGTGATGGAAAAAAGCAAGGTGGCGACGTCGCTTTTATTTGTTGAAGGTGAGCCGGCAGTTATAAGCTTCGAGAAGTTCTTCGTTAACAGCGAAGCTGTCGTTTTTCTAGATTCTCCTAAGCATTCATCCAATATATCTGCGGTTTTTTACGCTGAGCATATTGGGAAGTTTTTTGTGCTAGATCTAGAAGGTCGCTTAGTTAAGGAGGCAGACTTTTCTTATAAAGACTTTGGTGTTGCCAACCTTAAGGCGTTGAGTAACGGTAGTTATTTGGTTCAAACTAAGAAGCCATGTATTACTATCTTACTAAATTGCTCATTTATAGTTAAGAAAGAAGTAAAAGAAATTATGAGGCCGTGGCATGGGTCTTCAAGCATTGATGAGGATAGTGAAGGGAATGTTATCTTTTCCGAATATATTGTCACAAAAGATGCGAAGCCAAAAGAGTTGAATGTTTGGAAATCTGCAGATGGAGGATTTACTTGGCGTAAGGTTTTTGTCCTTGAATCTTCTCCTGAATATGGAGGCGCGGACATTAGGCATTTCCACACCTGTTTTTTTCATTTCGGTTTAGGTATATGGTACATCTCTACCGGTGACAAAGGTATTCAGAATCGGATTTATTTTTCTAATGATAACGGTGAGACATGGGCTAGAGTCGAACCAGAATATGAGATCCCAAGCAGACTCATAGATGCGTCACAATATCGGCGGGCATTGAGATTCACTTCTGTTATAACTACGGAGGAGGGAGTGCTTTGGGCGTCGGACGATGACCTTTCTATTAACAAAAGCGGTGTTTTTAAGTTTGATGGATTTGGCCGTTTACGTATTGTCGGATTATTGGGAAAAAATTTGGTTCGCAGTGCTATTAAACTCCCAAACATTGATGGCGGTCTTTCGAAAGACGTTCTGTTCTTGACTGAGTGTAAGTCAGATAAATCAGGTGCAGATGCTTGGGTTTATTCTGACGAGAGAGAAGTTGCCAGGCATTTAACAAAGATTACAAGTGACCTCGGGCCAGGTAACTATCCATTCACTAGGTCAAAGGCAAGTCATCGCTTTTTTAACAACACTGCGTATACTTTTTTAGATGGTTTTTTCGATAAAGGTGTTGATGATGCGCGGGCGCTCAAGATCAGAATAGATTTTATTAAGGACCAAGACGTTGACGATCTGGCTCAGCAAAAACTTAGTCGTTTGAGATCGATTGAAGATCGAGTTATGGTTTTCTTTCATGCTCAAAGAACTGCCGGAACTACAGTGAAGAAGTATTTTAGTGATTTGTTTGGTGCTGAGAACTGCTTGTACCAAAAGTCTAGTCCTGATTTTTGTAAGTGGTCTGATATATCGCCTGATGTGCTTAGGAAATACAGTATTTATGCTGGCCATAATAATTTTAGTACCTCGGTTGAGGTCCATGACCTAAGTTGGTATTTTTCTGTCGTTAGAGATCCTGTAGATAGAATAATATCGCTATATTATTATTTGAAAGGTAGGCCCGAACATAAACTCCACAAATATGCAGTAGAGTTTGATATAGAAGATTTTTTCGAATATTCCTTGACGTTCGATAAGCCTTATGTTTCAAACACACAGTGCAGAAGGATATCCGGTTTTCCTGACTATGAGAAGGCTGTTCGTGTTTTTGAAGAATATTATGGTTTGTTAATTCCTTTTGAGAATCTATCAGAGGGTGTTGGTATTATTGGGGATTTTCTTCGTTCTAACTACCCGAAGAATGAGGTGGCTTTATCCTCTGGACGAACCAGTGGAGGTGACCGAAGCGTCGTTAGCGATAATTTGAGAAGTCGCATTTTGGAAGAGAATCTTCAAGACTACGCATTGTGGATTTATGTCAGGAGCTTCTACAGTAAGTTCGTATTTCTGATCCATGAAAGCATGGACATGCACTCGCTGAAAAAGTAATTCCAGTAGCTTCCTCAAATCTCAGGTTATCAGTCGATTTGGGTGTCGCCGAACGATATTAGCGAGTTTGTCGCAGTGATGTGTTCTTTCGAATGACATGTCGGAATCGGTTTGGCTTTTTGCGGGCGAGCGCTGGCCCCGGCAGGCTTCACCGGTAATCAGGCCTGGTGGAGTCGAAGGAGGTGCTCAAGCCACTCGTCGTCGCGGTTCCCGATAATCCAGATAGCTCTCTTCAAAGGCTGTAGCGCGTTCGTACCACCGTTCAGGGTCCAGGTTAAGGCGCTTCAGAATAGGTAGTGCGGTAGAGGCTATGGAGCCTCGTTTGTCGTCCCTTGTGATTCGCCCGGTACTGTCCACCAGTTCCAGGTAGTCTTGCAGGCTGAACAGGATGCCTTGCTGGTCCTGGTGACGAATCATGCCTTCAAAGCCCAGCAGCGGTTTGAGGGGAGCCGCAAAATTGTTCAGCGTCTGTTGTTCGAACTGGTGGTGAATGGCGTCCCCTATGTGTCAGCGTAGTTGTCGCCTGATGATTTCAGAGGATAACCATGCCCTATTACTCGCCGGAACGTAAGGAAGCCATTCTCCAGAAGATGGCGCCACCTCACAGCCTGACAGTGGCCGAGTTAGCCGGTCAGGAAGGCATCAG